>JAGOJP010000044.1 GCA_017995055.1 Candidatus Omnitrophota bacterium
ATAAAAACATCGGCCCTAAGGACCATAGACATTCCTGGGAAAAGGGACTCCCAATAAGGACACAAAAAAAAACGCCCCCAAGTCATCCTTACCAATCTTCATACAGATTGACAACAATAACCTAAGGGCGTTCTTAATCTTTCTTTCCGTTTTAGGCCGGCAAGACCATCCTGCGGCCCCTCCCCTTACAAAAGGGTATCGGGAATTTCAACCTCATTGTTAACACTTATAATAGTGCAAAATACACCAAAACCCCTGCTTGCGCAATAACTATTTTATCCCGCGGTCAAATATGCTTTTCCCCTCGGACCGCACCCGCTTCCCATTTCGAAATCCCGGACATGACATCTTTAAAACACAACTTCGCTAATTCATCAAAATTACTTTCCAGGATTCTCTGAATACGGCCGGGCTTGGAATAAAATTCTCTCATCCCCCAAGCCCCCAGCCGGCCCAAATCCTGAATCGATAAATGTTCCGTCGGGATGACCGGATGCAGGAAGTCCCACTGCAACATATCCAACTGATCCGGCTTAATCCATCCCCGGCGGATCCCGTCCTGCCATATGGGCGAGCCCGGCGGCGGTGTCAGATATCCCACCCACATCACGTCCGGGTCGACCTGTTCGGCAAATTCAAAGCGTCTTTTGATAATTTCCTCGTTATCATAATCAAACCCGATCATGATATCCCCCACAATAGCAATATCATTACGCCGCAGGATGTCTATCGTCTTGTAAATCTGCTCCACCGAGATACCTTTGTCGAGCTTCCGCAGTTCGTCGTCACTTGCCACCTCGATGCCGAAGACCGCCATAAACATCCCGGCCTTTTTCATCAGCGGGATGTCCCCCTCCAACCTTACCCAGTCGCTGGCACAACCCAGGCTGACCCATTTCATATTAAGATTCCGCTTGATTTTCTCCTGGCAGAACTCCCGGACCCGCTTGGGATTCAGGTTAAAATTGTCTTCCTGAATCACCATCACCCGCACCCCGTGTTTCTTTTCCAACGCCTCCACCTCTTCAATAACCCGGCCCGCGGATTTAGCGCGCCAACGCTTAAAATCATTAAGCGCCCTGGGATCGTGCTCGCTCCATTCGTAGCAAAACGTGCAGCCGTGCGTGCACCCCCGGGACGTGACGATCTCCACGAAGGGCTTCCAGTACGTATGGCCGACATACTTTTCCATAGGAAACAATTCGTACGCCGGTAACGGCAAACTGTCCAAATTCTGAATCAGCTCGCGGACCGGCCCCAGAACGACCTCCCCAGAGACCCGGGACGCCAGCCCCGCGATATTCCGGAAATCCGTCTGCCCCGTCCCCAAAGCGGCCATCAATTCATTAAAAGTAACTTCCCCTTCTCCCATAATGACAAAATCAATAGCGGGATTCTTCCGGAGCGTGTCTTCACTTAAATAAGAATACCACAGCCCTCCCACGACAATCGTGACAGCCGGCATGATTTTTTTAATCGCAGCCGCTGCGTCATTAAAATACTTTTGCACGGCAAATCCGCCGTATGAATGCAGCACATCCCCTAAGACAACGACATCCGGATTTTTTTCCTTAACCTTCGCCAACATCGCGTCCCATTCTATATTCAGGGCTTTACAGTCAAGGACGTCCGGTTTGATGGTCCCTTGCTGCCGCGCGTAAGCCGCCCAATGGGCATGCATCTGGTTAGGAGCGACATGCGTCCCGTGCGTGGCCCAAGACCCGAGTTTCGGTGTTACAAACAAAACATTCATCATCGCGTTCTCCTTTACGGTTTCGGCGGCATTTTGATCCCGTTGGACCAAATATCCAGCACGTTTTCTAAAACTTTTTGAAAAGACACATTCTCGTTCTGCAAAACTTCCGGATTCGTGCATTTTTCAACGGCACCCAGAAAAACCCGGACAGCCATCGCAGGATCAATAGGGCGGAACTCTGTTCTCTGAATCCCTTCCTTGACCAAATCTTCGATTTCTAGAATCTTTTCCGCCCGGAAAGCGGTAAAATCGTCCCACAGCGCCGGAAGTTCCTGCTTAATATCACTTAAAAAATGCTCAAACCACGGCGAAAGCTCTTTCTGCAGGAACGAAACATTCTGATAAATGATCTCCAGGGGGTCAGATGTACGGGCTTGCACGTCCTGCTGGTTCTTATTGATCCGAATTTTCAGTCTTTCAAACAACAGGATGGCGATATCCGTCTTACTCTGAAAATGTTTGTAAATCGTGTTCTTGCTCATCGCTAAATCCCGGGCAATTTCATCCACGAGGACTTTACGGTAACCGAAGGTCATCATGCGTTTTTCAGCTGCAGAAAGAATTTTTTCACGGACGTCGGGCGACATATCTCTTCTCTGCTTTGGAGAACAATAATACTAAAATCGTATTTTAAGTATCGTACCACATCGCCCCAGACTGTCAAGAACATGATCAAAAAAATCTGCGAATAAGCCCCTTCGCCCACAGGTGTGGGGCCCATGAACAATTCGCTTCGCGGAATCATCAGACTTTTGAACATATTTGTGAACATCCCCAAAACAGAAGACCTTATTAATTTCCCGTCTGGTATGCCCATGATCTTCTGCGAAGGCGGATGCGGATAAAAAACCGCCGGTTCCCGAAGAACCGGCGGCTTCCCGTTACCCTCTGCAGATATCACTCCTCTTATAATGAATCAAAACCCTTTCCCATTATTCTGAATCCTCAACGGGAGAAGACCTTCGCATACGAGCCCTGTCCCTGAACATTTTCCGCATCTGTCCCATCTTTTGATTAAACAGGGTAAACTGCTCCGCCGTCAATACCTCCCGAATTTGAAGTATCCCGGAAAGCATCAAGTCTTCCCTTTTTAAAATCAGCTCTTTCATCTGCCCATGAAGCTGTTTTACCTTATCCAGATCGACCCGGGATTGCTGTAGCTGCTCCCCGATGGATTTCCTCAGTTGAAAAATTTGTTCGATCACCATTTTGATTTCCTGCATATGCTCTTGGCGGTGGGACTCAATCTGCTTCCTCTGATCATCCGTGAGATTCAATTCCTTCGCCATCTCTTCAAAATGCTGTTTCCGGCGCTGGACTAACCTCCCTTGGTCACCGGGATCTTCTGCCTGGGATCCCTCTTCAAAAAAACCTCCCTCTGGTCCGTCCGTTGGCTGAGCCCAGACGCCGGGGGTCATGCCCAGCCCCCCCCACAGAACAAACATCATCACCACAAATATTTTTTTGTTCATACGTGCACCCCTTTTTTTATTTCCTTATAAAAACACGGCTTCTATATCCGTCCCGTACCCGCTAGTCCCGCTGAACGCTGTTTCAGAATACCCCATGAGATAAGCGAGATACTCAACTTGCTCTTTATCCTGCGCCTGCAGGAATTTCCGGTGAGAAATATGTTGGGCAACAACAAACGTCACGATCAAAACAGAACAAAATCCCGCCCACGCAACCGCAGACTTCGCCTCAAACAGATTTTTCCAGACACCCCCGAAAACCGTTCTCCAGGATGGAAACCACCGGCGGTCCTGCTCCAGGACCCGTTCCCGGACATTCTGCCAGACCTCATCCGGGGCGTGGGCCATCGACAACCCCCGAAAAGGCTCTACGGCCGCCTGCCGGGCCACGCGTTCAAATTCCCGGCAGTCCGGGCACTTTGAAAGATGGGCTTTCACTGCATTCAAGACTGTCCCGGATAAACGGTCATCCATATAATCGGTAAGAATAAAATCCCGAACCTGATTACAATTCATAAGCAGAAGCCTCCTTCCCGAGTGATATCAGTTTTTCTCTGGCTCTCTTCAAGCGTGAGCGGACAGTGTTCATGTTAACACCCAGTTCCTGAGCGATTTCTTCATACGTCAGGCCCTCAATGTTCCTCAATATAACGCACACCCGTTGTTCCGGAGTTAGGGCACGCAACAATTTATTGACTAAAAATTCATGGTGTTCCTGGTCAGCCCGGCCATAAATCTCCGGCCGCACCCACGGCACACCCGCCGCATCATCATAGTCCACGACGTCCCGATGTTTTGATTCTTTCTTTAAATAATTAATAGTCATATTAACGGCTATCCGGTAAATCCAGGTTTTAAAACCCGATTCGAATCTAAAACGGCCCAGGTTATGATGAACCGAGACAAAAACCTCCTGAGTAATTTCCTGAGCATCTTCCTGATTATGCGTGGCTCTTAACGCGATATTAAAAATATAATCTGCGTATTTCCTGAAAACCGCCTCAAACGCATCAACATCGCCCTCTGAGGCCTTACGGATGACATCCAAAGATATATCTTCCATAGGCACGATCCGTCCCTTGCCCTACATTCACTTAGACAAATAAAGCCCCTAAAAAGTTGCGGGAAATTCAATTTTACTCATACCGCAACGCCTCCACCGGTTTTAAACCAGCGGCTTTTTGAGCTGGCCATAAACCAAAAATAATTCCTACGACAATCGAAAACGACGTCGCCAGTACAACCGGGAACACGGAAAGCCGGGTCGCCCATCCCGCCCAAGACGACAGAAGCAAGGCAATACCAGCGCCCACGGCGATCCCCATGAGCCCCCCCGTAAACGTCATAACCATGGATTCGATTAAAAACTGTATCATGATATCCAGCCTGCGCGCGCCAATGGCCTTGCGCAGCCCTATTTCACGGGTCCGTTCTGTGACAGATACCAGCATAATGTTCATGATCCCGATCCCCCCGACAACCAGGGAAATAGCCGCGATACATCCCAGAAGCACACTCATTGTTTTCGTCGTACTGCTCAGCATGTCCTTGATTTCACTCATGTCCCGGATACGAAAAGAATCTTCCGCCTGATACAACTTATGCCGCTTCCTGATAAAAGCGTCTATCTCCTTTTTGGCCTCCTCCATCAGCCCGGCGTCCGCCACTTCTACATAAATTGCATCCAGGTAATTTTTTCCAAGGACCCGGAACATTGCCGTTGTCACGGGGATATAGACAACATCATCCTGATCATTCGGGCCGGAAAACCCCTTGGATGGCGCAACGCCGATAATCCGGAAACTCAGGCGGTTCATTTTAATAATCTTCCCCAAGGGGTTTACGTCTTTAAATAGTTTCTGCGCCACGGTCATGCCGATAATCGCGACTTTCTCCCTGGTCTGAAATTCCTGTTTTGTAAACCAGCGCCCGTTTTCAGGAAGCGTGGCGCGCATAGAGCCGTAGTCATATCCAACCCCCTGCACCCGGGTGCTGCAGTTCTCGTCCCGGTAAACGGCCTGAGCGTTTCCGCGGACAAGTCCGCAGGCTTTCCTGACATACGCCTTCAAGGTAAGCATCGCTTTAACATCGTCTAAGGAAAACCGGGCCACCGTTCCGGATTCGCTGGCCGCATGTCGGATCCGACTGGATCCCCCATGGATCGAAAGCAGGTTCGATCCCATGGATTTAAGCTGTTCCTCCATGGACGCCTGCGCCCCCGACCCCAACGCCAGCATCGCGATAACGGCCGCGACACCCACTAAAATTCCCAGCATGGAAAGCAAGGAACGGATTTTATTGGACAGGATCGCGTTCGCGGCTTGGCGAAAGTGCCCGATCCATTCTTCTTTTTTCCATAAAGAGCGTACCGGATAGCCCCCCGCGTCAGCCGCCCCGCCAAGCGGGACACCCGAAAGGCCGGCCTCTTTGCTCTGGTCAGAAATGATCCGGCCATCCCGCATCATAATCACCCTTCCCGCGTACCCGGCAATCTCTGGTTCATGGGTGACCATAATAATAGTTTTCCCCTGCTCATTTAAAGACTTCAAAATCCCCATAATTTCCCGTTCACTGGCCGAATCTAAATTCCCGGTCGGCTCGTCGGCAAAAATGATCATCGGGTTGCGTACCAAAGCGCGGGCGATCGCGACACGCTGCTGCTGGCCCCCGGAAAGCTCGCTGGGCCAATGCCGGGCCCGGTCCTGCAAACCTACAGCCTCCAGGCACCGGAGGGCCTGCCCGGTCATATCCCCCTGATCCCCGCTATAAATACAGGGCAGGCTGACATTATCCCGCGCACTCATCCTCCGCAACAAATGAAACTGTTGAAAGACAAACCCGGCAAACTGGTTTCTTATATTGGCCAGGTCATCATCCGACAAATCTTTAACCCCCTGCCCATTTAAAAAATACTCCCCATCATCCGGCTGATCCAGGAACCCCAGGATATGCAGCAATGTGGACTTCCCGGACCCGGACGGGCCCATAATCGCGACAAACTCGCCGGCTTTAATTTCCAAAGAAACGCCGCGCAAAGCATGGACCGCGATATTCCCGACCCTGTAAGTCTTGGAAACATTCCGTAACGTGATCATTTCATTTTCCTCTTCCCGGTCGGGAAGGCATAAAGGGATTTTTCCCGGAGGTGCGGGCTGCAGGAAGGCTAACAGTCTGTTCCGGCAAAACAACCGTGTCCTGCGGAGAAAGGCCGGACACAATTTCAACATAATTGTCATCCCTGATCCCGGTCTGGACAAACACCGGGACCGGACTTCCGGACGCCTGGTCTTTGACGAGAACAACCGTATGGCCCTCTTGATCCGAAAGGGCCTCCAAAGGCAACAGGAATACGCCCGTCTTTTCCTGAACGATAATCTCGACATTGGCGCTCATACCGGAACGAAAGACCTCGGGTACGCTCTCCGGCACGATATCAACCGCGTAAATCGTAACGTTATTCACCAGGGTGGACTCGTAAGATATGTGATTAACCTGCGCGTTCACTTTAATGTCTGGATACGCATCTAACCCGACCACCGCCTTTTGCCCTACATGGACGCGCCCGATATCGGTTTCATCGACATCCGCGCTGACAATCAAACGGTCAGAAAGCACCAAAATCGCATCGCTTGTAGTAACCGTTTGCCCCGGCTCCACCGCGCGCACAATCACGTCCCCGTTAATCGGGGCAATCAGAGACGTCGCCTTATAGACCTCCTGCCAATATTTCAACTCCTCCGCCCCTTTGATCATGGCCATATCCAGCAAGGCGGCCCGGTCCGTCGAGCTCATCAAAGCCAAAACATCTCCGCTTTGAACCTCTTGCCCTTCCTGGACACGGATTTCCTCGACACGGCCGGCAATGGGAGGCTTAATCTCCAGGCGGTTTTGGGGCTCCACTGTTCCCGTCGTGGAAACAGTCACCCGGATATCTCCCGTGAAAGGATGCGTCTCCTGCATTTTAGCAGCGGAACTTTTTCCCCTCGTGGCGTTCAAAGTCAACCCCACCGCAACGGCTACCGCTAAAACAAGTAAAAATATTTTTTTATTCATGTTCCAGGATCTCTCCTTTGGCCTGGGCCCAGGTGGCCTGGGCCACTAATACATTGGCTTGAGTGTTTAAATATGCTTTCTGGGAATTGACCAGATTGTCCTCAATAATAATCCAATCATCAAACGCGATAAGACCCGCCGCATACTGGGCGTTGGCGATTTTGGCCCGCTCCTCATCCGCCTCCAAAAATTTCTTCCGGACAGCCACCGCACCGACGGCATCCTGCCACCCCACCCAGGATTCTTCTAAAGTCAAAATAACGGTATCCCGGCCACTGCGCTCTTCGGCTTCCGCCCGTTTCAATAAAGACTTTGACTTAACGACACCCGCACCCCGGCTCCCCCCCTCAAAGAAAGGAAACGACACGCTCACGCCCCCCGCCCAATTATTGTCTTCCGGGGGCCAGTCTTCCGCAGACCGCCCCAGGGAAGCGTTTAAATATACTTTCGGGAAAAATTCAGCCTGAGAAGACTTCACCTGGTGCCGGGCGGCATCCTTCTGGGCCGCCAATTCAAGAAGAAAAGGAGTAGTATCGGCCAAGTCCTGAAGATCGGGAAGTTCACGATCCGGCATCGCTAAAAGAAATTCCCCCGTGACCTTCAAAGGAATTCTGTGATCCCATCCAAGCACCTGAGCTAATTTGACCTGAGCATAGGACAAATTCCGGACGGCCTGCTCAAGTTCATACTCCGCGTTCGCCAGGTCAGCCTCCGCTGTCAATAAAGACCCTTTATGTTCACGGCCGGCATCATACCGCAATCGCACCAGATGAAGGTTCTGCTGCCTCCGGGTCACGATCGCTTCTGCGAGGGGGACCATGTCCTGGGCCCGCAGCAGTTGGGCAAAGGTGGTCATCAAATTGAGACGCAAATTCGACGAAACCACCATATAATTATACTGGGCGGCCCGGTATTTGCTGTCGGCCTCCCCGACGGCGTGAGAGGTCTTAAAACCATCAAACAACAACTGTTGCCCCCTGACCGAATACGAGTACTTTTCGACCCTGTCCTGGCTCCCGGATTTAGACGTCTGCGCCCCCACTTCAGAAGTGATCTGCGGAAGCAAGGAGCTTCGGCTGATCTGCTTATCCGCCTCAAACTGATGAACGGATTCAGCCGCGCTGATTAAATCCGGGTTGTTTTTCAGGACTTCCCGAACGCAATCCCGCCATGTCAAAGCCGCACCAGCCGGTGTTTGAGCCGCCGATGGACTGATAAGAAAATTCAGCACAACACTTCCCAGGATCAAACTTTTCTTCATAGACCGCTTCTCCGTCCATTTAAATGGCTTAAAGATTTCGCCTTCAGGCCAAGATTCACACTCTTTCTTTGCACAGTTAGACAACGGAAACGGCTGAAAAGTTACGCAGGCTTAAAAATTTTAATGGACCCTGCGCCCAGGGGTGGGATCCCCAAGAACAACTCGCTGGGCGGAAGAATCCGACGCCCGAACATACGTGCATCCCCGAAGCCGAAGACCACGAATATGTCCGTGGTCTTCAGCGCAGGCGGATCCATCCGGGATACTGATGATCTTACTTCGTAGCAATGTTAAGTTCCCCCCGTGGTTCCTGAATCAGCTTATGATAATCCTGCAGAGATAACGGAACCGGCTGGCAATGCTTCATCGCCTCAATCCCATCCACGGTCGCTTGAGCGGCGGCAATGGATGTTACATAAGGGACTTTCCTCTGAATCGCCATCATACGAATGTAACTATCATCCTGCTTGCTGGCTTTACCGATAGGAGTATTGATAATCAAATGCAATTCCCCATTTTTAATCGCATCGGCAATGTTGGGCCGACCTTCATCCAGTTTTTTGATCTCCTGATTGGCGATCCCATGTTTTGTCAGGAAACGGCTGGTCCCCTCAGTGGCGTAAATCACAAATTTAAGCCCGGCGATTTTTTGCGCTATCGGCAACAACTGATCACGGTCCTTCTCCGCCACAGTGAGGAGGATATTGCCTTCGAGGGGTAATGTGTACCCGGCGGCCTCCTGGGCTTTATAAAAAGCGAGGCCGAAATTATCGGCCAGCCCCATGACCTCCCCGGTCGCCTTCATCTCTGGCCCCAGGACAGGGTCCACTTCCGGGAACATATTAAAAGGAAAAACCGCTTCCTTGACCCCCACGTAAGGGATTTTCTTCTCCTTCAGTTCAGGGAAATCCTTGATTTTCTTCCCCATCATAATCTGCGTCGCAATCCTTGCCAACGAGACACCGGTGATTTTGGAAACCACCGGTACGGTTCTCGATGCCCGCGGGTTGGCTTCCAGGATATAGACCTTATCCCCACAGATGGCGTATTGAAGATTCATTAAGCCGACAACTTTCATGGCTTTCGAGATCACGGCCGTATATTCCTGGATCGTCCGCAAATGGGCCGGGCTGATCGTCCGGCTGGGGATGGAACACGCAGAATCCCCGGAATGAACCCCCGCCAATTCAATATGCTCCATCACCGAAGCGACATAGGTATTTTCCCCGTCGCAAAGCGCATCCACCTCGGTCTCAATCGCTTTTTCCAAAAAACGATCAATCAGCATAGGGTGCTCCGGGCTCACATTAATGGCCTCCTGCGCGTAACGCAACAGCGACTCCTCCTCATAAATAATTTCCATCCCCCGTCCACCGAGCACATAGGAAGGCCGCACCATCAAAGGATACCCGACTTGGCGGGCTATCTGAAACACTTCCTCCAAGGACCGGGCCGTCCCGCCTTCCGGCTGCAGGATATCCAATTCTATCATTTTTTCGCGAAAACGTTCGCGGTCTTCGGAAAAATGAATATTTTCCGGCGAGGTCCCTAAAATCGGCACTCCATTGTCTTTTAATTCCTGCGCCAGGTTAAGCGGCGTCTGGCCCCCGAATTGCACAATAACGCCGTCCGGCTTTTCTTTGGCGTAAATATTCAACACATCTTCAACGGTGAGGGGCTCAAAATAAAGTTTATCCGAAATATCGTAATCTGTTGACACGGTTTCGGGATTACAGTTCACCATAATCGATTCATATCCCTCGTCCCGCAGGGCAAACGCTGCATGCACACAGGTATAATCAAACTCAATGCCCTGGCCAATGCGGTTTGGGCCTCCGCCGAGGATCATGATTTTTTTCTTGCCGGAAGAGGCCAGGGCCTGATCCTGGGCCTCCCGGTACGTCGAATAATAATACGCCGCATTATCCACGCCGCTCACCGGGACAGCGTGATAAACAGGCTTTATCCCAAGGGCCAGGCGCCGCTCTCTCACTGTTTTTTCCTTGACGCCGAAAAGAGACGCCAGATACCGATCAGCAAACCCCCACTCTTTCGCCTTCTTCAATTTCTCATCAGGGAGCTCCTGCCAGGTATAGCGTAACAGGTCTTCTTCAAACTCAACCAGCTCCTTCATCTGCCCAATAAACCATTTCCCGATACACGTCAAACGATACAGCTCGTCCACGTCTATCCCCTGGCGCAACGCTTCATACATAAGAAAAATCCTTTCGCTGGAAGGGATTGCGAGCTTTTGCTTCAATTCCGTCAGAGACAGGCTTTTGAAATTTTTTACACCGCCCAACCCGTAACGTTTAATTTCAAGAGAACGGATCGCTTTCTGGAAAGCTTCTTTAAAATCCTTGGCAATACTCATGACCTCCCCCACCGCCTTCATTTGAGTTCCCAGGATGTCTTTCGCTTGAGGAAATTTTTCAAAAGTCCAGCGGGCAAACTTGATAACGACATAATCTCCACCGGGCTGATATTTATCCAAGGTCCCGTCCTTCCAATAAGGGATCTCATCAAGTGTGAGCCCGGCCGCCAGTTTCGTGGAAATCCTCGCAATGGGGAACCCCGTGGCTTTGGAGGCCAAGGCGGACGAACGCGACGTGCGGGGGTTAATCTCAATGACAACCAGCCGGTCGTCTTGAACATTATGGGCGAATTGGACATTGGTTCCCCCGACCACACCGATGGCATCCACGATTTTATAAGACAACTCCTGCATCCGTTTCTGCAGCGCCGGAGGGACTGTTAACATCGGGGCCGCACAAAAGCTGTCTCCGGTATGAACCCCCATGGCATCGATATTCTCGATAAAACACACCGTGATTTTCCGGTTCTTTTCATCCCGGACCACCTCCAGCTCAAGCTCCTCCCACCCATAAACAGACTCCTCAATGAGAACCTGATGGACCAAGCTTGCGTCCAATCCTCGGACCACGACAGACCGAAGCTCCTCGATATTATAGACCAGCCCGCCGCCGGTTCCACCCAGGGTATACGCAGGGCGCACCACGACAGGGTACCCCAATTTTTCAGCGATCCCTTCCGCCTCTCCCACCGAAAAAGCCGGTTCTGACAAAGGCATAGAAATCCCGAGCTGCTTCATTGTTGCCTTAAACACAATACGATCTTCTCCCCGTTCAATGGCTTCCGCTTTAACCCCGATAATTTCCACGCCATATTTTTCTAACACCCCTTTTTTATAGAGACAGGAACACAGATTAAGGCCGGTCTGGCCCCCGAGGTTTGGCAAAATCCCGTCCGGCCTCTCTTTTTCAATAATCGCCGCCACGCTTTCTACCGTCAGCGGTTCAATATAAGTTTTATCGGCTATCCCGGGATCCGTCATAATCGTGGCAGGATTAGAATTGACCAGCACGACTTCAAAGCCTTCCCCTTTCAAGGCTTTACAGGCCTGAGTTCCTGAATAATCAAACTCACACGCCTGACCGATAATAATAGGGCCGGAACCGATAATAAGAATCTTTTTAATATCTTTTCTTTTTGGCATCATATCCCCCTTTGTCTGATGAACCCAGTCTTTTCCGCTACGGTCCCTGCACCCCCGGACTTAGGCTCTTTAGAAAACCTCCACCCTCAAACCAACGGCGAGGAAGCGCGCCAGAATACTTTTTCTTCCACCGTTGGCCCAGGCCGGCTTCATGTTAAAAAAAAGACAACATTAACGTTGTCTTCCTCCCAAAACTTTACTTTGATTTATCCATATAATAGGCACAACCCGGCGATAAGCACATAATTTTAAAAAAACATGTTTGCGGGATCAAACAAAAAATCCGCCGGATTTCAAAAACACACAAAAAAACGACCCCACGTTTACTGTGAATCAGCGGTGTTTCCCCACTGGTTCCAAAATACATGTGAAGAATCAAATTTGTCACGGGGCTTCTCTTCCCCAGAGGGAACGCCGACCGCAATGACGCATAAGGGGGCCGTGTGTTCCGGAAGCCCCAGGATATGCCGGACATGCGCGACCCTGTCTGGCCGCGGATGGGCCGCCGTCCAGCAAGCCCCCAATCCCAAGGCCTGGGCCGCGAGCAGGATATTTTCCGCGGCCGCAGAACAATCCTGCAGCCAGTAATCCGTTTCTGCCCCACCATGAGCCACCGATAAATCGCTCACCACAACGATAGCATGCTTGGCCGTCAAAAGCATTTTCGCATAAGGAAGCCCCTCGGTCAGTTTCTCAATCGTCTGTTCATGATTAACAATCACAAAATTAAAATGCCGCGTGTCGCGGGAACTGGGCGCGGCCATGCCGGCCTGAACCAGGGCCCAAAGCTGCTGCCGGCTGACCGGTTTCCCGGTATATTTTCGTATACTTCTGCGCTCAAGAATAACTTTTAACATATCCATGAAAAACTCCTCTGCAATTAGGGCTTATTAACCCGTGTTTAACCTCGGGTCCTCTCTTGCGGGACAAACCAAGGCAGGCAAGATACGAATGAGCTATAATAACACACTTTACGGCGGAAATAAAATGGGGATCGGATAAAGTTAACTTTCTGGGAAACCCCCTCCCGGGAAAAGCCCTTCCCCGGCTGACCGGTTCCGGGCCGTTTCCAGGACGGCCTTATATTTCAGCTTAACAACGGCCCCTGTCTCCGTTCTTAAAGACCCGCTTTTTTCCTGTTGATCTCTTTTTCGGTCTCAGAAATAACGACAAATCCATTTTCGGCAACAATCTTCTGCCCTTCTTCACTCAGTTCAAAAAGCAGGAAAGATTGAGTCTGTTCCGCCGACAGGCCATGCACATATTGATACAGCGGCCGGGCAAGCGGATATTGACCGCTTTGAACCGCGGATGCGTCAAAAGGGCTGATAAAGCCGGTCCCGGAGTCAGCGGCCACCTTGATGACACGAACATCCTTCGCATTCTTTAAATAACCAACCCCCACAAACCCGATAGCGGAGGCGTCTCTTGCCACCGCATCCAGCATTTCAGCGTTCCCGTTAAGTTGTATCACGTTCCTCGGGTAGTCCGCCTTCAATATCTCATCCCGGAGAAAAGCATACGTGCCGGAATAGGCCGGCCGGCCGTACAAACCAATAGGGGCATCTTCCCCTCCGACCTCGTTCCAATTTCTGATATCTCCCCGGAAAATCCGGACGAGCTGAGACACCGTTAAATTCTCCACCGGATTGCTGCCATGGACAATAATGCTTAATGCGTCCAGGGCAACAATGACCTCCACAGGATCAACTCCATTAGCCCGGGCCTCGGCTTTTTCTTCCTTGGTCATGGCCCGCGAGGAGTTCGCGATAGTGCACTTTCTGTTCATCAGCGCCGCCAGTCCTGTGCTGGACCCTCCGCCGGTTACGGATATAATGACATCCGGGTTGTGCTCCAAATAGGCTTCTGCCATTTCTTGAACAACTCTGGCCATCGTACCAGAACCCTTGATTGTCAGCATTTCCTGCCCATACACAGGGGAAGTCAACACGAGACTCCCCAAAAGCACCAAGGCCCATTTTTTCATTGTCTTCGCTCCTGGAAAAAAGATGTCCGAATAAACAGCAAAACAAAATTCTGATTGAGAATATATTATACCACACCCGGGAACCACAAAAAAATTTCCCTACCCGGATTAAAAAATTTTATGAGGCTACATATTGACTTGCCTTTATAAAGATTTACAATAATCTTTAATGAACATCCTGTTCCATTCCTATACGGGGAAAAATTTCCTGTCACTCTGTTTCGTGGCTTTCCTTACGTGTGTTCTTAGCTCATGCGGCACCATGCAGCCCCGCTCTTTGCCCAGCACCGCGCCGTCCGCTCCCAGGCACGACAGGACTCACACAATTGCTCCCGGAGAGACTCTTTGGCGGATCAGCAAAATTTACAATGTTCCCATGGCGTCCATTGTCAAAGTAAACCATCTCAGAGAGGACCAGCCCCTGGAAATGGGCCAAATATTAAATATCCCGGCTGCCAGCACCCCGCAACAGGTGATTTCGCTCTTCCCTTCACGCCGGTGGAAATATATCATCGTCCACCACAGCGGCACACAAGAAGGGAGTTCCCTGCAGTTCCATCGTCATCATCAGGAAAAAGGCTGGGACAGTATCGGCTATCATTTTGTCATCGATAACGGTAAAAGCGGAAAACCGGACGGATTTATTGAAATAACACCCCGCTGGCTCAAGCAGCAGCACGGGGCTCACTGCAAAGCCTCCGATATGAACAGCGTCGCCATCGGGATATGCCTGGTCGGGGACTTCAACCAGGAAAACGTCTCCCCGGCGCAAATGGGGTCTCTGGTTTATCTGGTCAATGACCTTAAACGATATTATCGCATCCCTAAAAACAATATCTTAGGACACCGGCATGTGCCAGAAAGCCGAACAGACTGTCCCGGGCTCAGGTTCCCGTGGGACCAGTTTAAACGGCAATTGCGGTAAAATTAAAAACCATGTTTCCCCTGACCCATCAAATTAAGGAATAGGAACCCATGAAAAATTTCTGGAAAATCTTAAAAATCTTTTTGGCTGGCCTCCTGGTTTTCTTAGTCGTCGGAAGCATCGGGGGATATTTCTTCCTTAGAAATCTTGATATCAAAAAATACAAAACACCCCTGATTCACTCCGCCGAAAAAGCACTCGGCCGCGCCGTTGATTTCCAGGACATCGAGCTCAGCGTTTCCTTGACCGAAGGGGTCCGTTTTTATCTCTCGGACTTCACGATCGCCGACAATCCGGCCTTTGGTTCCGAGCCGTTCTTTTCCACGCACCAGATCAAGGCCGGGGTGGATCTCCTGGCCTTCCTTAAGACCCGGGACATCTCTATCCCGTCCATTCTCATCAGCGCCCCGCGTATCAACCTGATCCGTAATGCTGACGGCGTATTCAACGTCCAAACCCTCGGCACCCAGACCGCCCAACCTTCCGCCCCGGCTTCCTCCGGGAAGGGAACCATGGCCTTGCCGGCCCTGCTCATTCAGGCGCTCAAAATCGAGGACGCCGAAATCCGGGTTGTCGACCTGTCCACGCAGCCACACACCGAACTCGGCGTGACGCAGCTGAATTTTTCCATTAACAATTTTTCCCTGACACAGCCCTTTGAAATACTCCTGGAAGCCGCGGTCTTAAGTTCCCAAAAGAATTTACGTGTCACGTCGAACGCCCGGATCCATTTGGCAGACCAGTCCGCGGATGTTTCGAATCTGGACATAACCACGGACCTGGACACCCTGGCCCTGGATGAATTGCGCCGCTTCCCTTTGCTCAAGGGGGTTCCTTTGCCGACAGTTCTTAAAGGGCGCTTCCAGACAACCATACCCAAGCTGACCGTTTCCGCTAAAGGCCTCGGGGATGTCCTCATCAACGCCTCCTTGTCCAAGGGCGCCTGCATCCTCCCCGATGTGTCCCCCGGCGTTTCCTTAGAAGCCGATGCCATCGACCTAAAGATTAGCAATTTCTCCCTGGACGGAAAAACCCCGTTCCAGATTGTGTTCAACGCCGGGATCTTCAATCCGGCCCCCAACATTCATTTTTCCGGAGACGCCTTACTGGATATCGCCCGCCAGACCGTCACCATCCCCCAAGGGGTCGCCGGGGTTGACCTGAAATCCATCCCCCTCAAAAAAGTCCAGGCGGCGGGGCTGATCCCCCCGGGAACGCCTTTCCCGGAAACACTCACGGGAGATATCCGCGTCGATCTTAAAAATTTTGAAGTCTCGGCCCAGGGGCTCGGCCCCTTCGTGGCAGATGTCCATTTAAAAGATGCCGCGGTCTCGATGCCCGAGGTGTCTCCGGGTATATCCCTGAACGCCCAGGATATCAACCTGGAAGCCAAAAATATTTCGCTCAAAGACCCCTTTGTGCTGGAAGGATCCCTGGCTTACGAGAACGACACCCCCAATATAACATTCAAAAGCACCGTCACCTTTGACCTCGCTCAACAAAGCATTCAGCTGACCGGCGCTAGCGTAAGCACGGATTTGTCTCAATGGTCTATGGACCGGCTCAAAACCGCGATGCGTCCCCTTAAAGACGCCCCTCTGCCGGAAACGCTCCAAGGGGTGTTGACCCTCTCCTG
>JAGOJP010000157.1 GCA_017995055.1 Candidatus Omnitrophota bacterium
TATTATCGATGTGGGCGCGAATTCTGAGGCGAAAGCTAAGCATCTTCTGCAATCGTCCCTGATGGCGGTCGTTTACGTCCGGGAAGTTTTGGGCGTGCAGTGTCCCAGAGTGGGGATCCTCAACATAGGGGAAGAGGAATCAAAGGGCAATGATTTTGTGAAAGAAACGCACCGGATGATGGCGTCCCGGCTGAAAAATTTTGTCGGGAATATAGAAGCCAATGATATTTTTTCTGGCCGCTGTGACTGCATTATTTGTGACGGGTTTACCGGTAATATCGTGATCAAGGTTTCGGAGCACCTTATGGAATCTGCCAGCGCGCTGATCAAACGGGAGATTAAAAAAAGTAAAATCGCTCAATTTGGGGCTTTCCTTATGCGGAACCAGTTGAAGCAGGTCCTGCGGCACGCGGATTATTCCGAATATGGGGGGGCTCCATTGTTAGGCGTGAACGGTCTGGTGATGATCAGCCACGGGCGATCCAATCCCAAAGCGATCAAGAACGCGATACGGGCCACGTTACGGGAGCATGAGCATAACATTATTTCGTCGATGATAAAGGAGATCAGTTCTAAATGAACAATGTCGGGATTGTGGCCACCGGGTCTTTCGTGCCGGGGAAGATATTAACTAACGCTGAGCTGGAACGCATGGTGGATACGTCGGATGAATGGATTGTAACCCGCACGGGAATTAAAGAACGCCGTATCGCCGAGAAGCATGAACGCACCAGCTTCCTGGCCAGTCAGTCGGCGAAAGATGTGTTGTCGCGGTCGCCGTTTAAAGCGGAAGAGATCGAATTGATTGTCGTGGCGACGACCACCCCTGACAGCCCGTTTCCGTCGGTCGCCTGTCTGGTGCAGAAGGAAATCGGGGCCCAAAAAGCCGCGGCCTTTGACGTGAGCGCGGCATGCTCCGGGTTTCTGTTTGCCCTGACAACGGCCAAACAATATATACAAACCGGCCTTTATAAAAATGCCCTTGTGATCGCCGCGGATAAATTTACGTCTTTTTTGGATTGGAATGACCGCAACACCTGTGTCCTGTTCGGAGACGGGGCCGGGGCATGCCTGCTTGCACCGGTCGAAGAGGGGAAGGGGATTCTGTCGGACTGCCTGTTTTCCCAGGGGGAGCAGGCGGAGTTGATGTCGGTTATTGTTCAGGACCGCGAGCCTTTGGATCAGCAGAACACGATGATGCGTATCCCCTATGTGGAAATGCGGGGCCAGGAGCTTTTTAAAATGGCCGTGACTTCCATGGCGGAAATCGGGACGAGGGCTATCCAGAAGGCGGGAGTGGCGATGGAAGACATTGATTGTGTTGTCCCGCATCAGGCCAATGACCGGATCATCTCCGCTGTCGCCAAGAAGCTTGGGATCCCGAAGGAAAAATTTTATATTAATATCCATCGTTACGGGAATATGTCGGCCGCATCGTTGGCCGTGGCCCTGCATGAAGCGATTGAAGAGAAAGTCATTAAAGAAGGCAGCACCGTGCTCTTCGCCGCATTCGGCGCCGGGCTGGTTTCTGCGGCGAACGTCGTCCAGTTTTGATTTCTATGAGAGTAATCTGCCGGTAATGTGTCTTGGGCTTCTCTGTGTTCCGGATATGGACGCGGAGATTTTTTTTGAAAGGAACCGCCATGAGCAAAGTCGCTTTTATTTTCCCTGGGCAGGGCGCCCAGTATGTGGGAATGGGGAAGTCTTTATATGACCAGTGTGCAGACGCTAAAGCCGTGTTTGATCAGGCGGATAACATCCTGGGGAAGGACCTGAAAAACGTTATATTTGAGGGCCCGATTGAAACCCTGACTTCAACGGCTTACAGCCAGCCGGCTATTTTGACAACCAGTTTTGCCGCATACAGGGCTTTGTTTCGCAAGGGAATTCAGCCGGATTTCGTGGCGGGCCTCAGCCTGGGGGAGTTGACGGCGGTGGCTGTCAGCGGTGCGTTGAGCTTTGAGGAAACCCTGAAGCTGGTGGATCGTCGGGCTGCTTTTATGGAAGAGGCGACCAGGCTTCATGAGGGAAGGATGGCCGCGGTTATCGGCCTGGATAAAGACAAGATTGTCCAGGCGTGCCAAAGAGCGGGCGCGGAAGTAGCGAACTACAATTCTCCCCAACAAATTGTCATTACAGGACATGCGGCAAAAGTAGATGAGGCGTGCCGGTTGCTTAAAGAGGCCGGCGCGAAAAACGTGGTGCCGCTGGATGTGTCCGGGGCTTTTCATTCCAGCCTTATGCAAACAGCGGAAAAAAAATTCAGACAGGAACTGGCACGGTATTCCTTTAAAGACGCGAAGGTGCCTGTCGTTTCGAACGTTGACGCAAAACCAGCGATACAGGCGGAAGGGATCCGCGGGAACCTTGCCAGACAGATTACCTCAAGTGTCCGGTGGTGGGACGCCATCAATTTTATGGAGTCCCAGGGAGTGATAAATTTTGTGGAAATAGGCCCGGGGAAGGTTTTAAAAGGCCTGCTTCGCAAGATCAATTCCAAGCTTCAGGTCGTTAATGTTGAAAAATTTGAGGATATTGAAACAGTTGCTTTTTAGGGCCGGCCGCCGGCAGGGCGCATCCGCAACCCCCTGTCTTTCCATCGGGAATCCTTCCTTTTTTTGTGGAAAAATTTCAGGTTGTCATTGGATTTTTTAAGTTCCCCCCTTATCAAAAAGAGTTTTTTCCCCTTTAAAAGTAATTCATTTTGCTTATTTTGTCCGAAAGATAAAAAAATTGTTATAATTATTGTACTTATGTTGTAGAATAAATGTAAGTAGTATTATTTATAATATGTTACTACTAACATAATCACATGCGGACATCTCTGGACAGCCATGGCTTGCGGAAACTCCTTCCATATGTATATCCTTTTTTGCTCATTGATTATATTGAAAACTATACAGCCGGAAAAACCATCACGGCTGTGAAGAATATTACGGTGAATGAATGGCCGTTTACAGATGCCGGGTGCCTGTTAACCTTTTACCCGGAAACACTTTTAATCGAAGCGGCCGCTCAGTCTGCCCTGGCTTTGTATTATCTGACGTTCGCGGTTGCCCAACCGCGTTTTTCTCCTATTATAGGGCGGGTTTATGCAAGTTTTTCCGCGCAAGTTATTGCCGGGGACAATCTTAAGCTTAAGGTGGCCGCGGAAAAATTCATGCGCCAGGCCGGATGCGCGACCATCAATATTTTTTCTAAGGGAAGCCAATGCGCGGAGGTTAAACTTCTGTATGGCGTAAGAGGCGGATCGTTATGGTAAATCAAACTAACAAAAGACGGGTTGTGGTCACCGGCCTCGGGGTTGTGTCTTCCGTTGGGATCGGATGGCAGGAATTCTGGAAGAATCTCCTTGCCGGCAAGAGCGGGATCACTGAAGTCACGGCGTTTGATACTTCAAAGCATGAGAACCATCTTGCCGGGGACGTTAAGGGGATTCGACCGGACGAGTTTATAAATCATAATAAAAA
>JAGOJP010000045.1 GCA_017995055.1 Candidatus Omnitrophota bacterium
GGAAAGCTGTTAGACTTCTGGTTATGATCCTTATCATGTGCGTGCCACTCCTGCGCTTTCAAACGTTGCCATCTCATTTAATATCTTGACTCCGGCTTCGATCATGCTGATCCCCAGGCAGGCCCCTGTCCCTTCGCCCAGCCGCATATTAAAATCGAACATCGCCTCAAGCCCCATCGCCTCCAAGGCAACGCGGTGTCCACGTTCAACTGAATTGTGGCTGGCAAAAAGATACTCCTTCGATAAAGGGGAAAGATTTGTCGCAAGCAATGCAGCACTGGCCGTGATAAATCCATCAAGGACGACCGGCACCCGTTCAGCGGCCGCGGCCAGGATGATGCCAACGAGCCCTCCGATCTCAAACCCCCCGACTTTCTCTAAGATATCAACGGGGTCATTAATATTCGGAGTGTTAGTCTTCAGGGCTTCCTGTATCGTGAATATTTTATTTTTCAACTGGTCCTCGGTAATCCCTGTCCCCCTCCCCGTCACGTCCCTCACCGCCGACCTTGTCACGCAGCTTGTAATGGCGCTCGCTGCTGTTGTGTTCGCAATGCCCATCTCTCCCAACCCGACAATGTCAATGGGACAACGACGATGTTCGCTGAGGAAGAGTTCGATACCCGCTTCGATAGAACGGATCGCCTCATCTTGAGTCATGGCCGGCCCGTTGATGATATTTTTTGTGCCGCCCGCAATCTTTTTGCTGAAGAAATCCGGATGATCTGTTTTAATAACTCCGATTGTCCCCATGTCCCCGACAATAACACGCGCTTTTATATGGCGGGCAAGGACATTTACCCCGGCCCCTCCGTTCAGAAAATTATAAATCATTTGCTCAGTGACTTTTTGAGGGAAAGAACTGACGCCCTCCCGGGCGACGCCATGATCTGCCGCCAGTGTAAAAATAATTTTATTTTTAAAGATTGGCCGGGGATTCCGCGTTATCCCGACAACCCTTTTGGCAAAATTTTCCAGCTTTCCAAGACTTTGTGCCGGCTTTGTCAAATTATCCAGATGAATCTGCGCCTTCATCATCATGGCCGCGTCCATAGGGGCAGTCTTCAAAAGGACGTTTTCAATCATGATCATTTGCAGTCGCCTTTTATTTTTAGCGGGATCCCCGCGACAACGTAATAAACCTCATCAGCTGACGCGGCGGCCGTACGATTGCACACCCCCACGATATCCCGGAAATCCCTCCCCAGTTTTGTTTCAGGCACTAAGCCGGAGCCAACCTCATTGGAAACAACAATGACCGTTGCCAGACCCTCTTTAATGGTTTGTAAAAGACACTGGACATTTTCTATAATTTGATTACTGGAAAAACTTTTCATGAGTAGCCCGGCGATAAAAAGGGTCAGGCAGTCGATCAAAATAACGACGCTGGATTTTACCTCTTTTTTTAATGCCGTTTCTAAGCCGCTGCCGGGCTCGATTGTCCGCCATGATGAAGGGCGCGTTTTTTTGTGCATCTCGACCCGCAGGCGCATTTCCTCGTCACCCGGAACACAGGTGGCCATGAAAATTTTCCGTTTCCGAATCAGGCAAGCCTGTTCAACGGCATAAGAACTTTTCCCGCTCCGGGCTCCTCCGGTGATAAATATAAGTTGTCCCATAGTCCCTGATACCCGTTAATACACAGAAGGGTTTATGATAAGGTTACCGTTGGATTTTATCGCCCTCTCGCAACGTGTTTAAATGGATGTCTCCTAACGCAGACACTGATGATACATCTAAACGAGCATTGTGCACTTTAATTTTGCCCACAAAAGTACCGTCACGATAGACTGAAAAAATATCGTCTTTTTTAATCCCGTCTTGTGTACCCAAATCGATTATGGCAAAGTTTGCTTCTGTGTTTACATGCACAATTTGCGGCGTATCTTTTTCCTTGTAGCCATTACTCTCCGATAAATATTGGCTTTTAACAATACGTTTGAGTTTTTTATTGTCTTCGTCATAATGCAGCAAATGTTCCTGCTGACGTTTTATATAGGGATGATCGGAAACCCTGGATATCGTTTTGTCGGATATCACCTCCCCTTCGTTCGGAGCCATCATTAAATGCGCCGTGATTAGGAAAACCGTCTCTGTTTTTTTCTTCTCAATCTCTTTTTTCCTGAAAAGAAGGCCTATGAGGGGGAGATCACCCAAGACGGGAACTTTGTACTCGGAATTCTCGTCAGTCTCGCGTATAAGCCCCCCCACCGCCAGGGTTGCGTTATCCTTAGCCACAATGATATTCTCAACCCGGGAGGAATCAACCGTGTCTATCGGAAGCGCAATAATTTCTCCTGTTTGATTAACCATACTGATCGTCGCCCCTTCTCGGTTGACAGAATCAATTTCTGCCAGGAAGCGCATCGTGACAGTCCTGTCCTCATTAATAGAGGGTGTAATGGTGAGGTTTGTCCCGATAGAGCGTAGCTCGATCACCGGCCGCATCGTCTCGGTGGTGCGCGCTTCGAATTCCCGGATTTCCTGCTCGTAATTAATGACAATCGGCCTTTCTTCACCTATAAAGAATTCTCCAGGAGCGTTATTGGCGCAAAGAATCATGGGGGTTCCGACAATTCTGGCCTGGCCGTTTTTTTCCAATAATTCTATGCGTGTCTGCAGTTCATTATGGAGGGACTGGAAAATGAACGTCGAGGAATCTAGGGCAGAAAAATTCCCGACAGCCGCTGTGTTTTTAAACGAATCAGAGGTCATATTAAAATCAAAAAACGATTTAAAGTCATCCGTCAACGTTATCTCCAGAATTTTCCCTTCCAGCAAAACCTGCGGGGTTGGGGTATCTACCCGTTTTATTAAGTCATCGATATCCTGTAAAATCCTCAAATCAACCGAGCGGCACGCGATGGAGTTATTGCGCAAAAAAACTCCCAAATAAACGATCGCCTTCTCATGAGCTAGGTCAAGGGCATCCTCAATCTTGATCGGCTCTCCCTTTTTTTTTGCTTCGAGTTCCTCAATCTTCTTGGAGGTCAAATCTTTTTCGATTTTCAGGACTTCCTGGACCTGCCGGGTCGCCGCATACGTGGAATCATACCGCTTTGTCCGTGTCCGGTACGCATTATCTTGCCAGTAACTGTCATTTATATATTGATTCTGGTCTTGTTCCGCAACGCCGGTGGCCCCCTGCTTATCTGTCCCCACATGCCCATAGCTTTCAAATTCATTCGGTTCCAGATATTCGATACGGTTGCCAAACAAACCTTGGATAAATTCGGCCACAGATAGACAGGAAGCATATTTCAGCTTGTAAACATAGGTTTTTTCATCCCGGCGGATTGTCAACTCTTTGCCATAGTCTTCCGCTTTCATAATTCGTATGGTGTTATCTTCTTCAACGAACCAAAGGTTATTGAGTTTGCACATGGTCTTAATCGCTTCCCGGGCGCTTATGCGTTCCAGATAGAGCCTGACCGGCTTATCATACACGTCAGGGGACGCAACGATGTTGATCCCCGTTGCTTTCGCGATAAGGTGCGTCGCGTCAAAAAGTTTGGCATTTTTGAGTTCAAGACGTTGAATCAAACATGTTGTATCCGGAAGCGCCTGAGCGAAAGCCTGGGCAGCCCAAAGGCCTCCAATGCCTATTGTTATGAGTAAGTCTTTCAGTTTGTTCATCATGTCATCCTTTTCTTTCAAACTGCTGTCATTCAATGCGCCGGCGGACATATCCTTTATCTAATAGATAATATTCGATCGAATGGCATAATTTTAATTAAAACTTCCGAGGGATTGATCTCCTGGACAAACAACGTGAGCGTGTTCCCGCTTTTTTGTAAAGAAATTTTATCCCCCTTTTTTACGAAATGCACCCCTTCTCCATCAATATCGATAAGAGCCGTGGGGGGCATCTTTTCGGTTTCAATAAAACCGCGAACGGTAATCTTCGGGATATTTTGCATATACCAATCTGCCCCGTTCTCGGCTAAAGGTGCCCCCCATGCAGCATATTCCTGCATCAAATCTGAAGGTTGAAACGGGCTCCTTTCTCCCGGTTTGTCAAGTTTAGGGATGCCGGGAATTTCGTCGTGGTTTTGTGGGGCTTGGGGGGTCGTTGTCTTGTGGTTGTGCATTGTCTCTTCAGCGTGGCAGGTTAGCCTCCATAGCCCACACGGTAAATCCGCCAGCATAAGGAGCGTAAGCGCTATGGAAAAATAAAAATATCGGTGTTTCATCCTTTGATTCTCCTTCGTTGGTAATTTTTTGTTTTTATTACATCCTCGTCAGTTGAAATAGCACTTGAAAAAAAGCGAAATACACAAAACCTACCACGCCCCCTACCATAAGAATAACCGTTGGTTCAAATAATGTCGTCATCCATTTGATCTGGCGCTGTAGATTTTGTTCGTAAAAAGACCCTATTTCCTCCAGCACCTGGTCCAGAGACCCCGTCACCTCTCCGATATTTACAATTTCTGTCACAAGCGGCGGGATGATATTAGCCCGCAACGCTTTGGAAAAACTTTGCCCTTTCAAGATTTCGTTTTCTACGAAAGCCAGATGTCGCGAAATCGCGCGGTTGGGCAGGCTTACGCTTAAAATGTGGATGCTTTCCAAAAGAGAAACACCACTGCGTAATAAAATCGCCATGGTACGGGTGAAATAAGCGATGAAAGCGGTTGACAAGATGCCACCCAATACCGGTATGGAGAGTTGAATGCGGTCCATGACAAGGCGTACTCTTGGCAGCAAATAACCAAGCGAGACCGCCGCGAATCCGGTCCCGAGACCAATCGTTATTTTCAGTTTATTTTTCGTCAAGAAATCACAAATGTCCATCAAAAGCTGCGTGGATGCGGGCAAAGCAATATCCTTTTGCGCTAGGAAGGAAGAAAACTTCGGCACAACGGTTGTAACCAGAAAAGTCACCACTCCGATCATGATCAGGACAACCAGCGCCGGATACATCAAACTTGTCAAAATTGTGTTTTTCAGGTTTTCCGTCCGTTCCATTTGAACGGCAATTTGATCTAATATTTCGGAGAGCTCCCCGGTGACCTCGGCCGTCATGATCATTTTGATGGCGATTTCCGGGATATATTTTTTATGCCAGGCCAGCGCTGAAGACAGACTCGATCCGGACTCAACGGCCTGCATGGTTTTTTCGATTATTTGCGCCAGATGCGGTTTTGATGACTGGTTCCGGCATACTTCGAGAGATTGGAGTAGTGTCAACCCTGTCCGCCGCATCAAGGCCAGCTGCCGGAGGAAAAAGATGACATCATTTTTCGTAACCGGTAAAAATAACAGTCTAAGATGCTTAAACTGAATGAGCCATCGGCCTTCTTCCTGAGCCGTCTTTTGTTCAGCAAGCTTCAGGATAAACAGCCCCTCTTCACGTAAAAGCGCCGCCGCGGATACAGAATCAGCGGCGTTGAGGCTTCCCCGGGTTTTTTGCCCGTGGGCGTTGGCGGCTTTGTATTGAAATAACGTCATCTTTATTCTTCCTCCCGGGCCACGATGATGCGTTTAATTTCCTCAACGGTGGTTGTCCCGTTTAAGACTTTGGCGACGGCATCATCATAAAGCGTTGTCAAAAATGACGCCTCCATCCCAAGTTTGTCTTCTTCACAACCCCGGGCGATGAGTTTCCTGAGTTTATTATCCACGCGGACCATTTCGAAAATCCCGATGCGTCCCTGGTACCCTGTCCCTTGGCAATTAATGCAGCCGACAGCTTCGTATAAGGTGATATCCTTTTCCCGCTGGCGGAGAAAAATGCGGTCCTCTTCTGAAATCCGCACGGGCCGTTTACAAGCGGGACAAAGACGCCGGACAAGCCGTTGGGCGATGGATGTCGTCAGCGTTGAGGCCAGTAAATAAGGCTCGCATCCCATATCAAGCAGCCGCGTAATCGAACCACAGGCCATGTTTGTATGTAACGTTGAAAACACCATATGTCCGGTAATCGCGGCCCGCAGGGCTATTTGGGCGGTTTCTAAATCCCGGATCTCTCCCACCATGAGGACATCCGGGTCGTGGCGAAGGAGCGAACGCAAGGAGCTGGCGAAGGTCACTTTCCCGGCCGTATCAACCTGTATTTGAGAAACCCCTTGGATATGATACTCAACCGGATTTTCCACTGTCAGGATATTTTTCCCCGGATGATTAATCACCCGTAACGCGGCATATAACGTGGTCGTCTTGCCGCTTCCTGTTGGGCCTGTAATGAGAATTAATCCGTGCGGCCGTTTAATCATTTGTTCAAATTGGCGGTAAATCGCCAACGGAAACCCCAGCATTTCAAGGGTCAACATTTTGGCATCAACGCCTAGGAGTCGCAATGTGGCCCGCTCTCCGTAACGAGTTGGTGCGGTTGCCACCCGGATATCCAGGAACCCGGCGTCCATGCCTTCCAGCGCGTAGGTGAAACTTCCGTCCTGGAATTCCCTTGTTTCGGCGATATCAAGCCCGCCTAAGATCTTGATCCTGGAAAGGACGGTGTTGGCCGCTTCCCGCGAAAGCCCCGCCTGATAGACCTGCAGAATTCCGTCAACGCGGAAACGTATCCGGTAATGTTTTTCCTCCGGCTCGACATGAATATCCGAGGCGCGCCATATAAAGGCCTCGCGCATCATTTTATCCACAAATTTGACGGTGTCTTCGACGGCCTGGATTCCGGTAAAGTCGTCATGCTTGATCAATCGCAACGCCTGTTCCACGGCGTATTTCAAATCTTCGGGACTCGCCAGGACAAATCTGAACGGCTGGTCGAGCACCATGCGGAGGGCTTCGCGGACCTGATGATATTCGGTTTCCTCCATGAACGGGCTGGCCAGAAAGATTTCATCCCCTTCCCTGGCGACAGGGAGGATCTGTTTCCTTTGAATCAGGCCGCGAGGAATTTTCTTTAGTACCTCCGGCAACGGATGAAGACGATCGCGGCTGAAATAAGGGATTCCTTTCCACTGGGCAACCGCCTGGTAGATAGAGGACTCCGGAATACGACCACGGCATGAAATCGCTTCCATCGGGGCAATTTTTTTCTTTTGCACATCCTGGCGCACCAGACCGGCCGTATCAAGATCGATAAGCCCCGCCTGGACACACGCCTCAATAAGTGTTCGTAACGCCAAGGCCACTATTCTTCCTCCCGTTCAGGCCGGGGGATATGCGCTATCCGACACCGCTGCTCGAGAACACGCACGTTTTCCGCCACTTTGCGCGCATCTCCAAAACTTACTTTTCGCGTTTTT
The DNA here is from genome assembly GCA_017995055.1 of Candidatus Omnitrophota bacterium. Taxonomy (GTDB): domain Bacteria; phylum Omnitrophota; class Gorgyraeia; order Zapsychrales; family JANLHA01; genus JAGOJP01. Next base: position 7,215 of record JAGOJP010000045.1, read on the forward strand.
ACCAGTTCAGCCAGAGATTGCTCCAGGGTTATCATCCCTTCCTGGCTGCCATTTTCCATAATAGAATAGAGTTGTTCCGTTTTATAATTTCGAATCAGGTTCGCAACAGCCTTTGTGACCTGGAGTATTTCAACGGCGGGGACGCGCCCTTTGCTGTCTATTGTCGGGAGCAGCCGTTGCGCTATCACGGCCCGTAAAATCATCGAAAGCTGCTGGGAGATTGATTGTTGCTCACCCGAGGGAAAGGCCCCGATAAGACGGTCGAGGGCCCCAACGGCATTCCCGCAATGAAGCGTTGAAAAGACAAGATGGCCTGTTTCGGCAACGGTAATAGCTGTCCGCATGGTGTCCAGATCGCGCATTTCTCCGACCAGCACGACATCGGGGTCTTCCCGCAGTGAAGCACGGACCGCTTCAGCAAAACTCCCCACGTTTGTGTTTAACTCTCTCTGGTGAACAAGGCTCTTTGCGCTCTGATGAATATATTCAATCGGGTCTTCAATCGTCAAAATGTGGCAGGATCGTTGCGTATTAATACGGTTTATTAAGGTCGCGAGCGTCGTTGTTTTCCCGCTGCCGGTAGGGCCTGTTAATAAAACAAGTCCGTCGCGCAGATCGGCCAACGCCCCGATTGTTTGAGGCAGGCCAAGCTGATGAAAAGTACGGAATACACTCTCCAGCTTTCTTATCGCGATGCTGAGTCCCCCTCGTTCCAGATAAATGTTGGCTCTAAAACGATCAACATTTTTAAAAGAAAAAGCGATGTCCAGGGACCGCTCCCGTTCCAGCGTCCTATGCTGTTCTGAATTCAGCATACTCAAAATAATTTCTTCCGCTTCTTTCGCCGCAATGATATCTTCCCCTATTTTGGACAATGTCCCGTGAAGTCTGATATAAGGGAACGCGTCCGGCGAAATGTGCAAATCAGACGCCCCCATCTGCACGCATCGTTCAAGCATGATTTCAAGCCGGATATTCATGTTTTGTGCCATGACAGTTCCTTTAAAGTGCTAGCGTTAAGTTGAGCCTCAAGCTTCCGGGGAGGCCATGCAATAAAAACGCTTTTTTTTGTCCCACCGGCTGCCCGAAACCAGTGAATCTCTGTCCGCCGCGCGAGACAGGCGGTTGTTTCAATTCAATCCGGTCAAAAGAGAAGTGAATGGGTGTCACATGCCAGTTCAGGGACTGAAGCTTTTCAAAAAAAATGGAGGCCCCTGAAAATGTTGTCTCGGCCGTAAATTTTAAAACAGGCCGCTTGTATAAATCTCCGGAAGGATATAGGTCAAGAAAAGTTTCCCGGGCCTGACGCCTTTTGGGGCCTTTGTGGCCGGCGTTTCTATAGGAATTCTTGGGCGACACAGGTTGCGAGGCCCGGTCCGGCATGTTTTCATCTACTATCCTGAAGCCGCAACGCATGGCCAAGTCTACTACCAGAAACTTATTGTGTTCAAATGTCTCCGGAGCCATCGGGGCAAACCGTTTCTCCATTTGCTTGACGTGCTCATCCAGGTCCTTACCTGTCCGCTGCATTTCTTTATAGCGCTTCTCGAGTTGTACCTGCTCTGCTGTTATCTTCTCCAAGGAAGCCAGAACATTTTTATTCCGATAAAAATCTCTGTGCTTCTTTGTATAGAGACGATATTCGTTAATAAAAAAAATTGTGCCTCCGATGAAGCCCCCTAAAACGATTGTTGAAACCGTGATAGCAAAAAAATTTAATTTGGGGGTGGGACTTTTAATTTTGTCAGGATTCAATGCGTTCCTCCTTTATTCCTCGGGGACGGAGCATTTGTCGAAATCCCGTCGGGAACCAAGTCAAATCTAAAAGAGTAGCCGTGGATATCCCGCCAGCCTTTCTTCTCCTGAATGGGGTAATCCTGGGAATTCAAACGGAAACGCTCTAAACACTTTGAGATGTCCAGTTTAAATATTTGAATAGCCCTGATGGACAACCCCCAACCCTCAATATGGATGATCCCTTCGTCATCTTCATAAAAACTGTTGAGCATAATTTCCTGCGACATGGCTGATTGCAGGACTTTCATAAGATAAGGAATCATGGCTTCCCGTTGGGGCAATTTTTCGCTCAGAAAAGCTTTTTTTTGACGCAAATCTTTAATTTCCGTTTCGAGCTTATTTATTCTTACCCGTGTTTCCTCAAGCTTGCCGGTGGCTTCCGTTAATTTTGTGAGATGTAAAGATTTTGATTGATATAGTTTTCCTCCCAGGCCGCCCAGGACAGCCACAAGCAATAAAACAACCCCTTGCCGGTAGTATTTATACTGGTTTAAAGGGGTCGGGGGGAGATTCGCGGGGACGTATACAGCGGTCTGCAGAGACACGAGTTTGAGAAAGTGCCGGAAAGCTCCGATCATGCCCGCGAAAGCCCACGGGTCGCTTTCATCTAATGACGAAAGTTTTGTTTGAACCGGGATTTTCTGACAGGGACGTCCTGCCTGGACGGTGATTTCGCCGGCGGCGCCGTCAATATCAGGCCAGCGTCCGGCCAGCCAAAGATTTTCAACATCTCCCTCAAGTAACTCCAGGCATAGATTAACCAGATTCGCCCGATCGTCATTAAAGTGGAACCGGGCAGTTACGGTTCGTCCCGCGGTGAGCCGGGTATATCCTAACGTCCCTGCCTGAAATTCGAACACCCCGCAGGTGTTCCCCATCTGCCCGTTAAGACTGGCGCCCGCGGTTCCGACGTTAGAATACATGGCTTGTAAATGAATTCCAGCTTGGGCAAACGACTGAACGGCGCTCTCCCGGAATGAAACGGCTACTCCGCTCACAAGCCAACGCCATCGCCCATTCAGGGATTTTTCAGCCAGAGGAGTCCACCCGCAGACGATCTCCCCTTCGGGTTCCTGGAGGGGCTGCTGGAGCATTAAAGATTCTTCCAGCTGTTCGTGTGAAATTAACCCGAGCCTTAAGGCCGTTTCTCCGAAGCGCGGAAGTTTTTTATCACTGGAGGATTTAAGCATCCGTTTATTTTCTTTCTCCATAAATTCCATGACCCATTTAACATCGCCGTTTGTAAGATAGCCCCGTCCTTCCAGGATAGAGCCCAATCGTCTTACGCGGCTTTGGGCCATGTAAGGTTCAAGTTCCCAGCGAACCAGTTCCTGCATCTCGTTAAAAAGCAGCTGTTTTGCCGGATCAACCGGAAGGGACAGGATTGTCGTATAAACGTGCGAATCCAGTAAAATGGCGTTCATGGGCGGCTTAACACCAGCTTTATCTATTCCCGCGACGGTTTCCCTTAATGCCTCCGGTAAATCCACTTGGCGCGACTCTGTATACGCCCGGAGACGGACATTGCCTTTACCGCTTTTCTGTATAACCGCGGCACGGACAACCAACCCATCGGATTCAACGATCAAAAGCTCTTTCATGCCTCTGAAAACATCTCCTTATCCGGTATTTTATGAAAAATTTTGTTTTGCATTTTTTTGTTTTTCTGTTAACGGTAAAACTTAATCTGCCCCTTTGATAGATGGCGGGAAATAAAAACCTCAACACAGGCATTTTCTTCAATATTTCCCGATCCATCATCATAGGGGCAGCCTGTTGTAAAGTCGGCAGAAAAATCAGTAAACCTTTCGGCTGTACCGCTGGTTCCCGCATCTTTATTAACGATAAAAAGCATCCGGCGTCCATATGGGACCCATCGGGGCACGCTATTGGGGGGATTCTCTCCTCCGAAAAAGAATGTTTTTGAACTGTGGGCGGGGATTTCAACCGGAGTCGTTGCGTTGGCCATATACGCTGCCCCAATATTCCCCGCGTATTGATCGGTATCATTCGGATCATCAGGATCCGGTGGCCAAAAATCCAACTGTCCCCCGGGTGTTGTGTCTTGCCAGTGCGGGACGACAATCATAAAACGAAAATCGCTATTAAACATTAAGGTTTGATCGCTTTCATTGATTAGCTCTATCGGCCAGTTTTTAATGTCAATCGCCCACTCCCAGTAAGGAACTAATGGCTGGGTTTCATGCGGGATATCCTCGTCAAAGAGTCCGGTGCCGGCAGCCCCAGGCCCATCCGCCCCATAGCTGCGGATCGTTAAATGAGCCTGGGTTTCAACTCCTTCGTGCGGATAAACAGGGCTATACTGTGACCATATATTTATGTTTTCTGCTTCGTCTTTCTTCCATCCATAAAATTCGTTCCCCCAACCATCGTAAAGTGTCGGTTGGATTCCTTGTTTTTTGTCAATTTCTCTCAAAGGCAGAGCGGTCATATAGGGGCCGGCCCAGCCATAAAATGTCCGCCACTTGTTGTCATATGTCCGGGGGCAGTCTTCCCAATATGAAGGCTGCGGGTCAATGAGATCAGATGGCGAGACCGGTGGCCAGCCGATATCCTGCAGAAAGCCTCCGGAGATATAGTTCCCATGGGTGTCCACAACCGTTTCCGGGCCCAAAATAGCCGAGCGTATCGCATTCAGACGGTTCTGTGTTCCCCGGTAACGCTCCTTGTCGTCCACATTATCCATTAAACTTAATGTCGCCAGGGAAAGCGAAGCCAAAAGGACCACCACAAACAAAAGTTCTATCAAAGACATGCCCTGTAATTTCCCGTAAAAATACCTTTTCATGGTTTTATACCCGATCGTGTTTCTCCAATAATCTTCGGGGAAGAACTTGTGGGGTCATCCAGAAACCGGATGGCGATTTCACCGGAATCATCATCAAAATTGAACTGATAATGACTGACCTTTATGCCGGCATCACTTTTTTGTGGGAAATTACTGTAATCGGACTTGAGTATGGCCATCTTTTTTGACGGGGTCACCGCGCTGTCCGAGTTGATTGTTCCCGAAACATTGGGTGCGCCGTCCGGATTGATTCTTGTTTCCCTAAGTTCGTTGTCGGCGGCGCTGAAAACTTCGGCGCGTAAATACGGGCCATTCCAGCCGCGACGCGTCGCCGGGTCATACGAAAACAAGCTCGAATCCGGGAGCGTCGGCAGAAAAGCGTCGGACACAGGATAATTTCCGTCTTCCCGCCACCACCACCCCCCCATGTTATCTTCCGCGTCCGGGGCCGGTGATTGCAACAGTTCGGCAATAAACTGCGGCGCTTCTCCCATATCTTGTTTAAAAATTAACAAGGATTCTCTGATAACAGAAAGTTCCGTCGTGATCAAAGACGCTTCCATCCCTCGATTAACGTTATGGAAACTGATAACGGCCATGCCACCTATTGTCGCTATCAACGCAACCACCAAAAGCAGTTCAATGAGAGTGAAACCTTTCCTAAGAATGTTTCGGCGTGTTTTGTTTAAATTCATTCAAAAAATCCATTTCAAATTTATTAAATACGATAAATATTATTTCTTAATCCTAACCACGGGCAAAGCAGTCCCTGCCTTTCCCTTAAAGCCGGCAGAGACTGCTTTACCCCAGATAATCTGCTGATAATTCAGGCGACCCGTTTTATTTATGACTGCACAGGATTCAAATCGCCATCCAGAACCCCTAACAGTTTCGCGGAATAACCTGCATCCTGTCCCACCTGGGACGGAGAAATATAAAAAACGGCCCAATAATACGGAAAAGCGCTGGCATCCCGGGTCTTAGGGTCGCGAGGGGGTTCAGTTAGACTTATTTGGGAGTCTTTGATAAATTCCCCACCGAAATATCCCGTCCCATCCGCATCCGGGTCACCTTTTAACACGCCACTCCAATACAGTTCCTTAGAGCAAGCAACCAAGACCACTGCTTCGTCAGTACCATATTGCGAATTGGAAAGTGGATCGCCGTTGATAGTAACGACTTCTGTGCCGAGTGTTGCTCTATTTAAAGTATTATAATCCGCATCGTAATTGGTAACCTCAAGACTACCTCCGCGATATAACTCCACTCCACCCGTCAGGACCCAGGCAACCAGGTTTTCGGCGACAGGAACGGTGCCGGCTGTGGAACTAGGATTACTGACCGGCATATATCCACCCTTTACAAGTTGATGGATTGAGTTCTCGTGAAGTGCCTCTGCCTGCCCTAGAGAAAGACCTTGGACATTGGCCCCGGGGATAAGAACCTGATAACCATTGGTATACCGATCCACAATGGCGTCATCAGTTGCTGTTGCTGCCATATTAATTGCGACTTCTTTAGATAACCCTTCCACGGATGATAAATCATCTGCGGCTAAGCCGGAATGCCATTTGGACGGGAAGACCCCGTACAAACTTTGATAATCCAGAACCGTTTGCTGTAAAGTCTTCTTGTTATGCGCAGCGGCAACTTTCTTTGCCTCTTTTTCGGTGTCGCCGAATTGTCTGACGATCATAATCCCCACAATGCTCAACAAGGCAACCACCAACAACATTTCAATCAGGGTGAACCCTTTAATTTTACTTCTGCTTCTCATTGCAAAACTCCTTTTTCGATTGTGAGCGTCATTCCCCCGCAGAATCAACAACTCTTGAGTACATTTGTGTTATCCGGACGACTGGGTTTCCCACCCACGACGTATTTCTTGTTTTTGACCACCCCCTTTCTTGATTTATTTCCTCTTATATACGGAGGCCATCGGGGCCATGAACTTCTCCGAGACAAAATCGATCACAAAGCGGAACTGTTTCCCGCAGCGGATAATGACCTCCTTCTGTCCTTTTTTTAATATGCGCATCTCAATGGTCATCTCGCCATAACCGTCGTGACGGTAAAGCATCTCATAAAGCTCGGTTATCTTGGCCAATACGGCATCGTTTGAATCCGGCATCTTTCTTTCCCTTCCTAAACAAAAAACCCAGTTTCCGGAGACGGACTGGGTTAATAATCAGCTTCTTTTGATTATTTTAGCCCCTCTTTTCCCGGAGGTGTTCGTGTTCTGGCTTACCCGGCCTTTTGTTAAAAGTGGGATTACAGTTACGGGTATAGCTTCGGATTTACACCGAATTCCCTGCTAAATTTTAGCTTGAATACAGTCTAAAGACTCGTCAAGATCCTTTCGGTTAAATATTTCCAGCGTCACAACCCCGCGGTATTGATGCTGCCGCAGAAAATCAAGGATTGCTTTAATTTCCTCGGGCTGGACATGTTGCAGGGAAAGATGATCTTTTCCGTTTAATATCCCGTGCCAATGAATGACGCGGGTACGCTTAATGTGTTTGAGCAAATGCGCGAAGATGTCCTCCCGCAGTAAATTTAGATGCCCTATATCAACGCACACGGAAACATTATTTCGCGCGACAATATCTTCGACATAATGAAACGGGAAATGTAAATTTTCGACAGCGATATCTTCTGGGGGAACTTTTATAAGGGATAATAATCCTTCCAGTGAGTTACTGGTGTTGAGCCGCCAGGCCGAAATATCTTTATCCGTTTCTTTGGATAAATTTAAGTGCAGGATATAAGCAAGCGGCTTGAGAGCAGAGAAATAGTTGACGAGTTTTGCCACCCGGTGAATTTCGCCCTTTCGTTTAGAAACAGGTCCATCCCCTAAATTGATGTCCAAAGGCAGATGGACTGTGTATGTTAAATCAGACTCATCAGCCAAGTCTTTTAACTCGGTTAGATCTTCTAGAGTCGGGATATTCCCGCAATCTCTGTCTTCGAATAAAATGAGTTCTATATCATCAACCGAGCCCCGGAGTTTGCGGACATTCGGCAAGATATGGTCTTCATAAATATAGGACGTTGTCCCGATACGGAATGACATTTTAGAAAAATGCCCCATGCGTCTCTGATCTAAATCACGATGAATTCAAGATTACGGGCGGGTATTTTGGGAAAGCTTTGCCGTCTAAAATAAAAAACCCGCTCCCCTAAAAAGAGGACGGGACCGGTATTCAAAAAATATTACACTGGTTAGCACCTCTTGCCCCGAAGGTTTTCGTATTCTGACTTATAGGCGCTTACACACCTAAATACAGTTGCGGGCACAGCTGCGGAATCCCACCGCATTCCCTGCTAAATGTTCATTATTTTTAAAGAACTGAATTTATTGTATTCCTAAAGAAAATCTTGTCAAGTTTTATTGTTAAATATTTTTTCGAGGGGTATTCTTTTAGAGGAGAATCGAATATGGGAATACACCCCGGTTAACAGCATTCCCGCCAGGACAAGATAAAAAGCGTCTACCGCGAAACGGTAGCGGTTCGTCGCTCCGGGGCCAAAAGCGATCGCGATGGCACTTACATACAGAATGTTAAAGTAAATAAAAATTAACGAGTTCCTTGCTAACGAGTGATCCGGGCTTCGTCTCGCGGTGAAAATAGTTTTGAGGGCGAACATATGCAGGATAAAATAACCGGCGGCCACCAAAACCAGACACGTCAGCCCCAGATAAGTCCGGTGATGAAACCAGTCCCGGTTCGCGTATCCTTCATAGAACATGAAATTATAAAATTTTTCATAAGTAAAGATGAACCTGCGGTTGGTGAGTTTAATATCCGTGGGGCTTGGCAGGAGGTAAACAAAAAGCGCCCTTTGCATTCCCCTGAAATACGCCTGAGGATAATGTTTTAAGACATAGAGGCTTTCCCGAAGGTAAATCTCGGAGACTTTCATCGCAAATAAGCTGTTGAGATTGGGGATATCGTCATGCCCGGCGAGGTTCGTTTGATCTAAGACAGGAATCCCCGTCTCCTCGATTGAAAAATATTTGGCTAACCGGGGGCTGATATTTCTTGGTTGGTCACATTCCATAGCCGTCGTGAGGGTGACCCCTTTGTTTTGAATGGCTTCTTTTAATTCCGCATCCGTTAAGAATGGGATGGTCATATTGGCGAGTTGAATGCCCAGAAAGGTTGAATTGGGGGAAAGATGCCCGACAACACAATAATTTTTTATGTTGACGGCCACGATCAGCATCAAAGGGATTATGGCCGCGGACACGATCTGCCTGATTTTATGCCGTTTTAATAACATCAGCCAAAAAAGAAAGAGCAAAAACCAGAAAATATTAAAAAAGCCCCGCAAGAGGATGAGGGTCGCCAGGAGCATAAAAAACAGGACGGCAGCCCGGGTCTTCTCTGTTTCTAAATACCGGTTCAATAGTAACGCCGCCAGGCACAATAAAACGGCGGCTGGGTAAGTGTACAAAAGTAAATTTTCATACAGAATGACCGCCGGATTCATCATGAATAATAGCGTGAGCAAGAAATTAACCTTCCTATCCACCTTCATTTTTTCCATGAACGTGAAAA
>JAGOJP010000046.1 GCA_017995055.1 Candidatus Omnitrophota bacterium
AAAGAGGAGCTCGCGGTGGCCCCGGTCAAGGAATCCCGTTTAGGGATGCCCCTGATCGTGGCGGGGGTTTTACTCTATTTATTCAGCGCGCTGTTCAGGATCAATTTTACCGGCGGCCTTTCCATGTTTGTTGTTATCTTTGGCCTGGTCTTGTATTTTTACGGCATGGCGGTTTTGAAGAAGATTCTGTTTCCTATTGGCTTTCTGATTTTTATGTTTCCGCTTCCGGAGGTGGCGATTGTCAACATTAGTTTCCGGATGAAAATGTTCGCAGCGGAGATTGCGGAAAAATTGCTCAATCATATGGGTATTCTGGCCAAGCGTAACGGCAGTATTATTATGATGCGTCATGCGCAGGTTGTGGTGGATGACGTTTGCAGCGGGTTGCGGTCACTCATTTCCCTGACGGCCCTGGGAAGCATTTTTGCTTTCTGGCTGAATGGGCCGAGGTGGAAGAGGGGGGTGCTTTTTTTGACGACCATCCCGATCGCGATTATCACAAATGTCTGCCGGGTGGTTTTCCTGGCTACGGTCAGCGAAATATGGGGGCCGGAATCAGCATCCGGTTTTGTTCATGATGCTTCGGGTTTTCTTATTTTCGCCTTAGCTTTTGTTCTCTTATTAGGCGTGAGTAAAGTTATCGAGTAGCAAATATTTTTATCAATGGGGTGGCATGTTATGTTTAATAAAATAAACAAAAGTTTTCTGGTCGTATTGGTCCTGTTCTTCTGTTCCGGGACGGTTTCTTGGACGTTATATTTTAAGGAATATAAGCAGAAAGATTCTGTGAGCATCCACGCATTCCCTCAGGAAATCGCTGGCTGGAAATCCGAAGAATTGCCCATTACCGACCGGGAGTATAGCCTCCTGGAAACCCGGAACGCTTTCACGCGTAAATATACCAATGAACAGGGAAACAGTGTTTACCTGTTTGTTGTTTATTCGCAGACGAACCGTAAAGTCGTTCATCCCCCTGAGATTTGTTATACCGGAGGAGGGGCTACCTTTATAAGTAATATGCATCATGGGATCGATATCCCTTCCTTGGGCATACAGGTTGTCTCTAACAAATATCTTGTCGAACAGGGGGCGCACCGTCAATATATGTGTTATTGGTTTAAAGTTGGCGATACTTTCACCCCCAATTACCTTAAGGGGCAGGCTCTTATCGCGATTAAAAAATTGACCGGACAACCGGCCGGAGGAGCCCTTATCCGGCTTTCCGCTGTTGTTGACCCGGAAAATCCGGATGAAGCTATGCAGTGGATTGATGCCTTTGCCCAGGTTATGGTCCCGCACCTGCTCCAATATTTACCTTAAAAAACATATATTTTCATTAGATTCCCCAGGCCTTCACGGGCACGGAACTTTCTGTCTCAAGCCCTGTGAAGGTTCATCGTTGTCCAAAAATCCCATTCCCTGATTCGGCTCTCATCCCTGGTTTAAATAAAGGTGCAGAGATTAAACTCTTCAGATTTTTTATGCCTTAATCTTCTGGATTTGTGGCTGTTTTTTCCAGTCAGATATAAGGAAATAATTATTCCTTATAATTTAATATTATATGTCTAATATCTTCAACAAAATGTTCAGCAAGGTCAACGCCTCTCTGGACGTACTTGTCATGGGTTGTCTATTGTTAGGATACTTTGTCTATGTTTGGGGGTAGTGTGCCCTACTATAACATATTGTAATGTAATAATATAAAAAGAATGCACTTGAAGGCTTGTTTTTGAAAGTTGGCACGCAAATTGCTCACTAAATAAATAAAAAAATGTAAGAAAACGTTTTCAAAAAGGCAAGTTCAAAAAATGATAAAAATAAACAAATCAATTAAGCAAATATTTTTAATAGTTTTAGTCTTTCTGGCCACTTCGGTGGTCATTACTTCTGCCTGGGCAGCTATGACCGTGATTGATTACAAAGGCCAGCAGGAGATCTATCCATTAAATAATAATCAAAAGAAAATTGATGAAAATTTAAATGCCCCTCGTTCCAGGGCTCCGGAACCTTCTACTTTGGCTTTATTAGGGAGCAGTTTTGTCGGTATGATTATCAGTTTTGTCCGCAAGACATATTATATTGCTAAGAGAGCCTTAGACTTTGTGCTGTCGGTCGCGGCAATTATCATTTTATCTCCGTTATTCCTTTTAACAGCGTTTTTAATTAAATTAACATCCAAAGGCCCGGTTATTTTTACCCAAACCCGCGTTGGGAAAGATGGCCGGTTGTTTAAGATTTTCAAATTTAGGACAATGAAGGTGGATGCGGAAAAAGAAACCGGTCCGGTTTGGGCCGCTAAGGATGATCCGCGGTTAATTCCGGTGGGCAAGTTTTTGCGTAAGTCCCATATGGATGAAATCCCGCAGTTTTTTAATGTGTTAAGAGGCGAAATGAGCGTTATCGGTCCCCGTCCGGAGCGGCCGGAGTTTGTGGCGGAATTAAAGGAAAAAATCCCGGGATATGAAAAAAGACTCTCTGTGAAACCAGGTATTACCGGGCTTGCCCAGGTGTGGCATCGTTATGATGAAACCATTAAGGATGTAAGGAAGAAGATCAAATATGACCTTCTTTATATAAAGAAGGTGTGTCTTTGGACAGATTTGCAGATTTTTTTGAGGACGTTCAGGGTCGTATTGACAGGAGAGGGTGCTAGATAGGAACATAAGAGGAGCCATTAAAATCTATTAAAATGAAGAAAATAAATTTTATATGTTTGGTAACTATGTGTGTGGTATTTTTTGTTGGCGCGAGTGTTCAGGCAGCACCACCGCCTCCTTATACCTATGAAATATTTATTGATCCGGTTGTTAATATTACTCCGGACAATAATTCTGCTTTACCGGCTGGGTATGATTGGTATAAATGGACTTACAAGATTTCAGTGGTAGGAGCTGGTCCTGATGATCCCAGTATCCACAATGCTTTAAGTCATTGGAATTTAGGGTTGGAAGATTGCTGGTTTAATATTGAAGATGATGTGCTACAGCAGGCGATTATTAATTCTATCGGATATGATGGCAATAATCCGGATGGCAGTGGAGAGCAACGGACATACACTATGATATTTGAGCAGTTCGGCGCGGCTGATAAACCGGATGGATTGGAATGGACGCCCAATGGCCCGGATGTTTTAAATGATAGTTATAAAATAAATGGGCAGTTTGCTGAATATGATTTCTTCTGGTTTAGTGTTCCCACCAATCAGGCTGTTTCAACCCAAGCGTTATTAAAGTATGGAGCCGAATATAAATATGTGAATACAATCGCGCCGGATTGCCCGGAATGCGGTAGAACCCCAGAACCCGCCACGATGATATTATTGGGAACTGGATTGTTAGGCGTACTTGGGTTAAGAAGAAAACAGTAAAGTTTCTTGGGGGGGGAGAAGGGTACCTGTTTGGTTCCCTGCTCCGTTTAACAGAGAACCATAAGTACCATTTTTACGTAAGAAGAGCCTGTTCGAACCTAGCTTTCTTACATGATTATAGATAAACATTTTATTAACTAAAACGGAGGATGAACATGAAGAAAATTGTTCTAATCGCAGCTGTGATGGCGGCTGTCTCCTTTATCAGCACTCCGGTTTTCGCCTTTGATTACAATCTTGACGGTTACCGGGGTCCAGTGGAGTTTAAATTTTCTGACTTCACTATTGGGAGTTTACGCCAAAGCAGCTCAAACGGCTACGGCAATGCCGATGGGGTTGCAGACAACTTCAGCATTTTTAAGGTGTCTACAATGAAAACTCCTGTCGCGCAGACCCTCTGGTCTGACGGTGATGATGGAGAAGAGTTAACAGGTATTCTTTACGGGGTTGATGATGACCAGTGGGTTGTTGGCGCTGATGGTATTACGTATCAGTCAGTTGGCGGTATTATCGATGTGTATTTAGATAACACCCCTGATTTTGATCCCACTCTTGGCCCTAATGCCAGAGGAAGCGACGACAGCACATATCCGACAGTTACGGATGGCCAATTGTTTTTAAGATTAGCCCTTGTACCTGGGATTAAATATGGTGATGGCGATACGGCAAATGATCACATTACTTACCAGAATCACCTGGATAGCACAACGTCTCCTTTTACCGGCCACGGATCATTTTATTTGGTGGTTGTGGAAGGGTACGGAACCGCTGAAGGGTTATTTGACAGCAATGCTTGGGAACTCGTTTCTGATAGTGGCGCTGTTTCTTACGCTGATTTCTGGGCGGAATTTGATTCTACAACAGAAGGCGCTGCAGCTATCGTTCCCGGAACAGATAATGACTGGTTAAGTTTAAGCGAAGACCCGATCAAGGGCCGCGCTGTTCCTGAACCGATGTCTATGTTATTGCTTGGATCCGGTTTAGTCGGTTTAGTCGGTTTAAGAAGAAAGCAATAAGTTTTATTAGTGAAGGGCTATAAAGGCCATATCACAATAAAAAAAGGCAGGAGGTCAATTGACCTCCTGCTTTTTTTTGTCTCTGCCGTGGAAAACGATACGCTTACAGCCGTGTAGGTTTTAATAAGGGGTACCCTAAGACTCGGGGGAGAGGGGGCGTGCGCCAGCCGCTGTCGACCAGAAACAACATGATTTCTTTGTTGTAATACGATGGGTTTGTAAATATAATAAAAGAAAATCCCTGGGCCGGACATGAGTCCAGGAGACCCCGCACTGTTTTAAAGATAATAAAGGGATATCCAATGAAAATTATTAACGCCCATGTGCACCTTATTGAATTGCAAAAGATGTTGAGTCAGAATCCGGATCTGGAAATCTCTCTGGAACTGGAAGTTTTTAAGAATTTGGACCAAACTTTGCCGCTTCTAAACCCGCGAAAGCTTTTTGAACAAATGGATGAAGCCGGGGTCGAACAAACAGTTCTGTTCGCCTGTGAGGCCCCTATCGTGTATGCTTCTAATGAATATGTGTCTGAACTTTGCCGGCAGTTTCCTGGGCGGTTCATCGGTTTTGCATCCGTCAATCCTTTGCGGCATGACGCCGTTGATGTGATTGAGCACGCGATCACGCGCATGGGGTTGAAGGGGATTAAATTCCACCCTCCGCTGCAGGATTTTTATCCGGATGATGAACGGGTTTTCCCTGTCTATGAAAAGGCTGTGAAATTGAATGTGCCGGTTGTTTTTCATGTCGGGACGACTCCGTTCGGTGCCCTGGCCAAGCTGGATCAGGCCAATCCGCTTTTACTTGATGCGGTCGCCTGCGCATTCCCGGAATTGCGGATTATGCTGACCCATTTAGGCACCTTATGGCATAATGAAGCTTTTATGGTAACGGAGAAGAACCGGAACGTGTTTATTGATACCGCCGCTTACCTTTATGAAATTCGAAGCCTTTTAAACCGCGATTTAATCGAAAGGCTGGGGGAGGACAAGTTTATTTTTGGGACGGATTATCCGATGCCGTTCGGGAGCCGGTCTCACCGGATGAAAGATTTTGTGGATTGTATCATGGGCCTGGACCTTTCAGAAGAGACCAAGGAAAAAATTTTTTCCCGCAATTTTTCCTTGCTTTTAAACGGCCGGGAACAAAAGACTTTAACCGCCGGCCAGCTTTTGCAGTCGTTAGGAAATCTTCCTTGAATGCGCAAAGACGGGACCCGAGATATTTTAGGAAGTAACTTGTCCTGAATTAAGGGCTGTTTTGCGATGGAATCCTGTGAGAGACACAATCATAGACCGCGAAACGCGGAGCCAAGGCCAGATTTCCCCAGTCCAATAAAATTTTAATAACTTCAAAGGCGACCATAACGCAAGACAGCCAGACCATCGGGGCGAAGGTTGTTCCCTCTTTTTTTTCCATCATGCGGCGTATAGCCGGATCCGGATAAAAATTCTTAAGCCCGTCTAAACACATCAGGCTGGCGATGGATTGCAGAATCAGGCCCTGTTCTTCCTCCGGCGTGATTGAGGCGATGTCCCGGCCTAGGGTCGGGAATCCGTAAACTTCTTCCAGGGACGGGGTGTTTTTGTTGAAGACCCGGACGTTCCCATAGGCGACGGCCCAGCTTTCCACCAGGGGAATATTTTTCTCTCTAGCTCCGCGGCTTAACAGCAAAATCGGGATCAGCGCGTCGACGCACAGGGCGACGACATCCACTCCGTCGAGGAAAATAGGGATATTCTCTTTGTTGATCCCCTGGTATTTTTCCGTTCGGATGCCAGGGTTGATTTTTTTAAGGTATTCGTCCGTGACGTCGGTTTTGAGGCGGCCGTTTGTATCGGTGAAACAATAAATTTGCCGGTTCAGGTTGGTTGGCTCGAATGTGCCGTGATCCAGGAGCTTAAAAGAGCCGACCCCTGCCCGGGCAAGAATTTCCGCAACTACGCCCCCCAAGCCTCCCAGGCCGCAGACTGCGACGCAGGAATTTTGTAAACGAACTTGTTGCTCTGGGGAGAGGAGCCCGATATTCCTGTCAGAGAGTTGTTGATATAGATCCGGGGACATGGTCATCCTTTTTTCTGTTAGAAGAGTTTAAATATAGACGAATTTACGTTCATAATTCAGGCTCATCCCGTACGGGAAATCGTGATAATGATAAATGACAATTTCCATGTCTGTGTTCGTGAATTTAAGGAGCGCTTTCCTGAATTTTTGCCTTAAATCAGGGGTCAGAGGAATGTGTTCTTTAAGCTGAATTTCAATTTGACCGCTATCCCCTTGTCCGCTTATCCGGAAATACCCGGTTGTCAATCCCGCCACTTCAAGGTCGCTATAGAGTCCTTCCTTGATGTCTTCCGGAGAGACTGTTTTCCCTCCCAGGTTGATATGTTTGTTGGCCCGCCCCTGTAAGGCCAGGAGGGGGAGTTTCAGTTCGGGAAGAAGATCTCTCCGGCCTTCTTGGGTCAGGATTTCTTGGAGGGTGTTGTGCGGGATGAGCCTTCCCGTATCCCTGGTATTATAACGGATTAAGGGGGTCAGGATTTTAGGATTTAACATTGTGAACAGCAACTCATGCTGAGGGGTTGTTTCCAGGAAAGACCGGTTAGGGTAATATACCAGCAGTTCCGGGCAGGCCCGCCCGCTTGGGCCGCCCAGGATTTTTTGCCGGAAGTCCGGATTCCTCTGCAATTCTTCACGCAGGCGTATTGTTTCAATCGTTTCATGAGCCAGGGACAGGTCCAGTTCCGTGACGCCGAAATTGGCCCCGATATATCCCTGGTCCGGCTGGTTAAAATCTACGCCAAGAAGCTGCGCCATGTAGTGGCGGTAGCTGTCGGAAAACCAGTCTGAGCCCAGAATAAGACTTGCGTTGATTTTCGGCCAGTCCAGCCCGGCGGTGCAGCCGTCTTCGACGAGTTTTTTGAGAAAATAGGGGTCTCCGACGATTAAAAATTGTTCAAAAGCCGTTTGGAGTTTCTGCAGAATGGAAATGGCCAGGTCACTGCAGACACTCGTTTCTGCCATCGGCAGGCTGGAAGGGATTTTGACTCCCATCGGCAGACAGTTTAATAGAAATGTCCTCTTCCGGGAGACATGGAACAGGTATTCCAGGAGAGTGTCGATCATGAACGCCGTCTGCCCCCGGTCCGTGAAAGTTCCAAATCCAAAAGAACTCTCCCGGGAGAACCCGGAACTGACTGTCACGTTGGCCAGAAACTTTAGCTGTCCTTCCTGGAGGAGCTCTTGTATTGGGTATGAAGGGAAGATGTCTTCTTTGGTCAAGACAGGGACGTGGGTTTGGAAATCGGTTAAAGTTTTGACGGCATCCCGCGATAATCCATGCCTTGAAAGGAACTTCCGGTAAGCGGGCAGTTTTCGCGCCGCCCGCTGGAAAGCGGGGAGGATGAGTTTTCGGCCGTAGGCTTCAATGTCCTCCGGGGCCGACCGGGTCAATAATTTTAAGAGGCAGGTCCTTTTATATTGATCAAAGAGACTTTTAATAGAGTTCATGTCTTTTTCTAGAAGAACAACACGCATTCTCCATAATAGAGATGCTCATTATCACCGAATTCGGAGTTGCCTTTGCCGAAATACAGCTGGCTTCCGAAACGCAGATCCGTGTGTTTGTTTAAATCATATTGGATTTCCGGATTCAGGATGACGCTGGGGCCGTCCCAATCATAAATCGCGTACTGGTTGATTTCAATGAGGGGGGACAGTGTGTATTGAACCCAGAAACTGCTGAGTTGGCTGTTCAGGGAAACGATCTGCCGGGACAGCTTATAGGATGTCGCCATGGCCTCGGGGTCGTTGTCTTCGTGCCCGCCGTTATAAAAATGCTCCGCCAACGCGTACCATTTTTTATTGAAACGGTAATCCACGCCCAGTGCCGCCCGGGTGAATTCCCGTTTATTGTCCTGCAGGTTATGCGTGATTTCTCCCCGGAATCCCGCGTTTTTCAGGTAGCCGTCGAAAGAAAAGCCGTAGACCTGATTCTTGTAAACCGAAGCGGCGATGAGGGACAAATCATAGGTTGAAACTGTTTTATAGAGGCGGATACCGCCGCTGGCGTTTTCATCGGATGTGTCCGGGGCCGCGATAATGTTGATGCCGATAAAGTCTTCCGGTGAGAAATTGATATTGATCGCGTCTATGCCGATGCGTTCATCCGGTTCCAGGTTCAGGGCGGCGACCGAATTGAAAATATCGACAGGGGAATAAAACCGTAACCGGCCCCAATCCACAAGCTGCTTGCCGACTACGGCCTGGAATTCCGGCGTGTAGTATTTCACGAACGCCCGGTAGACAGAATGTTTTAAATAAAGATGATCATTATCGACGGACACGACATCCATGTCCAGGGCCGCATTTTTATTTTGGGCGCGGGAACGGATAAACGCGAAGTCAGCCGTGTTGGCGAAATCGTTGATAATCGCCTCATTATCAACCGTCAGATAAAACTGCCAGGGGTCCTGTTGTGTTTTTAATTCCAGCCGCAGGCGGTTTGTGGCCGCGGAAATGCCCTCTTTCGTGGCGAACGACTGCCCGGTGGTCATCAGGGTTTTATAGTACCCGCTGACCTGAAATGTGTCCGCTGCTGTCACGGGGGCCGCGCATGAGACCATCAGGAAGGAGAAGATTAAAAGAGCAATGTTTTTTTTCATGGGATAATCACTCCATCTTTTAAAGTTATCAGGCGCTGGGCCCGTTCCATGATGAGCCGGTCATGCGTTGAAAACACAAAAGTGATGCCTTTTTCCCGGTTCAGCTCGGCCATAAGGTCAAGCAGTTCTTGGGCCGTTTTGGAATCCAGGTTGGCGGTGGGCTCATCCGCCAGGACGACACGCGGTTCCGCGGCCATGGCCCGGGCGACCGCTATCCGTTGTTGCTGCCCGCCGCTCATCTCGTGCGGGAAACGGTTCATGTAATCGGCCAGGCCGACCCGTTCCAGAATCGCTTCGGACCTCGATTCCCGGGTGTGCTGGTCAACGCCTTGAAGAAGCATGACATACTCAACGTTTTCAACGGCGGTCAACGTGTTGATCAGGTTGTAGGCCTGAAAGATAAAGCCGATGTGGTGAAGCCGGAAGGCGGCGAGGTCTTGGCTGTTGATCTCGGAAATATTCTGGTTATCCAGCAGCACCGTTCCCGATGTCGGGGTGTCCAGAGCTCCCATGAGGTTTAAGAGGGACGATTTCCCGGAGCCGGAAGGCCCGGCGATGGCCAGGAATTCGCCTTCGGCGATCTGGAGGGACACGCCGCGCAAAGCATCGGTCCGGACATTATTCCCGGTGGTGTAGGTTTTTTTTAGCTGGATTGTTTCAATGAGCGCCATTGTTCAAACACTCCGAATTGCGTCCACGGGTTTAAGATGGGCGGCATGCCACGCCGGGTAAACGGACACGATCATGCTTGTGCATAAAACCAGAATAACGGAAATAGCCACATATCCGGGATGCAGGACCGGATAAATAAAGGCGTCCATGTAAAATGAATTCATGGCGCTGGTAAAAAGCGAAAGGTTAACGCCGGCTTTTGAGAAATACAGCGTTAATCCCGACCCTATGATCAATCCGGCCAGGCTCCCGATGAGTCCCAGGAACAGGGATTCCCACGTGACCATAGCGACGATCTGTTTATGATTTGTCCCCAAGGCGAGCAGTATCCCAAACTCACGGGTCCGTTCCAGGACTCCCATCAGAACCGTGTTTAAGATTCCGATAGCCACGACGATCATAACGACAATCACGATGATCCATATAAAAGCATTGTCGAATTCAATCCATTGTTCCATGATCGGGGAGACATCCTGCCAGGGCAGGACTTCCCGTTGGTCGGGTGACGGGAGATTTTGGGCGAGTTCGTGGGCGGCTGTTTTGGACAGGCGCGCTTCTTTTAACCGGACGGCAATTTCGGATACGCCTTCGTTCATGACAAAAAGGGACTGGGTGGTTTTCAGGGGAAGAAGGGCGATGCCTTTATCAATTTCTTCGACGCCGGAGTCGAGCAGTCCCAGAATATGAAATGCGCCGGCGGCGATGCTCCCGTCCAGCGCCTGGGACATAATCACCACTTTATCCCCCAGCCCGACGTTGAGATTTTTGGCCAGGGAAGCTCCGATGACAATGTCTTTGTCGCTGTCGGCCTGGAGGAAGGAGCCGGATTTTACCCGTTGGTTGAGGCGGCTGACTTTTGTCTCTCGGGTCGGGTCCACGCCATAGATCAAGACTCCGGACGATGATTCGGATGAACTTAATAAGCCGTCGGCTTTGAGTCTTGGCGCCGCGGCGGCAATGCGCTTATCCTGATTAAGGGCGGAGAGGGTGCCTTCCGGGGATTTGATATGGGTGTCTAAAGTGTTCTTTTGATGGTAGCCTTTTTTATGGATCACAATGTGACTCGTCAGGTAGGACGTGTAGTTCTCGATCATTTGCTTGTGAGCCCCTTCCACGAACGACCAGATAAAAATGAGGGCGCCGAGGCCGAACCCAACGGCAGAAACCGTGATCAGGGAGCGTTTTATATTGCGGAAAATATTGCGTAAAGCGATTTTAATAAAAGTCGACATGGTGTTGTCTCAAATAGTTTGACGCGGGGCCGCCCGGATGTCCGGGGACCGGATTAAGTTTTACTGGATTTTTTTTAAGTGTGTCAGCGTATAGATGTCATCGGGTATGGTTTTATCATATTCCACCGCTTTCAGCCGGATCGTGGTGGTGCACCCCGGTTTGACTTCAGACTTCATGGTCCAAGTTCGGGGAATAATCCGGTCAGATACCCGTCCTTCATTGAGGTAATAGAGCGTCTTAATCAATTCGCCTTTTTCATTATAGTAAGCTTCCTTCAGGGGGACGTAGTCTTCTTTCCTTATCCAGCGGTAAATTTTCCCCCAGATGACAGGGGCATCAGGCTCGGGAGTGAGTTCTATTTTAAGGATGGTTTTATCCTGGAGGATTTTTTCCCCCACGACCCGGTGGTTGTAGTCCTCAACGATGCTGCTTTCCTTTACGAGATCATCATTGGCGAAATCACTGCCCATCCAGGGTTGAAGCATCATGGAGGGGGGGATTTTGATTGTCTTTTCGACATTAGGGAGATAATTCCACATTTCACTTTCGACTCGGAGGGTTCCGATGCCGGCTTCTTTGGCAGGCGAGAGTATTCGGATAAAGGTGCGGTTTCGGCCGGAATTGTAGACCTGCAGTTCCAGAGACCGTTCCCAGCTCGGGGTCTTAATATCCATTATATAAAGCCCCTGGTTGGTGTTCCCCCGCATCAGGTCGTCTGACCGTTTGATATATTCTTTGGCGGACAGTTCTTCTCCCTGAGCCTTATATAGAGGAAAAGTACAGAGGAAAAGCAATAAAAAAAAGCGGAAGAAATTTAATTTCATGCTGACCTTAATAAAAATGCATATTAATTATTCGCAATTATGCTAACATATGGTAATTTAAGATGCAAATGCAATTAGAAATATTCCCGGATTCTTTATCTTAAAAAACAGTGTGGAGAAAGAGAAAGTCTATTGTCTTCCCTGATCCCTCTAGGTCCGCATGTTCTCCTATGATGATGCCTTCATGAAAAAGATTGTTTTGCATAAAAAGTTAAGTTTGGTGTTTTAGCCAAGGGAGCAATACCCCTCCGTGTTATGAAAAATTCAGTCCTGTGTCCTGGGCTGTCATTGTTTGTATAGGTGTGGGGGGGCCGCGGGAAATCGCCTTGACAATAGGGAGGACGGATGCTAGCATGACGCTATTATCATGAAAGATCTTACTTATAAAAAGGTATATAAGGATGAACCTCAGCTGATGGAGCAGATTTACCGCTTACGTTATGAGGTCTATGTCACCGAGTTCGGTTATATCAAGGCGGAACATTATCTTGATGGTTTGGAGTATGACAAATATGACCGGCAGGCGCAGCATTTTGCGGCCGTAGACCCGGATGGGGAGGTTGTGGGGGCGGTGAGGCTGATCCTGCCGGGTGATTTAGACCTCCCCTTAGAAGAACAATGCGCTTCGATTTATAATCCGAAACAGATTTATTCTCATGTCCGTTTTGGGGAAATGTCCAGGCTGATTGTCAGCAAGAAACTCCGTAACCGGCGAGGCTTTACCCGTTCCTGTCAGGAGAAGCATAAAGCTTTAGGTGACCATAGTGAGGATGTTCTGTACCGCTGTTTTGCGAAATGTACCATCATAGGGCTTTGTAGCTGTGTTTTTGAGGAAAGTCAGCGTTTAAATATCACGCATTGGTATGCACTTATGGAAAAAAAGCTTTATTTGCTTTTGGCTCTGTATGGATTTAAGTTTAATTGCATAGGCCCGGAAATAGACTATTATGGATCCGTATTCCCCTATGTCGTTTCTTTATCGGACATAGAGCGTTCGATTCATAATTTTATTTCCCGGTATGGTTGTCCGATCCTTGAACCTCATATTTTCGCCAGGCCGCAAAGAACCGGGTGGCTCTCCTTCCGGCAAAGTCTGTCCCGCGCATGAACGGCAGGAGAAGATTTTCGCAATCACTACGGAATGTTTAAGAAAGACCGCGCATCATGTTGACACGTCTGTCAGGATGTGTTAGCATAACACCATCTATGGAATATTTTACTTTCAGGAAAGTAGATGCCGACGAGAAGGATTTAATGCAGCAGATTTTTAAGCTGCGTTTCCAGGTCTATTGCCGGGAGTGTGGATTTATCCGGGAAGAAGATTATCCCGAATGTTTTGAGCGCGATGAGTATGACGCGCAATCGATCCATTTTGCGGCCATTAACGGCACTGGAGAGCTTGTGGGGACGATGCGCATCATCCTCCCGGGAGCCCTTCTTTTGCCGATAGAGCGGCATTGCCCGAGTATTCAGATTAAACCTGATCCTTTACCGGGAATGGGGTATGCGGAGATTTCACGCCTTGTGATCAGCAAGCAGTTGCGTCGCAGACGCGATGACCAGATGTATTATGAGCCGCAGGTTGAAGATAAAAAAGTGGAGGGATCGAACGCGGAGTATCTCCGGCGTGCCAAACCCATGGCGTTCGGGCTTTACCGGGAGATGTACCAGGAAAGTAAGCGGAGGGGGATTAGTTATTGGTACGCTCTGATGGAAAAAAGCCTGTGGCTTTTATTAAGGATCCATGGGTTCCGGTTTGACTGTATCGGGGAGGAAATTGATGTCTATGGCCCGGTCCGTCCGTATTTAGGCAAGATCCCGATCATGGAACAGGAAGTACGGCGCAAGTTTCCGAAATTTTTTGATTATTTTACCGAAAGTTTGGACCACAGCACTCTGACGAAGGAATAAATTCGACATTTATGCCAACTGTCGAACAGCATATTTTTCAGGCCTTCCGGGATGTTTCCCGCAAACACCCTGATAAACCCGCCCTGGTATTTTTAAAAGCCCCGATGCGGGAGACGACGATCTCTTACCAAAATTTGCTCAATGACGCGGTACGCCTGGGGGAATATCTCAAATCTCAAGGGGTCTCGCCTCAGGACAAAGTTATTTTATTGATGGATAGCTGTCCGGCTTTTGTGCAGGCGTTCCTGGCCGTTATGTACGTCCAGGCCGTGGCCGTCCCTTTGGACATTCAATTTTCCGCCGATGAGGTCCGGGCGGTTATGGAGCATTGTCAGGCCAGAGTGGTTCTGTTCTCGGAGCGTGTGCGCAAAAGCTTCCAAGAATTCCAGTCTCCTATCCCTATTTATACCGTTGATACGAAGCCGTTTCAGGAGCAATGGAGCGGGCAGGCTGTGCGGGATGTTTTTCAGCCGGAATCCGCTTGCGGCGATGTTGCGATGTTGTTTTATACGTCTGGGACCACCGCCGGTCCCAAAGCTGTCATGCTGACGCACGCGAATCTGTTGTCGAATGTGGACTCGATTTATGCGCTTAATATCGTACAGTCCCAGGATGTGTTTTTGTCGATTTTGCCGCTACATCACACGTATGCTTTTACGTCGACACTTTTAATCCCCCTGTTATGCGGAGCCAGGGTCGTGTATCCGGCCAGTCTTAATTCCCTGGAATTGGCTAAAGCCATGAAGAACGCCCGGGTGACCATTTTAATCGGGGTGCCTCAAGTGTTTGCTTTGTTGGAGAGGGCGGTCCGGCAGCGTCTTGCTGGGTTGCCTTGGGGGATGAAGGCGGTTTTGCGGACTTTATCGCCTTTGGCGGCAGGCCTTAGACGCCTGACGGGGGTTAATATGAGCCGGGTTTTGTTTCGGAAAGTCCATTCCGCCTTTGGCGGACGGATTCGATATTGTGTCTCCGGGGGCGCCAAACTCGACATCCAGACAGCGCGGACATTCACCCGTTGGGGATTTACTGTTTTGGAAGGCTATGGATTAACAGAAACGTCTCCTATTGCCGCTTTGACGCCGCCGCAGCGTGTTAAATCGGGTTCTGTCGGCAAGGCCTTGCCCGGGGAGGAAATTAAAATTGCCCGGCCGGATGCCACGGGAACGGGCGAAATCATGATCAAAGGCCCCAACGTGATGAAGGGATATTATCGGGCGGAAGCAGAAACCAGCGCCGTGTTGCAGGATGGATGGTTTTCCAGCGGGGACTTGGGCCGTCTGGACGGGGACGGGTATCTGACCATCGTGGGGCGCATCAAAGAAATGATTGTTTTAAGCAATGGAAAAAATATTTATCCGGAGGATGTGGAAAAGGAATATGGCCGGATCGCTTTTATAAAGGAGATGGCCGTGCTTTCTTCGAAAGAAGGGGCTTTTATGTCCGGGACCGATCATTTGGTTGCTATTGTCGTCGTCGATGAAGAGCAGTTCCGCCTCCAGCAGGTTTCCGGAATCCGGGATAAGATTAAGTGGGAAATGGATAATATTTCGGCTCAGCTCCCTTCGTATAAAAGGGTGCAGAGTTTTGTGATTTCTAAGGATGCATTGCCGAGAACCCGTCTTGGTAAAATCAAGAGATACCAGTTGGAGCCCATTTATTCTCGTTTGTCCTGTTCTGAGTCGCGGCCGGATCCGGAGAGGCCCCTCCCGGAGTTTCAGAAGGGACAATTTGAAAGCATGACCCAGTTTGCCATGACGTTCATTCAGCAAACATTGCAGCGCGAAGTGCATGAAAAAGACCATCTTGAACTTGACTTGGGCCTGGATTCCCTGGGGCGGATTGAACTGCTTCTTAACATTCAGGAGCGTTTAAATTTGGAACTGGATGACGATCAGTCGATGGATTTTTTTATGTGTAATACCATTCAAGACCTGATGGACCAATTAAAGCGGGTTATCCCGAATAACATCGGCCCGATAAAAGAAGACGCGACTATTCAATGGGGCCGCATTTTAACAGAAGTGCCGCAGGAGAAAACGGTGAATTGCATTAAATTGTCGTTCGGCTTTTTTTCGCTGTTTTTTAATATCGTCGTGATTACGATTTTAAAGTTCATGTTTAAAATCTTGTTTCTTTTGCGAACCGAAGGGACCGAGCACCTGCCCCGGAAAGGTCCGTACCTGATCTGTCCTAATCACACCAGTTATTTGGATGGATTGTTTGTTTTGTGCTCTTTGCCGTATGCTGTCGTCCTGCAGACTTATTTTGTGGGATATAGAAATTTTTTTGATAATGGTTATTTACGGCCGTTTATTAAGGTGGCGAGACTCATTCCCTTGGAAGTGAATTACAATTTGATTGAGGCTTTAAAAGCGTGCGCCTATGTCCTGCGTCATGACAAAATCGTGTGTTATTTTCCGGAGGGACAGCGGTCTATAGACGGAGAAATGAATAAGTTTAAGAAAGGGGTTGGAATTTTACTGAAGGAACTCAATATC
>JAGOJP010000047.1 GCA_017995055.1 Candidatus Omnitrophota bacterium
TTTTTTTTTTTGCAGGAAGAGGGGGGAATACGATTTTTCTGCCTGTCTGGTGGGCTGGGAGATGTGTATAGGAGACGGGGGGTGGACCTTTACTGGACCCGCCACAAACGTCTGCCGGCCTCGCTGGAGGAGCTGACGGCGGAGCCGGGAACCGGCGCGAAACGGGCGGACCCTGTCACGAATCAGCCCTACGAATACAGGACACGCGGCGGCAATGCTTATGAGTTATGCGCCGCTTTCGACCGGGAATCAACGTCCGGTCAGCAACATTATTATTACCGGAATTTCTGGGCGCATGGGGCGGGCCGGCAGTGCTTCTCGCTGGAAGCGCAAGAAATTAAAAGGTAGGAAAGGCCAGGGGGGCAACCGGCTGCTGCTATATGACTTACGTGTTTTTTTCTCTTTCGGCTTGAGCCCGGCTTTTTTTGGGCATGAAATTTTTATGGCGCAAAGGTTGCATCCCCTGGAATCTTCTGTTAAAATTTAAATAGTCCCTAATTATTTTAATATTCTTTACTCTCACCCTATTCCTATTAACAAAGTCCCGCCTTTGGTATCGGTCCTTTCTCTAAAAGGAGGTGTTTTCATCTTGCGAAAAAATTGCAACCGTGTTTTTTCCTGTATCGTAACATCCATTTTTTTGTTAACCACAACATTGTCTTATGCTCAAACATTGACGTATCAAAGCGTTATCTCTCCCCACAAGCCGGACATCGATCTTGATCAACCCTTTGTCCCCACCCTCTTGGAAGGCCTTATTGTCTACCCGGACAACCCTTTAAGCGTCAATTTCGTCATTTTGCCGGGTCAGGACCTGGAGGAGGGGGGCAGTGTTTCCCCGGAACAGGTCAATGAGTTCGCGAAGTATTTTTTGGCGTCTTTAACGATCCCGGAGGAAGATGTTTGGGTGAACCTGTCTCCTTATGAAAAAGAGAAAACAATCCCCGATATTTTAAGCCTCACGGCCATGGGCCGGGAGATGCTGGAGCAAGATTATATCCTGAAGAAGTTGTCCGCGGCCGTCATGAATCCGGAGACGCCGTCGGGCGGGGATTTCTGGAACAAGACTTACCGGAAGGCCGCGGAAAAGTTCGGGACCACCGAAATCCCGCTGCAGACGTTTAATAAGATCTGGATTATCCCCGATCAGGCGGTGATTTATGAAAATGAGAACAGCGCGTATATCGCGGAAAGCCACTTAAAGGTCATGCTGGAAGAAGACCTGATGGCGCTTGACCAAGGCTTTGAGTCCCGGATTCTGGGCAAGCGTGCTCAGAGCAAAGAGCAGGCCGAAGATGTGAATGCCCTTTCTTCCCAGGTCGTGCGGGATGTCCTGGTGCCGGTTATCGAGAAAGAGGTTAATGAAGGCCGGCATTTCGCCAAACTGCGGCAGATTTATCACGCCATGATTTTGGCCACATGGTATAAAAGGACGATTAAAGAAAGCCTGCTGAAGAAAGCGTACATCAATCAGGAGAAGGTGGAAGGCATAGCCCTGGATGAAACGCGGTATAAGGAGGAGGTTTACGCGCAGTATCTGGAAACGCTCCGGCAGGGCGTCGTGAATTTTATCCGCGAGGAAGTTGACCCCGTCAACGGGGAAACCGTGCCCCGGGAATATTTTTCCGGAGGGATAACCCCGGCGAAAAATCTCAATAAAATTTTAGATGTCAGCAGCTCTCCGATTGTCGCCGCCCAGGTGGCGCAGCGATTCCGCGACCCGGTTCTGAATCCCAACGGCCGCCTGCCGAATATCGCGTTTCTTGAATTTGTCCCGGTGGGCGATAATTCGTATCAGGCGTTTTGGGACACGATGGACGCGTTGAACGTCCCGGAGCCGTATTTAAAACAGATCCGTCTAACTTTTAATGAAACCAGCCAGCGGGACCGCACCAAGATTATCAACGCCGCGTTAAAGCTTTCCCTGGCCCTGCAGAACCCGGAAGAGAATCTGGATTTTATCGCCTGGGCCGTGAACACATTGACGCTGCCGGTCTCCTCCCTGGAGGCGTATTTGAAGGCGAACCGCCCGGAGGATTGGCAAACGCTTCTGGTCCGTCTCCGGCAGGAGGCGGTGGAACTGGAGCGCGGGCGGATGGCGAGGTTATCGAGGAACACCAACCTGACCCGGGAAACCGGCGGGATCAAGGGGTATCAGGAAGAGGAATTGATGGAAGCTCCGGATTACCCGGAGAAAATCGCCGAGCTTAAAGAGCTGACCCGTCAGTATGTCCCCGGGGAGGGCGAGCCTTTACGGGTGTGGATGATTAATTCCTCCATCGCCGGCGGGGTGGGCGACATCATTTCCGCGTTTTTGGCCCACGCCAAAGCCTTTCCCGAGAATCTCGTCATGGAATGGTTTAAATATGATTTGACCGGGCTGGAAGGCACGCCGATTCTTCACTATCTTTTTCACGGCAAAGAAGAGGGGCTGCAGCATACGCCGAACATGAAGGACCAGTTTATCTGGACCACGATGCGCAATGCCGCCGCCATGATCAAAATGATCCGGGCGCAGAATATCCCGGCCCCCCATTACGTGATCGTCAATGACCCTCAGCCGGCGGCGTTGTACCGCGTTATGCAGCGGCAGTTCCCGGAATTCTACGCATCCTATTTTAAAAATACGGTGTTTACCTGGTTCGGGCACATTCCTTTTGAAGCGCGCGGCGAGGAGGCGAGGGCCGCCACCCGGTTCCTCTCGTATTTTGTGGACACCCACGCCAACAGCGCGTACCACGATTATCTGATCAACGGCAAAGGAAGCAAGATCCTTCCTGTCACGCACCCGGTGGTTGCGAACCTTAATTCCATCGACATCTTCGGATATTATAATATAGGGCTGAACGAGCAAACCGTTGAGGCCGTCCTGGATCATTTGAGGATCGAAAGGACGGAGCAGGATGTGTTTTACACGCATAATTCCCGGGTTGATCCTTTAAAAGGGAAGACCGAGGCCCTGGAAGCGTTTGAACGGATGTATGACAAAAATGAAAATGCCGGCAAAAGGATCCGCATTATCCTGACCGGCCCGGTGGCCAGCGACAATCCGGGATGGGAAGGCATAGAAGACCTGAAGAGCCGCGTGGACCGCATCAACGCCAAGCTGAACGCCCGTTTCGGCACCGGGAACCTGGAATACGCGGTTTTGCGGCTGTTTTTCGCGACGAATCCCGAACAGGATATCAGGGCCGAATTTGAAGGCCGCCGCACTCCGTCGAATATTCAAAGGGAGGAAGCCAAACTGGCTCAGTGGCAGGAGACCCAGGAGCGGTTGCGGGGTATGGGCATTGACCCCGGGCTGATGGTGCCGCAGCTGGATCAGGCCGGTAAGATGGAGCAGGCTCTGGGGGAAATGTCGGTTAAAGTCAATGTCCTGACTCCGACGGACATTCATCAGATCATGCTTAACGCGCTCATGACCCTGCCGGTCTGTAATTTGGCAAATTCCCTGGAGGAAGGCTTTGGTCTGGCGGCCACCGCCGATAAACTGCACGGCAAGAGTCGCAGGAAAGCCGGGAAAGACGGCCGGCAGGAAACCATCCTGCCCGGCCCGGTGCCGATTTTGGGGGATACCGGCGGATTGGGCCGGCAGCTGGACCCGGACGGACACGGCACCATGGGATTTCTGGTGGGCATCCGGGATTATGACCGGCAGAAGGGCGTCACGGTGGCTGATCTCGCGCAGCGCGATCAGATCCGGCGTGAACAGGGCGTGGATGAGGCGTTCCTGGATATCGCCGACGTCCGGGACCAGGTTCAGGCCTATATGGACGCGCATGCCGGAGAGCCGATGCCCTATAATGAGTTTATAGTGGTGGAAACTGAATATTACATGGCCAGAATTCTGGAGCTGTATTCACGCGGGCTGGATGGGGATCCTGCGTTCGAAGCCATGGGAGAGAAGGCGTATCAGGATGTGCTGAAGAATTTCACGACGATCGCCCACATGATCCGGGTTTTGCGGTGGATGGACGAGCCGTCGGCGAACGACACCGCGCAAAGCAGTCCGCTGGCGGCTGACGAAGCGCGTCCGCTGACCATGACGGAAACGGAAGCGCTGGCCGGACGCACGGATACGCCCGGCGGTATTTTGTTTGACGGGAACCTCCTGCGCCTGGACCGCCGGTATGTCCCATCGCCTGTTCCGGGGATGGGGCCGGATTATGCCGTTGACCTTCCGGCGGATCAGAATGTCCAGGGGCTGGCTCCGCATCTGCTGAACATATCAACCGTGCCTTTGCAAAATATTCCGGTGTTGCTGAACGTTCATTAACACAATTATTCTGCGCGTAATGACGGGGAGGGGCGTTTTGGGGCCCCTCCCCCCGGCGCTTTCCCAATGCGGTCCGGGCATTTCTTGAGGCCAGCCCGATGATTAAACGGAATCTGAAGATGCTGTTTGTCCTCTGTATTTTTTTTGCCCTGTCCGGCGACATGCCGCCGGCGGTTCCCTCCGATGGAACCTATTCCGGCTCAGTCATTTTAAACGGAGTTAAAAGGACGTATCTTCTGTATGTCCCGTTTTCCCGTGATCCTGCGGAACCGTCGCCGCTTTTGATCGCGCTGCACGGAGGCGGAGGCCGGGGGAAGCATATGCGGAGGCTTACGCAGGGCGGGTTTGACCGGCTGGCGGACCGGGAGGGTTTTATCGTGGTGTACCCGGACGGCATCGGAAGACACTGGAACGACGGCCGGGGAGAGACCGCGTATCGCGCCCATCGCGATAATGTGGACGATGTCGGGTTTATCTCTGCCTTGATCGACCGCCTGGTCCGGGAATTGAACGTTGACCCCCGGCGGGTGTACGTGACCGGTATGTCCAACGGCGCGATCATGTCCCACCGCCTGGCCTGCGAGTTGAGTGATAAGATAACGGCTATCGCCCCGGTGTCCGGGAGTTTCCCAGGGAATTTATATTCGTCGTGTTCGCCATCCCGGCCGGTAGCTGTTCTCATGATTAATAACGTCGAGGATCCGCTTGTGCCGTTCACCGGCGGGGCTGTGACCCGCCCTTGGGGGAGGAAAAAGTTGGGCGAGGTCCTATCCACGGAGGAAACGGTCCGGCGCTGGGCGCGGCACAACCGCTGTTCGCTACCGCCGGCCTTGGGATACGAGCCGGACCGGGACCCGCGGGACGGCACCCGGATACGAAAAGAAGTGTACCGCAACGGTGAAAACAATGTTACAGTAATCCTTTACGCGGTTGAAGGCGGCGGCCACACCTGGCCCGGCGGCTACCAGTATTTGGATGAACGGATCGTCGGCAAGACCAGCCGGGATATGGACGCGAATGAAGTCATTTGGGCGTTCTTTAAAGGGCAGCGGGCGCCATAAATATTTAATTGTTGTTGAGAAATTAACCGGGCACTTCGGGAATTCAAGCCGGCGGATGAAAGAAAACGGTGCAGAAAACAGAGTTTGGGGTGCGGCTGTAAAATATGCGGGGTTGACCTTGAAGAACCTTGACGTTTTGTTGTCAAGCCGCGTCACCCATGTCGCCGTAGTTGCCGCGGGCGTCATTTTCCGGGCCATCCAGTATCTTTATAACCGCTCGCTGTGGTTTGATGAGGCGGTTGTCGCCAATAAAATCGGGGACTATTCTCTTTTAGAATTGATCAACGGGGCCGACGCCTCAAAGTCCCTGGCCTATCCGCCCGGATTCCTGGCCGCGGAAAAGATGATGATGCTCCTGTTCGGAGGGAGTGAGTATGCGCTGCGCTTTATCCCGGCCTGTTTGGGTATTCTCTCCGTCATTCTTTTTTATTTCGTTATTGAAAACATCCTTTCCGTCAAGGCCAGGTTTGCCGCGCTTTGCCTTTTCGCGTCCTCATCCTCGTTGATTTTATATTCGGCGGAAGCGAAACCTTATTCGGGTGATATCGCCTGGACGTTGCTTCTGCTTCTGGCGGTTCAGAAAATACTTCGTAAAGACTTTTCGGCCCGCGCCATGGTTTTGCTGGGGGTTTTGGGTATCGTTTTGCCCTGGTTCTCTTACCCGGCGATTTTTACTTTGGCCGGCGTGTGGCTGACCTTGGCGGCGATGAAGGTTTTTGAAAGGAAGCGGGGAGAACTTGGCCGGGTGATTGTCTCTGCCTTATGGGGCCTGGTTTCTTTCGGCGTGAATTATTCCCTGATCATCAGGACATTCCGGGGGCAGACTTTTCTCGGGGAATACTGGTCGAAATTCTTTTTGCCGGTATTTCCCGTATCGGCGCAGAATTTAATTTTTCATTACACTATTTTTCAGGACGTGTTCCGCTATTGCCTTCACCTCCGGTTTCCTTTTATCAGCAGCCTCCTGTTTCTGGCGGGGTGCCGGGAGATGTTCCTTAGAAAACGGGAGGACTTCTTTTTGTTGATGGGGCCGGTCGGGGTGACGCTGCTGGCCTCGGTTCTGCATGTTTATCCTTTTTTTGAAAGATTGATTTTGTTCCTGATGCCGGTCTATGTTATTTTTATCGGCGGGGGCGTGGAGCTTCTTTTCAGGGCTCGTCCCATGAGAAAAATCATTTTGATATTCTTGCTGGTGTTCGTCACCCCCGCGTTCCTTTCGGAATGCTTTCGCCTGCAAGACCCGGAAATTTACTTCTTTGAAGAAAGCCGCCCGGTGGTTCAATATATAAAGGAAAACAGACAAGAAGAGGAAAGGGTGTTCGTCTTTGATCAGGCGGTCCCGCCATTTCAGTATTACTCAAAAAGAATGAATTTTCTGCAGGGGGAGGCGCTTCCTGATGCTTTTTTGACGTTTAGCCGGAACGACATAAAGGAAAAGATGCGGGAACTCCCCGCCGGGTCGAAAGTCTGGCTGTTCCGCACCCATGCCAGCCCCGACGATAACGCGAATATCTTGAAAACCATGAATGACATGGCCAGGTGTTTGGACAGTTTTTCAAGAAAAGGGGCCCGGGTGGATTTATTCCAGAAAATTTTTTGATATTGGGAAGCTTTATCATAAAAAATATTTTATCGCTGGCAGCGGGGATAGAGAAGGATATAATCTTATAGAAATGGGTGTCCGGGTGTTTTTGGGGTTGTAGCCATAACGGGAGGTTTAGGATGGTAAATATAAAAGGCACGGCTATTGTAATGTCCATGAACCTGGCTCGCCAGACTCACGGGGAATCCGGGTTGAAAAAGGTCTTGGATTCTTTAAGAACTGAGGACAGGGAAACGTTGTCAACCGTCATTGGCACCGGATGGTATTCTTTAGAGGCTTATGTGAGCCTCCTGAACGCGGAGTTGAGGGATTTTTGCCGGGGGAATGAACTTGAATTCCTGGAACAATGGGTGTTGCCGGGCGTGGAACAGCAATTCAAAATGATATATAAGATATTCCTCCAGTTCCGGGGGCCGGAACAGATTATGTCGCGGCTGAGTAACATTAATAAGCAGTATTTTCAAGGTGTTTCGACCGAAGTAAGGAAGATAGACGAAAATAAATTTCTCCTGATTTATCAAGGCTTTGAAGCGCGGCACCGGGTTTTCGATCTGCTTTTGAAAGGCTGGTGGATAAAGATATTGGAACTGATCGGCAAAAAGGTCGTTCATTTTCAAGTCCAGACGTCTATCGGTGCCGGCAAAGAATACAGTGAATTTATCATAAGCTGGCAAACATGATATCTGCGCATTTTGTGTTGAAAAAATTGTCGTATCTTTTGGATAGCGAAATGAAGCGAACCGTTATCCTGCTGCTGTTGCTTATGCTTTTGGGATTAAGGATTGTTATGCTGAAGACAGCGAATGAAGAAACGCTCTCCCCGGAGAGCAAGGCCTACCTGCTTGCTTTGGCCCGGCAAACCCTGGTCTGGCACCTGCGGGACCAGGCCCTTCCGAATCCTCCCGAGCGCGGCCTTAACCCTGATGTCCGCCGGAAAGCGGGGTGTTTCGTCACGTTGTCCAACAAACGGACCGGCTTGCGCGGGTGTATCGGCATCTTCGAACGGACACGGCCTTTATACAAGAATGTGATCAGCCGCGCGGTGGCGGCGTCGCAGGACAGCCGTTTTCAGTTTAATCCGGTGTCCTATGAAGAGATGAAAGACATCATTATAGAGATCAGCGTCCTGACCGAACCGCAGCCCCTTGCCTTTGATTCGCCCCGGGACCTGCTGGACAAGCTCCGTCCGGGAATTGACGGGGTGATCCTTTCTACGCGCTACGGGAGTTCGACGTACCTGCCCCAGGTCTGGGACATGTTCCCCGGCAAGGACGCTTTCCTGTCCAGCCTTTGCGAAAAGCACGGGGCGCCGGCGGACACGTGGCGCAGGGAGTATGATCATATTCGGGTCCAGGTTTATCAGGCCGTGGTGTTCGGTGAAGAAATGTCAGAGAAGAATGTCGTCGGCCCCAGGGGAGCGGTGGCCGGCTCGGGGGGAACGGTGGTGTTCGGGCCCGCGGGCCCGTCCTTTAAAAACATCCCGGACCAGGGGGTGGCGGTGCGTGAGGGCGCCCGTTTGCCTCCGGGGACGATCGTCTCCTGGTCGTCGGATATCAGGCCGTTATAATC
Organism: Candidatus Omnitrophota bacterium; assembly: GCA_017995055.1. Lineage (GTDB taxonomy): Bacteria > Omnitrophota > Gorgyraeia > Zapsychrales > JANLHA01 > JAGOJP01. The sequence goes on from JAGOJP010000047.1 coordinate 8,510, forward strand.
ATGAGGAGAAGAACGATGAAAAGGATGCTTTTTATTTTGGCCCTTTGTTTGGGCGCGGCCGGATGCTTAAGCTACCAGAAGTACACGTTTCAATTTGATTTTAATACCGGGAATGTTATAAAAGAATACTCCGACATCCGCACGCAGAAAGGCGGAGGGGAAGAGGATTACAGTCCCGGGAAGGACTGGGAGCTGCTTAAGGCGCGGGTCGGGGAGGATTTTGGCAAGGAATATGATCCGGACGTCATAAAGCCAGTCCGGGCCGAGCTTTTTCAGGAAGGGGAGACCCTTTCCGGCCGGGAAACATTCATGGTTCAGCTGCCCAAAGCGTTCCCCTCCAAGGCCGCCATCCTGGAACGGTTGCACGCGGATACTGATCAGGACCTGAAATTTTTGGCCATAAAAGAAGAGATTTTTTTGGTGAGCGGGAATAAGGATATCGCCTCCTCTTCCGGCAAGAAAATAGTCACGGAGAAGAATTGTTTTATTGTCTGGCCGCAAGAGGCGGTTGTTTTTGACTTCTCGCTGCCGGAAGGGACGTTAGGAGGGACATCCCTGTTGCCGTTTTACCTTTCTGAACAAGAGGAAGCAGCCGTACCCGCCGATCAGCCATAAAGACATCTGTGTATTCGCCTGGGGATGTCTGCAGGGCTGTCCTCCGCCCATCCGCAAAGAGATCAGAAGCGCTTTTACATACATTTCATTTGGGTTTTCCCCCCGCTGGCAGTATAATTAACATGCCTCAAGAGAATTCTGATGAGGGGCTAAATGGGAGGGATTGCATATGTTTGGACTGGGTTTCCAGGAAATACTTTTAATCCTGATCGTGGCGCTTTTGCTGTTCGGGGCGGCCCGTTTGCCGGAGATCGGCCGCGCTTTGGGTAAAGCTCTGAGCGAATTTAAAAAAGGGATGCATGACATCGGGGAAGATAATTCCCAGGAAAAAGACTCTCCCCAAGATTCCGCTTGATGAATGACCTTTATCCTCCTGAATCACAACATCTTGATATCATAGGCCATCTGGAAGAGTTACGCCGCCGTATCCTTGTGTGCCTGGGGTGTTTAGCCGTGTGCACCGCGGCGTTGTTTGCCAAGGGGGGAATTCTGATCCAATGGGTGAAGCAGCCGGTCGCGCGCCTGGTGGATGATTTGATTTTTATTACGCCGACCGAGGTTTTTGTTTCATATCTTAAAGTCGTCCTTTTGTTCGCGTTTGTGCTGTCTTTTCCCGTCATCCTTTATGAAACGTGGGCGTTTTTTGCCCCAGCGGCGTCTCAGGGGTTTAGAAAACGAGCCGTTTTTTGGCTGATGCTTGTGGTGCTGTTCTTCCTGGGCGGAATCGGGTTCGCCTACAAAATCGCGTTGCCGGCGGCGTTGCGGTTCCTTTTCGCGTTCGGGCAGGATATCGCCACCCCGCAAATCACGCTGGCCAAATATATTTCTTTTTTTGTGGCGTTCATGGTGATCGGAGGGGTCGTGTTTGAAACTCCGGTTTTGATCGGGCTGTTCACGGATATGGGGTTCTTAAACTCCCGGACGCTGAGCGGCAAGCGGAAATACGCATTTTTATTTATCATGGTGTTTTCTGCGGTGATCACGCCGACGCAGGATATGTTTAACATGCTGGTCTTTGCCGTGCCCATGGTTTTGCTTTTCGAGGTGGGGATTGTCGTGTCCCGGTTCATTGAGAAATTGAAACACGTAGAGTTTAACAGGGTGCTGGCTTGCGGAAGTCCTTCAAGAGGGAAGTGAGCCCCGGCTCTTTTCACGAGGGGGCGGAAAGGAAGGGCGCTATGGAAAAATTTCTTTATCATCTGGAAATTTTTTTAAAAAAACAAATGACCCGCAAAGGATTTCTGAAAGTCTGCTGTGCGGCGTTATTGGCGTTTATCGCCGGGAACCAATTCCTGAAGGCGGCTTTTGCTAAAAGCGAGGTTTCGTCCGGCCGCCCTAAGAAAGGCCTGAAGGGTGCGCATGATATCGTGGCGGTCAAAGGCGAGGACGCGTATAAAAACACGGTCAAAGCGGTCGAAGCGATGGGCGGGATGGGCTGTTTCGTGAAGAAAGGGGCGGTCGTCGTGGTCAAGCCGAACATGGCCTGGGACCGGTCCCCGCGGCAGGCGGCGAATACCGAGCCGGCGGTCGTGGCCGCCCTGGTGGAGATGTGTTATCAAGCCGGCGCCAAACGCGTGAACGTGTTTGATATCCCCTGTAACGAGGACCGCCCTGTTTACGAACACACAGGGATCGCGGCGGCGGCCAAAGAAAAAGGGGCGTTTGTTTATTTCGCGGACCACTGGAATGTCGTGAAGGCGAAATTCGCTTATAACAGCTCTATGGAAGGCTGGCCGGTCCTCCGGGACGCGGTCGAGTGTGATACTTTCATCAACGTCCCGGTCTTGAAGCATCACGGCTACACGAAATTGACCCTGTCGATGAAAAACCTGATGGGCGTCTGCAGCGGCAAGCGCGGGCTGATTCATCTGGATATCGGCCCCAAACTGGTGGACATGGCTGATTTTATCAATCCGGATTTGACGGTGATTGATGCGACCCGGGTGCTGGTGCGTAACGGCCCCAGCGGCGGGAATGAAGCCGACGTGCAGGTTTTCAACACGGTCATCGCCGCGACGGACCCGACCTTGGCTGACGTTTATGCCTGTTCCCTGGTCAAGGTGGATCCGGTGGATATTCCGTATTTAAAAGCCGCTATGGCCCGGGGGTTCGGCCGCAGCGATTTGAGCAAGGCGGATATCCTGCAAGTGCAGGCCTGAGACGGCCCGGCCGGAAAATGTTTTTGTGACGCTTCACTCCGTATCGCTGAGGAACAGGTTTTTTGAGGGGGAACTGAACTGGGGTTTATGAGAAAACTTGTATTCTTACGGCGCATTTCACAAATTCTTTTTTTAGGATTTTTTATTTACGTCCTCTGGTCCACGACCTATCCTTTGTCGGGCGGAATCCCGCCGGGAGTCTTGTTTAAGCTGGACCCCCTGCTCATGCTGTCCACCGCTCTGAGCGAAAGGACCTTGGTCCCGGGATTGTCGTTCGCCGCCCTGATGACCGCCGTGACTTTCTTCCTGGGCCGTTTTTTCTGCGGGTGGATGTGCCCGCTGGGAACGGTCATTGATTTTTTCGGTTCTTTCCGGAAGAAAAAGAGGGAGCTTTCTTATCCGCAAAGCCAACGTCTGAAAAACATTAAATATTTATTCTTGGGAGTATTCTTTCTGCTGGCGGTGGCCGGGGTGCAGGCGGCCTGGGTGATGGACCCCATTGTCACGGCGGCCCGAGTGGTTTCCTTCAACTTGATCCCGTCGGCAACGTATGCGGTGGACCGCGGGTTTGTCTGGCTCATTCAGACGTTCGGCCTTTACGGAGGATTTTACGATTTTTACCGCGATCTGAAAGCGGGTTTCCTGGGGGTCAGGATTGCGTTTTTCGCCAACGCTTTGGTTACCTTTGTTTATTTTCTGGCCATAGGGTTTGCGTCGTTTGGGGTCGCGCGGTTGTGGTGCCGTCTGTTGTGTCCTTTGGGCGCGTTTTACAGTCTGGTCGCGTCGTTTTCGCAGCTGGAGCGTAAGGCCGAAGCCTGCAACGGATGCGGGCTGTGCAGCCGGCGCTGCCGCATGGGCGCGATCAACCCAAAGGGGGAATACGATAAAGGGGAATGCATCTTGTGCCTGGATTGCGTGTATGACTGTCCGGAGGGGAAGACCCGGTTCGTTGTCCGGGGTGTCAAAGGAGCGGCTCCGGCCGCTCCGCGGACGGAAGGAAGAGGCATGACCCGGCGCTCGTTTTTGTGGCTCATGGCATCCTCGCTTTTATCCCTGGGCGCGTGCGGGGTTCCGGTGGCGAACCGGCCGAGGGTGATTCGTCCGCCCGGGGTCGAAGAAGAAAACAGGTTTTTGAATACCTGCGTGCGCTGCGGGAATTGTATGAAGGTTTGCGTGACCAACGGACTGCAGCCGGTGATGCTGGAATCCGGCTGGCAGGGACTCTGGACGCCGCTGCTGGTCCCGGAGATCGGGTACTGCGAGTATAACTGTCATCTATGCGGGCAGGTTTGCCCGACGGGAGCTATCCCGCGGCTGAGCCGCGAGGAGAAAAAACAGGCGCGTCTGGGGCTGGCGAGAGTGGATCACGCGCTTTGCCTGGCCTGGGCTCATAAAAAGCAGTGTATCGTGTGTGAAGAACATTGCCCGGTCGCGGATAAGGCCATTAAGCTGGATATCGCCCGGATTGACGGGCACGATGTCTACCGCCCGGTGGTGGATGCCGCGCTTTGCGTCGGCTGCGGGATCTGCCAGAATAAATGCCCGGTCAGCCCCCAGCGGGCGATCCGGGTGGAGGCCGCTGGCTGATGAACGGGATAAAAGGGGACAAGGAAATTCCCCCCCATACCTTGCGCGCCTTTTCCGGAGAGCATCTCTGGTATGAGATCCACATGCTCTACGGGGTCATGGATATCCTGCTTAAAGGGGTGGATGATGATTATCTTTACAATGCCCTGCTGGAAGCGTTTGTCCTGCACGCGAGCGTTATCCTGGATTTTTTTTACAAACCGGCGGTGAAACCCGACGACGCCCGCGCGGTCCATTATGTACGCGACGCCGCGGCGTTTTATAAAGCGCTGCCGCCGTTTGAACAGAAGTTCGGGGGATTCACCCGGAAACGGAACAAGGAAGTCGTGCACTTGAGTTACCGGAGGCTGTATGTCCGTCCGGAGGAAAAGCACTGGAGGTCTCCCAAGATCACCAAGGATATCCGACGGATTGTCGATCTGTTCCTGGATCACGCCGATCCCGTCCGGCTGCATCCTAAAATGTACACGTTAAGGACGAAGGCTTAAAAAACCGGGCGGCGTTTGGACAATATTGAATAGGCAAGGGACTTTTTAAAGGAGAGGCCATGAAAAAAATTTTTGTGCTGGACACCAATGTCTTGATTCATAACCCGATGGCCCTGTATTCGTTCGCGGATAATAAGGTGGTCATCCCCATCACCGTTATCGAAGAGCTGGATAATTTGAAAAACAGCGTCGATAAAAAAGGAATGCACGCCCGCCAGGTGTTGAGGGAGATTGATATTCACATTAAGCACGGCGCGTTAAAACAGGGTTCCAAGATGCCTAACCGGGGCGTGTTGGTGGTTTCCCTGGGCGCTCTGCCGGAGGAGTTCCCCCATTTGGACGCGAATATCAATGATAACAAGATTTTAAGCGTGGCCTGGGACCTGCAGCAGCGGGGGGAAACGGTTTTTTTTATTTCAAAAGACGTGAACGCCCGCATTAAAGCGGAGGCCCTGGGGATCCGGTCGGCGGATTATGAGAAGGAAAAGGTCGAATATGAAACTCTGTATAAAGGGTGGAAGACGGTTGTCCTGCCGAAGCGGGATATTCAGAAATTGCGGCAGGGGCAGATGCTGAAACCCAAGGGCCTTCATTTTAACTGCAATGAATACGCCTTGGTGTCCGCTCAAAAAGATCCGGACGCGCAGGTTTTGTGTAAATATGATGACGCGGAGGACGCCTTGTGCGCGCTTCCGGCCGCCTGCAATGTCATGGGCATCGTCCCTTTGAATGTCGAGCAAAGGGTCGCCCTGGATCTTTTGCTGGATGACCGGATCAAATTAGTCACACTGGTCGGGCAGGCGGGGACCGGCAAGACCCTGCTGGCTTTAGCGTCGGCCTTGGAAAAGATCCTCGCCAGGCATCCGGTCTATGAGAAACTGCTTGTCGTCCGGCCGATTGTCCCATTGGGCAAAGACCTGGGGTATCTCCCCGGGACCAAAGAGAAAAAGCTCAATTACTGGATGCAGCCGATTTTTGATAACCTGGTCTTTCTGCTCAAACAATCCATGAATGCTCAAAATAAAGACTGGTCGACCAGCGACCTGACGCTGGATAATTTGCATAAGTCGGAGTTAATCGAGATTGACGCGGTGACGTATATCCGCGGGCGGAGCATCCCGAATCAATTTTTTATCGTGGATGAGGCGCAGAATCTGACGCCTCATGAAATCAAGACGATCATTTCCCGCGCCGGGGAAGGGACAAAAATTGTCCTGACCGGTGACCCGGCCCAGATTGATAACCCGTATCTGGACGCCAATTCCAATGGCCTGGCGTACGTGGTGGAGCGTCTCAAAAAATTTAATTTATTCGGACATGTTCTTTTAACCCAGAGTGAGCGGTCCAAGCTCGCGTCTCTGGCCGTGGAGCATTTATAAACCGATCGGGCCGCGGTCGCCGCCCCTGCATGAGGATATCTTTATGGAAAACAAACATTTTGTGCCTTGTCCGCAGTGTGATAATCTTTTGAGCCCGGCGGCGGGCCTTTGTCCGCGGTGCGGGCATCCGGTCCGGCGATATTACGGGTTTGAGTGGAAGAGCCCCCAACGGATCGGAGACTGGCCGCTGGTGCATATCGCTTTTGGCCGCGACAAGCAGAGCGGCCGGTTCATGGTCGCCAGGGGCGTGATCGCCATCGGGCAGTTTGGGGTTGGTCTGATTACTGTCGCCCAGGTCGGTGTCGGCCTGCTGTTCGGCTTGGGTCAGTTTATGGTCGGGGCCACGGCTATCGCGCAAGTCGCGTTGACTTATGCCTTGGCTCTTGGCCAGATAGCGGTGGGGCAGACGGCCATCGGACAGCTCGCATTGGGCCGGTATGTTTTAGCGCAGATCGGATGGGGGGAACATGTGTGGACACTTAAACTTCGAGATCCCGCCGCTGTCGAATATTTTCAAGCCCTCTGGTTGTCCGTGCGGAGTTTTCTGGGCTGGGGATGATGGCTGGATGGCGTGATGTTCCCGGGGGGAGAGAAAATTTATGCAGGAAAATTTGGCGCAACATCGCGCGCTTGAGCAGGCGGCCGGGTTTTTAAAAACGGCGAAAAGCGTTTTGTTTATTACCGGAGCGGGGATATCCGCCGAGTCAGGGCTCCCCACGTACCGGGGGTTGGGAGGGATGTACAACAACCGGCTGACCGAGGACGGGATCCCGATCGAAACCGCGCTTGCCGGTGTGACTTTACAGCGCTCCCCGGAGGTGACCTGGAAATATCTCGTGAAACTGGAAGAACGGTGCCGGGGCGCGGCCTTTAGCCCGGCGCACCGGGTCATCGCCAATATTGAACGCCGCTGGCCCCGGGTCTGGGTTTTGACGCAGAATATCGACGGGTTTCACCGGGACGCGGGCTCGAAGAATGTTATTGAAATTCACGGCAATATTCACCGTGTTTTGTGCGCCTCGTGCGGGTTTCGACAGGACGTCCGAGATTTTTCCGGGATCGCGATTCCGCCTCTTTGCCGGCGGTGCGGGCATAAGATGCGCCCGGACGTGGTCTTGTTCGGCGAAATGTTGCCTCCCGCGGCGGTGACGACTATGATAGCGCAGATGGAACAAGGGTTTGATCTGTATTTCAGCATTGGGACAACGACAGTATTTCCTTATATCCGCCGGCCGCTGGAAGTTGTCTCTTATACAGATCTC
>JAGOJP010000048.1 GCA_017995055.1 Candidatus Omnitrophota bacterium
AGGAACTTTTGCGGGCGGGAAAAAATTTTATGAAAGAGGGGAGAAGAAATAATGTTATCAGAAAGGCCGAAACTATCCTGGTCGTAAATCAGAGCTGTTTCATGCCCGTAACCCCTGGCAATCGCCGAAAGGGTCTCCGTGACAAGGGCATCCTGCAAAAAGTAACGGCCTTTGTAAAAAAATGCGATTTTCATCTTTGACTCAATCGTCTTTTTTAAGCCGGATGGGTCCTGGGGGACCAGCCATGAGCATGAGCACCCGGTGAAAAGACAATGTTTATAATACTAGAAACCAGAAACCTAAACCAGTAAAAACTTAAAACGATGACCGGGGTTGTCCTGTCCATCAAGGCAGGGAAGTTATCAGGTCGTGGTTTATATTTCTCTTTTTATAAATAGGATTATTAATATTCAAATAACAATTAAATGATTGGAAAGAATTCCTGCTATAATAAAAGACCGTAGATAAAAATTGTTTTTAACATTCCTTTAATCGGGCTGTGATGAATTACCATTTTTCAGAAAAAATAAGGTTTGTTTTCGGCCTTCTGGTATGCCTTCTTTTAATTTTTGCCGACCGAATCATGACGGTTAAAGACCGCCCTGAAGTACTCGCCCCCCGTGTGGAAACGCCATTTATAAATAGTTCTGATATAGATATCCCTGACGCCGCCCTTTTGGAATATCAAAGTTATATCCAAACAACCGGACACCATGATTTAAAACAACTCAAGGCCTTGCTTTATAACCGGCTTAGGCATAAAGATATTCGTGTGCGGATGAATGTCGTGGAAGCCTTGGGGGAACTGGATGACCCTGATATCCTGGACCGGCTTTGGGAAATTTACCTTCATGATGACGAGGCGTTTATAAGAAATTCGGCCATAGCCGGGATGCTTAACCGCGGAACCCCGGAGGTCTTAACGCTTCTTACGCAAACCATATCCGACACCGACCCTGAGGTCCGCAGGCAATCTATAGAAGGGTGTCTGGCCTTTGCCGATGCGGCTTTCCAAGGCCTCATAGAAACGCGGTTCGCTCAGGAAACTGACGCCCTGAATCGGATCGCGCTGGCAGCGCTTCTGTATAAGATCGGCGACAAGGAAAAACTGGCCTACCTCACGGACGCCCTGCTTTATGAGCCATCCCCGGAGTTCCGCATCTACACGGCCCATATGTTGCAGGATTCCGGCCTAAAAATCAATCCGGACGTCATAAAAAAAATTTTCGTTCAGGAGACACATCCGGAAGTCAAAATATGGCTGGCCGCTCTTTTGGCCGAGCAAGGAGACACATCCGGATTAGATGACTTAAAACATATCGTGTCCGGGGACGCTGATCCTTTTTTAAAATCTTCCGCCGCTCAGGCTTTGAACGCTTTAGGCGAACAGGCCTATGTTTATCCTTATTTATTGGACCTTTTAAAAACCGGCGATGAGGCCATCCGGGAACGGGCTCTTGAAGATTTAGTGGATTTTAAAGGTTATCCATTATTACCGGTTTTAAGCCGGGTCCTCAAGGATGACCCCAGCATAACGGTCAGGGAAATCGCCGCCTGGGTGATGGGCGAGAGGAAAGACATCGAGGCGCTTCCCTGTTTGGAGCAAGGGCTCAATGATAAAAGCGCTTTTGTGCGGACCGGCGTTATGGCCGCGCTTTATAAGATTGTTTCCGCTCAGGAGCTGCAACAAGGAAAAAAATAAAACCGGCGTCCGTAAAAATTTTTAAAAAGACTTTGCACTCTCCCTGATAAGCGCCCACTGCCCGGGATGGAGATTTCAAGGATTCCATCGGGTTATGATACAATGAACATGAGGATGTTTAAAAATTGGGCCATAAAATATTGATGTGATATGACAGGGATATCTGATACTACCAGAAAGCAGGGGGCATGAAATTATCTCTGATTTTCAATCCCTTCTCCTATAAGGCGCACGAAGAAAATCTCAAGATCGTCCAGAAATATTTCGGTCTGTTCCCCCCCCTAAGTCTGGCCTGGGTGGCCGCTATCGCGGAACAGTCCGGACATCAGGTCCAGTTAATCGACGCCCGGACTTTAAAACTCTCCCAGGAAGAGACCTTCCAACAGGTCCAGGCTTTTAAGCCGGACATTATGGGCTTTATGATGACGACCTACATGTTTCAGGACACCTTGTCCTGGATCAAATTTTTAAAAGCCCGTATCTCCGTCCCGGTCGTGGTGGGAGGATATAACCTCCGGGTATACCCCCGGGAGTCTTTGTCGCACCCGGAAATAGATTTTGGCGTAGTCGAACATGCCTATTACACCATTCCGCGGCTGCTGGAAGAACTGGAAAGCGGCCGGCATGATTTCGCGACCGTGCCCGGCCTGGTTTATAAAAAAAACGGATTAGTTCTTGTCACCCCGCACCCGCAAAAGATCAACTTTAACGATTTCCCCAACCCGGCGAGGCACCTTTTACCGAATCATCTTTACGCCGAATTTCCGACCGAACGGAGGAACTTTACAGTGATGGTGACGTCCCTGGGATGCCCTTACGGCTGCGCCTTTTGTGAAGCGGGGCGCACGCCTTATAATCCCCGTTCTCCGGAAAAAGTCGTGGCGGAAATGGAGGAATGTTATTTGCATTACGGGATCAGGGAAATTGACATTTTTGATTATGAATTCACGGGAATCCGTGACCGGGTTATGAAAATCTGCCAGCTGATTAAGGAAAAAAATTGGGACATGATCTGGGCCTGCCGGTCCCGCATTGACACCGTTGACGTGGAATTGCTCTCTGAAATGAAACAGGCCGGCTGCCGGAGGATATATTTCGGGCTGGAATCAGGCCGTCAGGACATCCTGGACAGAGTCCAGAAAGGATATTCCCTGAAACAAGTCCAGGACATGATTGCCGCCTGCTCCTCTCTGGGAATCCGGACCCTGGGGTTCTTTCTGGTCGGCGCGCCGGGCGACACGAGGGAAACGGTCAAAGAAACGGTCGCGTTCGCCAAAAAACTCAACTTGGATTATGTGCAGTTTTCCAAATGCCTGGCCAAACCTTTAACCCCGCTCTGGAAAGACATGGTCGCCCAGGAGCAGAAAGACTACTGGCGCGACTGGGTTCTGGGAACGGAAACAGACCGGGAGTTGCCCCGCCCCTGGACCGAATTGACAAACCAGGAGGTTGATCAGCTGGCCCGATGGGCCTATATTTCGTATTACGCGCGGCCTTCCTTTTTATGGAAGCATTTGTTGAAAATCGGCTCCTTCCTGGAACTGAAACGCAAGGTGCTTGCGCTTATCGATATGTTATGGAAACAGGAGCCCTATTCGCGGCCGGAAAAGGATTTTAAGGCTTTTAATGAGAATCCGGCAGCCCGGGTCCGGAACTATCAAACGGCCCCAAAACACACAGCCCCGCCAAGGTGACGATATGATTTTTAAACCGATCCCCCGGCAAAAATCCTGCAACACTTTTCGCGACCTTGGGCGTGTTTTCTGCCTCCGTGCGACAAAACGTTTCTGGCGGGGGGACGAAACACGAGAATTCGAAACTCTCTTCGCCGAAAAGTATGGCATGAAACACGCCCTAGCCACCGGATCCTGCCGCTCTGCATTCGCGCTTCTTCTTGACGCACTGGAGATCAAGAGCGGGGATGAAGTCATTTTACCGGCTTATAACATGCCGGCTTTCCCGAAAATATTAATATGCAAGGGGATCAAACCGGTTTTTGTCGATATGAATGAAAATACCCTGAATATGGATGACCGCCTGATTGAACCCAAAATCAGCTCGAAAACCAAAGCCATTGTCGCGGTTCATCTTTTCGGGAACGCCTGCCCTATGGACGGAATCCTGGCCCTGGCCCACAAACACAACCTATATGTCATAGAGGATTGCGCCAACGCGTGGGGAACGTGTTTCCGATCCCGGTATGTCGGCACTTTTGGAGACGCGGCCTGTTTCAGCCTTGGCGCCACAAAAGACATCCCCACTTTCGGCGGCGGGATGATTTTGACAAACAACCAAACCCTTTTTGACAAACTGGTTTGTCTTTATGAACAACAAACGCGTTACCCTTCTTGGGGGGAGGTCCTGATAGACCTCGCCAGGAACACGATCATGTTGCTGATGGGCTTTGGCCCTTTCTACAGCCTGTTGGTTTTTCCTGTCCAGTTTCTCTGTTCCCGGGCCGGGTTTGACCTGATGGATTATCTCATCGAGGAAAAAGACCGTCCGCTGACGGCCGTCCCGCAAAAAAAATACGCTAATTTTCAAGCTGTCGTTGGCCTGCATCAATTCAAATCCAGGGAACAAAACCAGCAGCAGAGGATCTGGAACGCCCGGATTCTCAACGCCCGGCTGCACGATATCCCGGAGGTCCTTATCCCGAAAACAGCGCCGGAGGGAGAACACACGTACTGGAATTACCCGCTTCTCGTTCCCCGGCGCGGGCTTTTAGTAAAAAAGTTGCTCCAACACGGGATCAGCACAAAAACCCTGGACACGTATAACTGCAATCAATTAAAAATTTTTAGTGATTTCAGGCAAAACTGCCCCCGAGCAGACCGGATCGCGAATGCCATCCTGGTTCTGCCGGTATACCATCATTTGCACGAAACCGAAATGAATTTCATCGCGGAAACCATAAAAAAAGAATGCCAGTGTCTCGTTTAAATTAAAAAGATGGACTTGTTCACGCCCCCATTTCAAACAACCCGTAAGTGCAGGATTATGTTATTGCGCCTCGTCCCGGATGTATACCGCCGGTCCAATCATCCGATCGGACACCGCCCGCCGTATACCCTGAAATATATTGAAGCCTGCTTAAAACGGGAGGACCGGTTTTCAGTCACGCTTCTTGATCAGCATATTTCTGATTTGAGCCTGACCTTGGCCGGGATTGGAAGTATTCAGCGCCGGATAAAACCTGATGTTATCGTATTGGACGTGTCCTCCCTGAACGAATCCGTCACAGAAACTTTTTTACGCGGCATGGGCGCTGCACAAAACGCGCAGACCATGCTGATCGCCGTGGGCCACGCGCCCAGTGCCGGCACGGAAATTTTCCGCGAAAAACATCCGCAATTTCATATTACACTGGCCGGGGAAGCGGAGCAGGAGGTGGTGGGCCTCATTCAAAAATTTGCCGCGGGAGTGCCCTTAAAGGATTTACGACCCATTTATGAAAACCCGCCTTTGTCCCGGCAAACATGGCTTGTCCGGGATCTGGATGCCCTGCCGTTTCCAGAATACGACCGGGCCGAACTGCACGGATACCATTTTGTTTATCCTCTTCCGGTGGCCAAACGCATTGTTTGGGGGCATATTTTAAGCAGCCGCGGGTGTCCCCACCGGTGTGTTTTTTGTTCTCAACTCATGCGGGAAAGCTACGGGACGGAAATACGACGACGTTCAGCCCCCAACGTAGTGGATGAAATCGAGCATCTTTTAAAATTAGGCGCCAATGTTATCAGCTTTGACGATGACAATTTCACCCATTCCCCCGCGCATGTCCGCTCCATTTGCGGAGAAATTCTTCGCCGGCACCTAAAAATCCGTTGGATCGCTCACGCGCGGGTCGATGAAGTGGACGGCCCGCTTTTGACTTTAATGCGGGACAGCGGCTGCCTTTTGATACGTTATGGGGTCGAAACCGTCAGCAAGCCCATTCTCGAGTGCCTCGAAAAGACCCCGGATCCCGAGACCTGGCCGGAAAAAACCCGGGAAGCGGTAGCCATGGCTAAAGCGCTCGGCATAGGCGTGGTGTGCCTGTTCATGATCGGGTGTCCCGGAGAAACCCGACAGGAACTGGAAAACGACATCCTGTTCGCGCAAAACCTTCAGCCCGACGTTATTCAGGTCGCTTATTTCACCCCGTTCCCGGGGTCCCGTTATTACGCGACCTTCCGGGGGCAATTCCCCGACTCTCCTGTTTCGGAATTGTACCATTACAATATCCCTCGGATTAACTTAAGCCGTATGACGTCCCAGGAATTTTCCGCCGCCCAAATGCTTTTTTATAAAATGTTTTTTTTCCGCCCGGGATTTATTGGGGGACATTTCCGGAAATATTTTTTATTTTACATTAAAAATTTTTCTATTTTTTGTAAACTTTTAAAAATAAAACGCCATTTGTTCAAAAAAGACGAGGCATGATTCGTTTCTCATGTCATTTCTGTAGTAAAAATTAATCATGATGAAATCAGTTTATTTGCTTTATATTAAAGATAGTAAAGAGGGTTCCAGGGATTATTCAGGACTCATGCAGACCGGATTGCTCAAAACGGTTCCTAAACTCGGGTTACAATATTTGCATGCGATTTTACAGCAAAATAATTTTTCTGTTATATTGTGGGATCAAGAAATCGAAAATTTCACAATCGAATCATTATCTGCAGAATTCAAAAAAAATCCTCCACTTTTTATCGGCCTTTATTCTTCTGAAAAAATAAGGAATGCTGTAATTTATTTTATCCGGAAAATACGGCTTTTAAACCCTGATTTGAATATTGTTGTTGGTGGACCAGACTATTTCAGTTATGAATCCTATTTACAAGCTGGTTGTTCGTTTGTCTGTTGCGGTGAAGGAGAGAAGACGATCCTTGATATCGCCAGATATGCCCAAGGAGAATGTCAACGAGAGTCTTTAAAAGGAGTTTATTATAGAGATGGCGAAAAAATTTTCCAGACGAGCCCACAGCCCCTGATCGAAAATTTAGATATGCTTCCGTTTCCGATAAGGCAACATTGGGATCAATACGCGGATTTCCATTATTTAGGCATGAGAAAGCCTTACGTCCACATGATGACATCCCGCGGATGCGGACACGCCTGTAGTTATTGTTCTACCCCTTATGTTTGGGGGAAGATAGTGCGCCGAAGAAGCCTGGATAATATTTTTGCTGAAATCGCTTATTTAGTTGAACAATGCCAAGTAAAATACATTAGTTTTAAAGATGACCGTTTTTTCCCGGATTTAGAATGGTTAAGGGCGTTTTGCCGGGAACTCATACGACGTAAGTATCCGTTGCGTTTCAACTGCAGTGCCTGTCCGGCGGATTTTAAAGATAATGGGGAAGAAAAACTTGATCTTCTTAAAACCGCCGGCTGTGATGCGTTAATTTTTGGATTGCAATCAACGGATAAAATGATTTTAAAAAGCATCCACCGGAACCCGAAGGACGTTGATTCTTTAAGCCCGGTGATCCGGTATGCCAACACGATCCAACTGTTCACCATCGTTGAATTTATTTTTGGATTACCGGGAGACACAAGGGAATCCTTGGAATCAGCAATCCGGTATGCGCTTGAAACAAAACCTTATTTTGTCCAATTTAACCAATTAATGATTTTTAAAGGGTCGGAACTATACTCCCAGACAAAAAAAGGATTAGCGACCTGTCTCCTGAATCAAAAACAAATCAGAAAAATGATATTACAAGGATACCTTCGTTTTTACCTGAATCCTGAAATTCTTTATAAAAATTTTAGATATATCATTAAAAACAATCCCCGATGGTTTATGGAAGCCAGACATGTCTATAAATATCCTTTCCTGGGGGCTTATTACTATTTTCTGGAAAAAAGGGGGGAGAATATCCTTTGATAAAAATACGTTTTTCCAAGACATCGAGGTTGATTTTTTCTTCCTTATTGACGATTTTTATATTTATTTTTCTGTTTTGGCATATCGATAGTTCGGCCGTTTTCAGAACGATAAAAAACTGCGACCGATTCTTGATTATCCAGGCGTTATTTTTGTCTTTGTGGTCCAATATTTTTGTTAACGCATTGCGTTGTCGCGAAATTTTATCGGCTTTTGATGTGTCATTATCCCTTTTTGAAACTATTCTTTTAAAGGGGGGTGGATCGCTTTTTAAAACTTTCCTGCCTGCCCGAAGCGGTGAATTTGTCATGACGGCTGTTTATTTAAAAAATATAAAAAATTTTCCTTGTCAGTATTCTTTTTTAATAATTATTTTTGAATATTTTCTTAATTTTACAGCTTTAGCTTTTTTGAGCCTCACCGGGATACTGTTTTCATCCATTCACATCAGTCCTGGGGCGATTCTTTCGTATCCCGCAGGGTATGTGCTTTCATTTCAAAGAGATATTTTAAAAAAATGGACACAGGAAATAAAAATGGCTTCACCTGTTTTTCAGGCCTTATCCTTGCGCGGTTCGATAATCCTTTACACGTTTTTGTATATGGGAGTTGAGTTGGTGACTTTTCATCTTATCGCCAGATCGTTGAATATGGCGATCCCTTTTAAAACAATATTATTGCTCATCCCCGCGGCCTTTTTGCTGAGCAGTCTGCCGTTAACACTCGGGGGCCTGGGGCAAAGAGAGTGCGCTATTGTTTTTTTATTTTCTCCATACGCTCCTGCTGAACAACTTTTATCCGCGGGAATTCTTTATTCTTTCATTGAAAATTTATGTCCATTGCTGATTAACGCTTTCTTAACAGGCCTGTCTATAAATAAATTATGGAAAGGGGGGGGCTGATGAAATGGCAAGATGCTTTTATCATGGCTGGCCATGTTTTAAATGCGAGAATTTTTCATGTCCGTCACCCCCTTGCGATTCACTGGGCCCTAACGTATCGGTGTAATCAAAAATGTGCTTATTGCGGGATCCCGGACACCCCCATATCGGAATTGCCTGCCCGACAAGTTTGTGACATGATTGATAGTTTTGCCCGGCTGGGAACCCGATGGATTGCCTTTTCCGGCGGGGAACCCCTGTTGCGTCAGGATCTTCCCCTCATTGTTCAACACGCAAAAAGCCGGAAAATTTATGTGACGGTGAGTACAAATGGCGCGTTACTGCCTGAAAGAATTCATGACCTCGTTCATGCCGATAGGATTAAATTAAGTTTAGACGGGCCCGAAGAAATTCACGATCAAACCCGAGGAAAAGGATCTTATAAAAAAGTTATAAAAGCTATACACCTGTGCCTGGCAAATAATATTCGCGTTGCGGTTGATTGCGTTCTTTCCCGATACAACCTGGCTGTCGCTGATGACGTCATCGCTATTTGTCAGAAAAATAAAATAAAGGTGTCGTTTCAGCCGGCAACAGCATGGGACGTTCATTTTGAAACGCCAGCCAGCTTTTTGCCCCCCGTAGACAAATATAGAGCGACTATAAAACATCTTATTTCAATAAAAAAAAGAGGGGGGGCAATCCGTAATTCTGTCGCTGGATTACAACATTTGCTGTCCTGGCCTTCCCCCAAAGACATCCCCTGCTATATGTGTCTGCTGAGTTTTAATGTGGAGCCCAGCGGGATTATCAGCCCATGCATTAACAAACCTTATATCCCTACTCTTGAAGAAGCGGCCGGGCAATGGGGACATACAAGCCAAGAAATTATAAATAAGATGCGTCTCCCTTTATCGTACGGGGAGTGCTGGGGGGCCGCCATTGTTGAATGGAGTTTAATAACTTCCTTGAATGGGAATGCCATACTCAATTACTTAAGGAACGGCTATTAAAAAAACGACCTGTTTTTAAACACACGCGTATGCTAAAAAAATACCCTAAACGAAATATTTGGATATCAAAAACGGAATTTTTCAAACTCCTGGCCTTTTTAATCCGGCCGGGAATCAAGGGCGGGGCTTTTGTTCAAGAATTTGAAAATCGTTTTAAAAAATATGTGGGAACCCAGGATGCCATCGCCGTATCCTCCGGTCGTTTTGCCTTATATTTGATTCTTAAAAGCCTAGGGTTAAAAAAGGGGGACGCCATTTTACTAAGCGCCTACAATTTTATAGGCGTCCCGCAGTCCCTTTTACAGGATGGCTACGAACCCGTTTTCGTTGATGCCGATCCCAAGACTTACCAGATGGATTTTCGGGCAATATCTTCCAAGATCACTCAACGGACCAAGGCCATAATTGCGACACATCTTTTTGGACAACTTTGTGACATTTCTCAAGCCGCTCATTTTGCCCGGAAGCACAACCTTTTCCTGATTGAAGATGCTGCTCAGGCGCTGGGCAGCCGCTATAATAATATCCCCGCCGGGACAATTTCCGATATCGGGTTCTTTAGCTTTACAGGGAGCAAATTGCTTAATACGTCTTATGGCGGGATGATCGTGACGAATGATCAATCCCTCGGCGCCAGAATCCGTGACGAATTGTCACATTATCCTGTCCAGCCCATCGGATTTACTTTTTTATCCCGGTTAAAAACATATTTATATGCTCTTGTCACGCAAAGAGCCGTTTATGGCGTTTTTGTGCATCCCTTGAGCCGGTTATTAAATTTGTGCGGTCTTGATGTACTAGAAGTTTATAAAAAAATTGGCCGATCCGTGTTTCCCCAAGGCAAAAGGAAATTTAACGATATGCAGGCGTTGATAGGTTTAATGCAAATGACGCGAATTGAAAGGAATGTGGAGAGCCGTAAAACCGCCGCTCGTCGTTTAATTGCCCGTTTGGATCCGGCGATTTCGATACAGCACAATCCGCCTGGTTCTGACCCGTGCTATTTTATGATTCCCTTGAAAACGAAAAATAAAGATCTTGTTTACCGGCACTTGCTGGCTCGGGGCATTGATACGAATTTACAATACGCCTCGGACTGTTCGGGGCTAACGGGGAGCCAGAACCTTATCGCTGAAAATTCCGCCCGCAGTATCCTGACTCTTAATTTGCCTTTGGATTTGAAAGAAGAAGAAATATTGTATGTCGCCCATTCCATAAATAGTGTTAAAAATTTGTTAACATAAATCTACTGGCATGAAAAAAATATTCCCCAATAATAAAATTGAAATAATTCTTTGCGGCGCTATTCTTGTTTTTTCTTTTTACTTGCGGTGGCAGGGAGCGGTCAATGTGCCGATAGCCCCTGATGAGCCTATAAAATTTGAATTTGCTCAACACATCAATTTTAACCCGGGGCAATTCAATCTTCCTCTCGGTGACACCAAGACACATAACGGTCCGCTGTTGCCCTATCTTATAAAGGCCGCCATAATGGCCGAAGGCGATCTCCTGTTGTCAGCCCGCCTGCTTTCTGTAATTTTCAGCATTTTGACATTACTATTTTTGTACCTTTTGGTCAAGGAATCCCTGGATCAGGAAACGGCCCTGTTCTCTCTTCTGCTGTTGGCCGTCAGCCAGCTTCACATCGGGTTCACAAGGATTGTTGATGAAAACGGATTTTTAATATTTTTTGTCGTTATGACGCTTTTTTTTATCCAAAAAGCCCTGCGTAACGGGCAAGGATATTTTGTTCTCCTTTCCGGGCTGATGATGGGACTGGGTGGCCTCGTCAAAGGAACAATGTTTACCATGCTGCCAGGTCTTCTTCTTCATTTGTTAATCAACAAAAAAGATCCCTACCCGTTCTCCACAAGGAAAATTTGTCTATTTCTTCTTGTCGTGGGGCTAACCGTTTTTCCCAGCGTTTACTGGGACATGGTGCATGAATACACCGATTTTAATTATCATGCTGACAAAGCCGATTTTTTCTTTTTCAGTTTTATTCCTCTCGCCTTGTTCTTGGGGGAAATCATTGTATTCTGTTTGCGCAATATTGATGACGCCACATTGATGCAGTTGGTTTCGTATGAATATCCTTTTTGTAACTGGCTTATGGGATTGATATGTTTAACAGGGGCGACATGCTTCATAAACCGGGAGAAGAATGAATTTATTAATTTGCTTAGATGGATTTTTGGGTTTATTTTTATATTTTTTTCGTTGGTGAAGGCCAGATCCGGAGGCGGAGCAAACTTTCATCTTGATAATTTCTGGTGGGCTATTGTTGCCGTCATCCCGGGAGTTATCCTGGGGGCAGCGTGGCTTTTAGATATGTCTCGTCGTTATACGCCCGTTAAATATGTTATAATACCGGCCATCTTGTTTTATTTGACAGTGAACAGTTTAAATTTTGTTTACTTCCCTGCGCTCTGTGCTGTCCCAAGAAGAAGTTTAAAGCTTTTTGAACTTAATCGAACTGCCCAATCCTATATGGATAAAAATTTGCCGGATAAAACGTTAAAAATACAGGAATATATCAGACAGCATTACCGATAAAACCACAGGGCCGAATCAATATGAAAGTTAATTTAGCAACCCCAAAACTGGCTTGGATGTGCGGTCTTATTTTTGGGATGTATGTCTTAGGAACGCATGTTCTGGCGTTCCTTTCCCGTTCAGAATTTTCACAAGTTTATATTTTCCCTCCCGAGCAGCTTACATTATTAACCGTCATAATTAGTTTTTTAATTTTTGGCTGCGGGTTTATAATGATTTTCTTTATCCCCGGCGGGATCTTATGTCTGCATTTTAAGCGCTTGCACAATGATCTCCCGGGATTCCTGACAGCCGCGTTTTTTTCCAGTATCGGGATTTGTATCCTGGGGAGCTCGATTTATAAAATCCTGGGGGGCGGCATTTTGTGCAGGAATAATTTTCTGTGGATTGTCATTTTGATAACAGCCTTAGAACTCATATCGCTATTATGGAAAAGACACCGCCATCCAACCCAACAGCTCCCAGGGAATATGGTGTTTTCCCTGTCAGCTCTTATGCCATATTGTGTTTTGATTCTTCTGGCCACGTTGTTCCTCCTGACTTCAGGCCGGGCCCTTATTAACGGAGCCCCTGTGGCTTATCAATATGACCCCAAAACGGTTCTGGCCATTCCCCTGGGAGAGCAGTCGGATTCTCTTGAAGCTTTCGGCCTGGCGCATAGTCTTCGGACCCATCTTTTACCGTACTGGGACCTGGAATATGCTGATAAATTCGGCTATGTTTTTACGGATACCCCGCTGTATCCTTATGTGGCCCTGTTTGCTATTTTACTTTTCGGGGAAAGCTTCGCGGCTGTGTCTCTGTTGTCTGTCAGTTTTATTATTATGATATTTAGCTCTGTTCTGGCCCGGGGGTATCCGCGGCGCTCCCCAATACGTTTTGTAACCTGTGCCGGGCTTATGTTCGCCTATCTTTTTTTTCTTCTCAAAGAACCGGCTGTCTTTGTGTATGTGGAACATTTTTTCCTGCTGCAGATTATTCTGGCTTATATCTTTCTCCTCAGGAAAAATAAAATTGCTTTTTGGCTTGCGGCTACCAGCGCGACCCTGACAAGATTTTATGGAATCTTCTTTATTGTGTTGGGGATCGGCGCTTTATTCATATTTTTTAAAGAGAGACGAAGGGAAATCCGGGCCCTGCTGGCCGGATATGGACGGATTGTTGCCGGTATATTGGCCGGCATCTTGTTGATGGGTGTTATCACCGGGGATACCGGCACGTATATAAAATGCCTGTTCATAGAGCATCTGAATCGTCTGGACTATTTTTCCTTACTCCCCAGGATATACCCGCAGGACGTCGTGTATCGCCCGACGCCGGATTTTAACCAAAGCATCCGCTTTCTCGCCTGGACGTTAGGAGCGACCGTGTTCACGTTCCCGGCGCTCTTTGTTTTTGGAAACGACCGGGAAGAACGGTTTTACTCATGCATAGGATTAGTTTATTTTTCCCTGGTTTTTGCCAGCACCTACAGCTTACCCCGGTATGTGCTGCCGCTCATCCCGTTTGCCGCCATGGTCGTGAGCAGCCAAGGAGAGAGGCATGGGGCCCAGAGGACAGAAAGGGAGGTGGATTGATGAGCCCCAGCCATCATATTTTGTTAATCCGTGCCGGATATGCACAGAGGAAAAAAATTGACCATCCTCTGCATCACCCACCGCCGCTGCCCCTGAAATACGCCCAGGCCCTTCTGGAACAAAACAGCCATTTCAAAACCAGGATTGTGGATGGCCTGATTGAGCCTATGCCGGATCAAGCGGTCTTGGCTATGATTGAGCAATGGCCGGTTCACACCGTGTGCGTTGAGATCGCATCGCCGTCCAGTGAAAAAGGGCTGACGCTGTGCAAAAGTATCCGGGAAAAACATGCGGATATTTTTATTGTCGCCGTCGGCTCTGACGTCAGCGAGCGTCATCTGTTTTATGCAAACACAACCGGCCTTTTTGATGTGATCCTGAAGGGGGAGTTTGAACTGGAACTCAGCCGCTTGATGGCCCGTGTTCAGGAGAGGGGGAAAGCCGACGTTATTCCGCTGTACGGGATTTCCGCTTTAAACCAGGAGGGGTGCCTGGTGCCCGACCCGGGCGCCCTGCCTATCCTGGAGTGGACCAGGCGTGATCTTAAAAAATATCCTTACCGCTACCCTTTGCGGCTTCCTAAAAAAATACGGCCGGGTTATGTCGCCAGTTCACGGGGATGCCGGCACGGCTGTTCCTTTTGCTCTCCGTCTGTCAGGAAAAGTTACGGGAAGAAACTCCGGATGCGGCCGGCCGGGCATATCCTTCAGGAGATTGAAAACCTGCAAAGATTAGGCGTCAACATCATTGTGTTTGAAGATGACGATTTTACGGGAGATCCCGAACACGTGCGTTCACTCTGCGCTGAAATACGGCGCAAAAAATTAAACATCCACTGGACCTGTCACGCCCGGATTGACGAAGTGACCGCTGAATTGCTGCGCGACATGAAAGAGGCCGGATGCGTTCTTATCCTATTCGGCGTTGAATCCGGTTCCGCAAAAATTATCCGTTTACTGCACAAAAGTTCCCGGGAGCGTGACTGGAACTCCCTGGCCCGGGAAACTTTCCGGCAGGCGAGGGCCATCGGCATCGCGACCTGCGCCTTGTTTATGGTGGGGAACCCTCAGGAAACCCGGGCGGATGTAGACGAGAGCATCAAGCTTGCTTTTGAATTACAGCCGGATTTTATCAAGGTGCACAACTTCACGCTTTATCCCGGGTCGCAGGATTACAAACGCTACGGCGCAATTCCCGACCTGTCTGCCGCGCCGCACCATTACCTTCGGCCCCTTGTCAATGTAAGCCGGTTAACAGACCAGGAATTAAAAATCCTTCAGAAAGAATTTTACAGGAGCTTTTTTTTCAGGCCGGGGTACCTCTGGCCTCACATAAAGAATTATTCCCTTTTTTATCTGTTCAACTGGACCTGGAGTTTCAGGATGATCAGTGAGCTCCTTTGTTTTTTGCTCTCCCGGGGACGGCAGGGGGCAGGCGGCGTCCCGTCAACAACATAAAATAAGGATTGGAATATGCCCCCTTTTTACGGAACCGTTTCCTGGGATAAGCTACTCACGTCAGACATCAGGAATCGTCTGAACGCACTCGCGCCACACGTCAAAAATCATTCCCGGAAGGGTTCTGCTGAAAACCCGCATGTCCTTCTTTCTTCTCAAGCCCCTGACGGGGAGAGGGGGGATTATTGTGAAATCCCGGGGTGTTGTGTGTTATTTAACGGCATCCTTTATAACGCGCAGGAACTTCTGCCGCTTTTACCGGAACACGACCGGGCTTGCGCCCGGATATGCCAGGCCCGCTTGGTCGCCTCTCTTTTTCAAAAATTGAATCAGACCTGTTTCACCCGGTTCAACGGGGATTTTTCCCTCGCCCTTCATGACGTTCCCCGGCAAACATTTTATTTGCTCAACGGGAAACTCCAGCCCAGGAAAATATATTATGCCTGGCAACAGGGATATTTGTTCTTTGCCGAAAACATGGAAACCATCGTCAAGATGTCGGGATCACTCCCGTCGTTTAACAGCCGGTTTTTGCCGAAATATTTTGCCTACGGCTTTGTCCCCAGCCCCCACACCCTGCTAGAAGGGATCCATCGCCTGCCTTCCGGGAAATTCCTGCAATTGAAACAAACCGACCTGACTTTAGAGACTTATTGGGACATCCAATTCAACGAAGAGAAGAGGGGGGCGGGCCAAACGGAAAAGACAAATTACAGCCCAAAAACCTTCCATGTGCTGTGTGAAAGCACGCAACGGCGTTTTAATGCCGGCGCCCGGATTGGCTTATTTTTAAGCGGCGGGCTTGATTCCAGTTCTTTAGCGGC
>JAGOJP010000049.1 GCA_017995055.1 Candidatus Omnitrophota bacterium
GGCTCGCCTAGTGATATTAAAGCCCCCATGCTACGTTTCCGGTAGAGTTTCACAAGTAGGCTTATTTCAAGGGGTTGTGTAGTTCGCCTGGCGTCCACTTCGAGCCGCCATTTTTAGCAGAAAGTCGAACCCTGTTCGGGCTGTTCTTCAGCCCGGACAGGGTTATTTTTTTGGGGGGGGCCGTTGTCCCGGGGCTTCCTGGTGTTTTAAAGTTTTTTAGGCCGGCATTTTAAAAAGTATTTGTTACCTTTATAACTAATTTATTTTGTTATAATTATAAAACGTGTAAAATGGTTTCTTAAAGTTAGATTTATTTAGCGCCAGCTCTCGGGTTATCCCATTTCTATTCCTTCTTTAATAAGGTGGAATTATGTTTTCCGGATTTCAGAAAATTTCAACCACGGCGCATTGGAGTGACGCGTTTAAGGGGCTTGTCGGAGCTGCTCCGGACGACGCGCCTTATGCACAGGACACAAACGGTTATACGTTCGGAACCCAGGTGGAGTGGTGGTAGACATCTCCCGCGGCGTAAAGCGATGGCGCATTTTAACAAGGAAACCAAAGTGCATCTGGTTTCCTTGTTTTTTTGATGAAACAGGCCGTTAACGAACTGGGGATATCTGTCTTTCATGCGGTTGCAATCCTTTTTCCATAACCCCGGTATTGTCATTTTTCGGGTATTCACTTTTGTCGTCTGGCTTTTTGCCCCGGCCATGAATTTTGAGTTCATGAACTGGGGCGACCCGGAGCATCGCCTGGATAACCCCTTACACCCGGGGAGTGCTGTTTTCCCGGCAGAAAAAATTTTCCCGTGCTGAGGCGGATCTGACCCGGGCGGTTCCGTTAACCCGCTTATATGGCAAAGTTTTTAACAGCTGGGGCGTGGTGTATGACGTTCTGGGCAAAAGAGGAGGTCCCGCTAGTGTCAGGGTTTGGGCATATCTGTCGTATTGACATAATATTCTTTTATATTTAAAGTAGAAAGATTAGTATAGTAGATAAAACCCAGGGAAAGGAATTGTTTTTGCATGAAGAGAGGAGTTAGATTTTTTATGAAAACCCTGGTTTTATTATTTTTGATGATTATTGTGGGTGCCGGGTTGGCGTATTATTCCTCTGAAACGCCCCGTCCGTCGTGGGCGCAGCTTATTCAGGATTTTCCCATGAATAAGCCTGCTTTGGATCCCGCGTCCGGGAAAGACATCAAGGACGGCCTTAACAAGAAATTTTATCCCTCCGGGTCGGTGGAATCGGAAGTCACATATCAATACGGCATGAAAAACGGGCCGTTCAGGATTTTTTACGAAAAAGACCAGGTGCTTAAGATGGAGGGGAACTATAAGAATGACCTGATTGACGGGGAATTGAAGGAATATTACACCAACAAGCAATTGCAGTCTCTGGTGACATATGAGAACGGGGAGGCCAACGGTGATTATAAATATTATGATCATCAGGGGCCGTTGCTTGGGAGCGGCACGTATGCCGGGGGCAAAAAGGATGGTGTTTTCCGCGAATACTATGCTTCCGGAACGATCAAAAAAGAAGTCCTTTTTAATAAGAATGTCATTAACGGTGTGGTTCGGGAATTTTATGAAAACGGCCAGGTTAAAAGCGAGGAACCTTACACGAAGGGCCAGTTGCACGGTATTGTCAAAGAATATTATGATAATGGCGTTATCAAGGCTTTTAAAGGGTATCAGGAGGGTAAGCCGCACGGAGTGGAAAAATTATATGACGAAAAGGGTCATGTTATAGCTTTGTGGCACTATGAAAACGGCTTAAGGGAAGGGCTGGGCCGGGAGTTTTATTCAGATGGGACATGGAAAACTACCATGAAGTATAATAAAGGCCAACTGGAAGGTGTGCTGAAAGAATATTACCCCAGTGGGATATTAAAGAAGAAGGCGTTTTATATTAACGGTCAGCGTAATGAATGGGTGGAGACATATTCCGAGGACGGCAGCATTTCAGCACAGGCCCATTATAAATATGACCTTATTGACGGCGATGTAAAGCTGTTTTTTCCAAAAACAGGGCAGGTCCGCCTGGAAACCATATTTAAAGATGATATTTTAAACGGCTTGAGCCGGGAATATTATGAAAATGGAGTTATAAAGAGAGAAACAACCTATGTGAACAATATAAAGGAAGGGCCTGAAGTAGAATATTATCCTGACGGCACCAAATCCGTGGAGCGGGTGTATCAGGAGGATAAGGTTGTGCAAATCCGGCGGTATAATCAGAAGGGTGAGCTTGTTTTTGAACAATAATGCCAGGCCCCCAAGAGTTGTTACCCGTTGATTAGGCTTGTTTCTGAAGCCCTGTTTTTAAGGGGAAGAAATATTTGTAAAAAATAGTTTAAAAATTAAGAAAAGTATTATATTTTAAGAATAGTCCTTTTCTTTATATTTGTCTTATCAACCACTTGGGCCCCGGGTTGTTTTAAGATGTTTTTCAAGAGAAAAAGTCAGGGGGTGGATGGGGCGTTGGCTATAAATTTTTATAAAATAATAACTTATGGATTATATCCCGCTTGTTCCCCTTAAAGTCCGTGTCCCGGTTGACAAGCGAAATGACCTGCATATCCCGGCTTTTTTCTGCAATATTTTAAAATGTATTGCATTTTTATCAGGTTGTGTTGTATACTTAATCCATATTGTAACAAGAAAGGGATGTATAGATCCATGATTTCTCAGCGTACTTCTGTTTTGACCCGCAAAATTCTTTCTATTATTTTTTCAGCCGTCATCCTCGGGGCCTGGCCAGCCGGGAGTCAGGCGGAAAGCATGTCTTTGGATGACAAAAACGCCGCCATTCAAAAAGAGTTGGATTGTATATCGAGAGCTAAAGCCGCGAATAAAGAGTATGAGTGGAACGATGTCTGTTACGTGTCAGAGGCCAGAAACGCGTCCGGGGCGGTCCTTTCCGGCTTAGCCGGCGATACCCCTTATAATTCCGGCAGTGCTGCTGAATATCAGCTGTCTTTGAATGATAATGATGAGGACGCCGTTCCCAGCGGAAATAACCCGTATTCATCCACCACAACTTCAAAACGGGAGAGTGAATTCGTTTTGTTCGGGCTGGTTGAAAATAAGCCGGCAGAACCGGATTCTTATGCCAGCCGGTATGGCCTGTTCCCGGATGAAAACTCAAAGCCGTTTTCCGGAGGCAGCCTGAATGTCGGTTACGGGTTAAGGCAGGATGACCTGGTCTGGAATATCGGTTATCCCGGGGGGCCCAATATCCTTTCGGAATTGACCTGGGATGACGTGGAGAGCATTCAGCTCAAGGGCCGCGGGGACTTGGTGTTTTATGATCATTTTGTCCTGGACGGGATGTATGCCTATGGCGATGTTTATGACGGGACAAACCAGGATTCCGATTATTTAGGGGATTTCCGCACTTACGAATTTTCCCGGTCAAGGAATGACTCTAACGGGGACGACGTCAATGACTTTTCTTTGGGTGCCGGGTACCGCCTTTATTTTGACGTTCCGCCGAAAGACTTCTTCTTTAAGAAGATGCAATTGACTTTTTTAGGCGGCTATTCCTATCATGAACAGAATTTAAAGATGACCAACGGCTATCAGGTTATCCCGGCAACAGGCTCGTTTTCCGGTTTGGACAGCACATATAAAACAGAATGGGAAAGTATGTGGTTTGGCGTGGATTTGAAGGCGATGCGCAAGGATTTTACCGCTTTCCTCCGTTTTGAGTACCATTGGGCTGATTATTACGGTTACGGGAACTGGAACTTGAGAACGGATTTCGCCCACCCGAAAAGCTTTGAGCATTTTGCCGACGCGTACGGCCGGGTGTTGTCTTTCGGCGGGGATTACGCCTTTACCGAGAATTTATCATTGAATTTGACTTTTGACCTGCAAGACTGGGATTCAGAGGATGGGATTGATCGGACACATTATTCGGACGGGTCGTCAGGGGAGTGCCCCTTTAATACCGCGAACTGGGAATCTTTTGCCGCGATGCTCGGGGTGACGTATTATTTCCCTCATAAGAAATAAAGCAAACCACCGGACATTTAATTTTAGATAAAGGACAAAATTCATCATGAGGAACATCCTTAATTACAAGAAAACAGCTTCATTTTTCTGCTGTGCTATGGCTTTGGGGCTGATAACCTCTTCCGCGGTTTTCGCGAAAACCACAGCGGACGAGCGGGCTAAACTGGTTGATAAAGAGCTGTCCTGTATTTCAAAAGTGAAGAGCCGGCAGGGCGCGTTCACCTGGAATGACGTCTGCTACCTTGAAGAAGAACCAGAGGCTTCCGCTAATCCCAAGAGCGTGAGCGTGACTCTTGATGCGGAGGGCGGGGTGACGTTGGAGAAAAAAGGCGTTCAGAAGGCGGCGGTCCCGCCGGAAAAAGCCGTTGCGCAACCAGCTCAAGCTGAGGCGGGATCAAGTGTTTTAACGGAAGAAGATTTTGATATGGAAGAAGACCCGGCCATGGAAATGGACAGGTCTGCCTGGAATTATGACGACGACAGCGTTCCTGTGTCCGTGATTGACAGAGACCGTAAAAAAATGGTTGTGGAGTTTGGGTCAGAAAATTTTTATTACGATTTTGATTCCGAGGGGGGCAACAGCCGGGTCGGAAGTTTGTTCGGGCTGTTCGGGGCGCTAACCTATCATCTCGGTCCGGAGGACGATCTGGCTAAATATGACAGCCTTACCGTGGTTAAGCTGGACACGCACTTGGCCCAGGACGTGGATGCGTTTATGGCCGATGTCCGGGGGTTGGCCGGAGTCGATTTTATTTCCGGAAATAACACCCGGGTCACGCCTTATCTCGGCATCGGGTATAGATATTTAAGGGATAAGGATGCCGGCGAAACGCAGGTTATCCAGGAAATGTACGGCAATTCCTCCTATTACACCAACGGAACCAGAGGGGTGAAAGAAGAGTTGAAATATATTTATATCCCGGTTGGGGTTGAGCTGCACCGTCCGCTGCACAATCGCTGGGCTGTTCAGCTGAACGCTGAATTTAATTTCCTTCTGCAGGGGCGGTCCACCCGGCATTATGAGGACTTGGGTGAGCTGTTGGTTGACACCGGAGGGGATACCCATATCCCCAACGCCATGGAATTTACCCATGACAAAGGGTATGGCTGGAGGGCATCTGTTAAGTTCCTTCATTCGGCCTCGGAGATGGACTTTTTTGTGGAACCGTTTATTCGTTTCTGGAAGATTGATGAGTCTGATATTGAACAGTTCCGGTCTGACGGGACGGGCGCCATCTGGTATTACACGTGTTCCGATGAACCCGTCATTGACCAGGTGGCTGGTCATGAGATCACGGAATACGGCCTTAAAGCCGGGGTGCTTTACTAAAGCAAAAGCGGTTTGGTTGAGTTGTAACGTCGTTGTAATGAATAGTAAGTTTTGGGACGGTTTGTTGTAACACAAGTCTTTTAAAAGGTTTATGTTGAGACAGACATCCTTACCTTTCCTTTTTTTCCCCAGACGGATTTCTAGCCCGTCCCTCTATATCATTTCTATAATTTTATTTAACAAAACAAGGTTATTATGATCGACCAATACGTTGATAAAATATCCGGCGAATTGAATATTGTCCCTAAAAAGATCCAGGCGACGATCGAACTGCTCGATGGAGGCTCGACCGTCCCGTTTATCGCCCGTTACCGCAAGGAAGTGACCGGCAGCCTGGACGAATCGGCGATCACCAACATCCGCGACCGCCTGCATCAGCTGCGCGAGCTGGATAAAAGGCGGGCGGCGATTCTGTCGTCCCTGGAAGAGCGCGGCAAGCTCACCGACGAACTGAAGGAAAAAATCCTCGCCGCCGAGACCCTGGCGGTGCTGGAGGATATTTATCTCCCGTACCGGCCCAAACGCCGCACCCGGGCCACGGTCGCCAAAGAGAAAGGCCTGGAGCCGCTGGCCGAGCTTATTTTCAAACAGGAGCTTAAGGACCTGGAGCAGGAAGCCGCGAAATACATCAATGAAGAATTGAAAGTGGCCTCGGTCGAGGAAGCCCTGGCCGGTGCGCGGGATATTATCGCGGAGTGGGTCAGTGAAGACGGGGACGCCCGCGCCAAGATGCGGGAGCTGTATTTTGATAAAGGGGAGTTCCGCGCTAAAGTGATTAAGAAGCGGGAAGTGGAAGGGGCGAATTATAAGGATTATTTCGACTGGCAGGAGCCGGTCAAAACCTGCCCGTCACACCGGGTGCTGGCTGTGCGGCGCGCTGAGAAAGAGCAGTTTGTGACCCTGCGGGTGGTCGTGCCGGAAGACGAGGCGATCCAGATTCTGGAAAAGATGTTTGTGAAAGGCAGCGGCCCGGCGTCCGAGCAGGTCCGGCTGGCGGTCCAGGACGGGTTTAAACGCCTCTTGTCTTTATCCATGGAGACTGAAGTCCGGGTGGCGAGCAAAGAGACGGCGGATAAGGACGCCATTTTGGTTTTTGCCGATAACCTGCGGCAGCTTTTGATGGCCCCGCCGCTGGGGTACCGTAACGTCATGGCGGTTGACCCGGCTTACCGCACGGGGTGTAAAATTGCCTGCCTGAACCATGAAGGCAAGATGGTGCGCAAGGAAACCATTTTTCCCCTGGGCTCTGACCTACAGAGGGAGGAAGCGGTGCGCCTGGTCCGGGACTTGTGCGACATGCACCATATTGAGTTTATCGCTATCGGAAACGGCACGGCCAGCCGGGAAACAGAGGATTTTATCCGCAGTATCGGTCTTTCCCAGGAGATCCATGTCCTTATCGTGTCCGAGGCCGGGGCGTCCATTTATTCCGCGTCGGAAGTGGCCCGGGAGGAGTTCCCGGATTTGGACGTCACCATCCGGGGCGCGATCTCGATCGGCCGCCGGCTCATGGACCCTCTGGCGGAACTGGTCAAGATCGACCCCAAGAGCATCGGGGTGGGGCAGTATCAGCACGACGTGGATCAGGCCATGCTCAAGCAGAGCCTGGATGATGTCGTGGTCAGCTGTGTCAACCAGGTGGGCGTGGAACTGAACAGCGCCAGCAAACAGCTTTTGACGTATGTGTCCGGCCTGGGCCCGGTCCGCGCGCAGGCCATTGTGGAATACCGCGAGCAGAACGGCCTGTTCCGCAGCCGCGAACAGCTTTATGATGTCCCCCGGCTGGGCCCGAAAGCGATTGAGCAGGCCGCCGGTTTCTTAAGGATCCGCGACGGGATTAACCCCCTGGACGCCAGCGCTGTCCACCCGGAGAGTTATTCGGTTGTGGATGCCATGGCCCGCGACCTGGGTGTGCGCGTGCAGGAGCTGATCCGCGGCGAGGAACTCCGCAAAAGGATTCAGCTGTCGAAATACGTGAGCGACACGGTGGGGATGCCGACTTTGGAGGATATCTATGAAGAGTTGGCCAAACCCGGCCGCGACCCGCGCCAGCAGTTTGAGGTGTTCCGTTTTAAGGAAGGCGTGCAGAAGCCTGAGGACCTCACCCCGGGCATGAAGCTGCCCGGCATGGTCACGAATATCACCAGCTTCGGGGTGTTTGTCGATATCGGCGTTCACCTGGACGGGCTTGTGCACGTGAGCCAGCTGTCTGATAAATTCATCAAGGACCCGCGGGATTTCGTGAAAGTGCACCAGACCGTTGAGGTCACCGTGATGCAGGTGGACCTCGAGCGCAAGCGCATCGCTTTGACGATGAAGAACAGCCCCGACGCCTTTTTCGGCCAGCCGAAGAAGAAATCGGAGAAGGCCAAGGACAAGGCGAAAGAGAAAGCCAAACCCAACAGCCCCGGGCCTCAAAAAGGCGGGCCGAAAGCGAAAGCCGCCTGACCGTTATCCTGTCTTGTTTTTCCGTCCCCCGAAGACCGCGGAGGTGTTTGTGCCCCGTGATTTGCCGGGAAATGATTTTGGAAAACCATGTTTTGGTGATAAAATAGGGCATTCCATTTGGGCGGCCAAGGAGCCGTTTTTTACCTTCAATTATGTCTTATCTTGTTTTAGCCAGAAAATATCGTCCCGGCACGTTTGATGAAGTCGTCGGGCAGGAGCACATCACGGACCTGGTCAAGCAGGCCATCACAAGCGGCCGGCTGGCGCACGCGTTTTTGTTTTGCGGGCCCCGCGGCATCGGCAAGACGTCCTGCGCGCGCATCCTGGCGAAGTCTTTAAACTGCGTTAACGGGCCGACGCTGACCCCGTGCGGCACATGCCCGGCGTGCAAGGAGATCACCTCCGGCAGCAGTTTTGACGTGCTGGAAATCGATGGCGCATCCAACCGGGGCATCGATGAGATCCGTACCCTGCGGGAAAACGTCAAGTTCGTGCCGAGTTACGGCCGGTATAAAATTTATATTGTGGATGAGGTGCATATGCTCACCTCCGAGGCCTTCAACGCGCTTTTGAAGACCCTGGAGGAGCCCCCGGCGCACGTGAAATTTATTTTCGCCACTACCGATCCTAACAAAGTGCCCGGCACGATCATTTCCCGGTGCCAGCGTTATGATTTTAAACGGATTTCCCTGAAAGACACGGCCGAGGCCCTGTCCGCCATCGGCAAGAAGGAGAAGCTCCAGATTGACCAGCCGGCGCTCTACGCTATCGCCAAGGCCTCACAGGGGAGTTTCCGGGACGCCTTGAGCATTTTGGACCAGGTCAGCGCCTTGAGCAGCCGGGGGATCACATCCGCAGACGTGCACACCATGCTCGGGCTGGTGGAGGTGGACCTGCTGTTTGATCTGGCGGACGCCCTGGCGGGGCAGAACTGCGTCGAGGTCTTAAAGGTTTTTGACGGTATCGTCGAAAAAGGCAAAGACATTAAACAGTTATATAAAGACCTGCTGGAGCATTTTCGTAACCTTATGATCATCAAGATCGGCGGCAAATCCCTGGGCCGGCTGGTGGATTATCCGGTGGCTGTGAAGGAAAAATATCTCGCGCAGAGCCAGCTGTTCAGCCTGCACCAGATTCTCGACGCTATTGAAAGCTTTATCCGGGCCCAGGACATGGCCCGGATCACCGAAACCCTGCGCACGCCGTTGGAAATTGCTTTTGCCCGGTTGTGCTGCCCCGCGAAACAGGAGCCGGTGCCGGCGGGCCGGGAGCAACCCTCGGAGGCGGCCGGCCGCGCGCCTCTCGCGAGTCAAGAGGGACAGCCGAAAGCAGTCAAGAAGGCGGTTTCCAAGGCGGCGGCTGCCGCGCCGGAGCCGTTTCCCAAAAGCCCTTCCGGGCCGGGGCTGAAAAATAATAAAGGGGAAGTGCTGATTGCCGTGGACACGCCGGAGGATGACGCGCCGGATACGCCTGCGGAGGCCTCTTTGGAAGATAGGCCGGCAGGCGGGACGGAATCGGTGCCCCTGGATCTGGACAATATCCGGCGCTCATGGGACGCGTTGACCTACGGGGTGTCGCGTAAACGGATGTCGCTGGCGACGTTTCTTCAGGACGGCTCGCCGATTGAGCTGAAAGGCAACCGGCTTACGATCGGGTTTGCCCCGGAATACGCGTTTCACAAGGAGACGCTGGAGCAGCAGGACAATAAACAGCTTGTGGAAAATATTTTCGCGGAGAAACTGCGGGCGAAAGTCGTGCTGGAATACGTCATGACCGAGCAGATGGACACAAACGCGCGCATGGTTGAGGACGAGCCCCTGATCCAGACCGCCCTGGACACGTTTCAGGGCAAGGTGGTCAGCAAGTGGCATAATGAATAAAGGATCGAGGTCCGATGGCTTACCCCAAACTGGTAGAGAACCTTATTGAGCAGTTCATTAAATTTCCCGGCGTGGGCCGCCGCAGCGCCGAGCGCATGGTGTTCTGGGTGCTGAACAATCCCCGGGAAGAGTCCGCGGCGATATCAGAAAGCATTTTAAAACTCAAGGATGGGCTGCGCCTGTGCCGGCACTGCAACAATTTAAGCGAGACGGACACCTGCGCCGTCTGCGCCGACCCCCGGCGGGACCGCTCGATGATCTGTGTGGTGGAAGACCACAAGCACCTGCTTTCGATCGAGCGCACCGGCGTGTTCAAAGGGCTGTACCACGTGTTGTTGGGCGCGATCTCCCCGTCGGAAGGCCGCGGGCCGGAGGACCTGAACCTTCAGCCTCTGAAGGACAAGATCGCGGCTTTGGGCGTGCAGGAAGTGGTGATCGCCACGGACCCGGACACGGAAGGGGAGATGACCGCGATCCATATCACCAACGAACTGCGGCCGACAGGCGTGAAGGTGACCCGGATCGGGCTGGGGATCCCGGTGGGGAGCTCCGTCGAGTACGCGGACATGTCGACGTTGACGATGTCCCTGACCGCCCGGCGGGAAATCCACTGAACGCAAGGGCGCGGGTATTTCTAACTTGATGTTGACTTTTCAGGAATTTCGGCTATAATTTGTCATATTTCTGATTTCATTCCCCTGTAGCTCAGCTGGTAGAGCGGTTGGCTGTTAACCAATAGGTCCGAGGTTCGAGTCCTCGCGGGGGAGCCATACATAGAAGCCCGTCGGAGAATCCGGCGGGCTTCTTCCGTTTATAGCAATTTCTCGACGAGAAATCTACCAATTCAAAAACTCTTTTTATCTCTATTTCAAAGAGAGATAGGAAATCCTCGTCAGATCTATCTCTTTATCTCTGATTTCATCAGTTTAGGCTCGGTTTTAGTAACTGCCTTTTCTGTCGGTATTTGGCCCTTATTATGGGCAGTTACTAGGAAAAGAGAGAGATAGTCAGAGAATAAGGCGAAAATTAGAGAATATTTGGCTGTTTTTTTATAAAATGTCGTTTAGGGATGCGGTCAGTATGAGGCGTTCTAAAGTCTTGAGTGATTGATATTACAAAGACGGGCGGAATCTTACTTTGTAAAGAAAGGAGCGGCTTTAAGGGTTACAGAGGTAATTTTGACAAAAACTCCGCCCATCCAATGGCATGGCCAGCCGATCTGCGTTGTGAGGCATTGCCGCCGTATACTATCATGGCTTTTGCCGGGGGGTATTTCGCGAGGGCGCACCAATAGGCGATGTTCTTGAAATAATCGTCTGTGGTAGTCTTCCCGGATTTAATCTCGATCGGAACAAGCGATGCCCCATTTTCAATGATACAGTCGATCTCCCGGCCCAGCTTGTCTTGCCAGAAATAAATGCTGGATTCGTCGCCTTGGTTGAATTGCGACTTGATGATCTCGGAAATCATGAAGCATTCAAACAAATTGCCTTTAAGCGGGTGTTGGGAGAGCATGGCCTTGGTGGTTATTCCAATAAGATACGCGGCCAGCCCGGTGTCGTAGAAATAAATCTTCGGCGTCTTAACCAATCGTTTGTTCAAATTATTGTGATGGGGGCGAAGCAGAAAGACGATATAGCTTGCTTCAAGGACCGATATCCATGCTTTGGCCGTATTATGGGTGATGCCGCATTCATCAGCAAGGGAGGAGAGGTTGAGCAACTGCCCCACGCGGTTGGCGCATAATTTCAGGAATGTATGAAATGCGGAAAGATCGTGCACATTCTTAAGAAGGCGGATGTCCCGGTCGATGTAGGTGCGGACGTAATTGGCATAAAGGTCTTTTGGGTCGACTTCATCGGCGTATATTCTTGGATAGCCGCCGTGAAACAAATGGTCTTCAAAGTTGTCAAAAGCATTCTTTGAGTCTGCAAGTTCTTGCCAGGACAAGGGGAGGAGAGAGAGCAGCGCCACCCGTCCTGCCAGTGATTGAGTGATCTGTTCCAATAACAGGAAGTTGTGCGATCCTGTGAGGATAAACAAGCCCGGAGTTTTTGCCTCGTCCAGGATGCCTTGTAAATAGGAAAAGATCGCGGGTGCGCGTTGGATTTCACCAAGGATGGCTCCTTGGGCATACTGTGCGAGAAAACCCCGAGGGTCTTTCTGCGCGAATTCGCGGGTATCCGGGTCTTCCAAAAGGACGTAGGGTTTCTTGGGGAAAGCTTCCTTGACCAGCGTGGTTTTTCCGGATTGACGCGGTCCTGTAACAGCAACAGCCGGAAATTTTTTGGCAATTGATATCAGTTTGGGGGATAGCGTTCTTTTTATCATGATTGAAAGATACCATATGTTGGACAAATTGTCAATTCAATATTCAAACTGTCCACATCATTAAAAGAAATTGAGATGATCAAGTTCGAACTCACCCCATTAAAATCGGGCACTAAATATATCTCTGATTTCGATATTTTATAGAAATAGTGGTTTTCTGCATAAGCCTGTAATTAGAGATACCGGTTTTTTGATCTCATTTCTTTTTGTACAATAAAGAATATATCTCTGTTTTTTTGTTATTTGACACAAATTTAAATATTTCAAATAGTTATGAGAAATAGCCCATCGCTGACGATGTGGTTCCGTGGTTCGAGCCCTCGCAGGAGAGCCAATTTAAAATCCGAACCTTTTCGGATTATAGCCCTGGTTATTTGATCGTAACCGGGGCTTTCTTTTGTTACATCCTGTGATATAATGAGTTATATTTCAACAAATGAAACAGTAAAAAAGTTCGAATTTTCCCCAACCTTAACCACTCAATGGTTTCCCGAACTTTTATTTTAAAGAAGGGAATCAATGAAGATTGTATTGATAGTAGTTATATGGATATTAGCATTATATTTCCTGCGAAAAATTTTCTATCTCATACACGTTTTTATCAATAAAAAGTCAAAGGAAGTGGAGTTAATAATAAATTTTATTGAAGACAAGGAAATCGTTTCAAAGAAAGCAATTGTTATAACACCCTTCTATAACGAAGAAAATGCCTTTCATTTTGGAGTTGGTCTTACAGGAATACAAATAGGTTTTACTCCCACCGAGACAGTTCCCAGAGTTTTGCAAAAAGTATTCGAAAATAAAGATTTAGTCCAAGTTTGTATCGATGGCTTATTTTATCCGAGCGATAAGTCGCTTAAAGAATATTATAGGCCAGAAAAAGTCTATGAAAACATGAAGAAATCATTTGATGAAAGAGGCATTCAAACTGTTAAAGGAGCTTTTTTGTATAATCAGGAAAGTATTAAAAAGGGCAGCTTGGAATATGGAATTAGTGACGGAATGGATTTATTTTATATATGTAATAAAATTAACGAAGACAATCTTAAAGGTCTTATGGGGCAAGTAGAAGAATGGCAGAAAATGCCCATGCTAGAGGCCTATAATAACGAAAAAAAATTTTTGGATGCGGAAGGAGAATTGTTTCATCAATTTGAGGCTTGGCAGATTGTTCATTGTCATGATGAGTTTTTGTTGTTTTTTGTTAATGAAATTTTTAAGGCAAGTGTAGAAAAATTTTTTAAAATTAATAAGATACTAAAACCTACTGATTTTGTTATACCTGCAATTACAGATATTTTCAAAAATGTATTTAACTTTTCTGGCAAGCCCCATGAAATAAAGATGTATCTTGAGGATAATAATTTTATTATCTATAGAGAGCAAGAGAAAGATTATGAGACTTGGATTAAGGCTTTGGATATCCCCAAAACTAGGAATAAAGTAAAAGAAATTTTATCATACTTTATCCCTTCGATCATAGGAAAGAAGGCATATTCTAAAAGAAGACTTCTGAGGTATGGAGTTCAATTCTTTTTTCTTGCGATATATCTAGTTGGCATTATTTTGGGATTGAACTATCTCATGTTTGAAGTATTGAAGATCGAAAATATGTTTTTACTTGCCATTTCTTGTTTTGCCGCCCCATTGCTGGGAGTGACCTCATTAGTTTTATCGATTTATTACTCTTTTAAGGGGATTTTTGGTAAGGCAAAGTTCGTGCGAGTCGGTATTTGATAAATTATTGCCCAATTATTGCTATTCTTTAGATTATTTTTTCCAATATATATAGTTACAGAAAAGTCCGGATTTTTGGGGTGCGCGGGGAGTTTATTTCTCAAACTCACTGTAACTGAATAAGTTGCGGTGGGTTTTGTATATGTTATACTTAGGCAAAAAATAAATCCAAAAAAACCATAATGATAAATAACCCTCCCCCACAAAAAATAATTACAGAAATTATCGAAATTTTAAATAATTATTATTCCTGTTTGGAGGTATGGCTTAATAAAGCTGAAGCTGAGGATTTGAGCCCGAAAGCTGTTAATGAGGTGAAGGCACAGCTGGAAGAAATAATAAATAGGTTTTGGAATCTTTCTGATTTTAATTCTACAAAGGACAGAGAGAAGTATTTTGATGAAGTGCAGACGTTTTTAAAGTCGGTGGGTCACTATTTAGACCTCACTCCACAATACGGTATCCAGTCAGGCGTTTTAGAATTTGAAACAATCGATAATATGAGTTTACGGCCACTTTTGAAAGAAGAAAAAATAAAAACGGCTATCGGAAACCAAGAAATTGAATATAAAGAGGTTATTTTGGGAAGGAATTTGATTTCATTGCCCCATTGTATTTACGAAATTGTGGAAAGTGCCTCGCCTGCTGAAATTGCACTTTTTCCTGAAGATTTAGCGGAGAGTTTAGAAAATGATTACATACTGTATGAAGAGTTTAAAGAAGAAGCATCTAAGCGGTTTAGACTAGGAGCTATTAATACTGATAATTTGTTTTGTGTTCAACTCAAGCTTTATGAGCGTGAGTGGGGGAAAGAGTATCCCAATAAAGAAGCCCAGGAACGACTCACCAATCACTTTCGGCTTCATGGTCAACAGCATGTTGCAGACTTTAATTTAATAAACTCTAATCAATTAACTTTTGATGTTCAAGATATTAATGGGTCAAAAGCATTGGTGAAAGATGCGATTTTAGAGGCACGAGTCATGGTTCGGCAGTTATTAGAAAAATCTTTACCATATTATGTTTTGGCACAAATTCTTGTTTTTCAAAAGGAATGGATGGATGGTAGGCGGTCAGAATATGCGTTAGCAGGAAATTTGTTATTTACTAAACTATTTAAAAGTGAATCGCAATGGGTCAGGAAAGTCGAAGAGTTAAGTCAAGATGAGCTTTGCCAATCGGCGCTATTATTTGCATATTCGGAGAAAAATTTTAAGGATATGCTGACCGAAGAGCAATTATTCCAAGCTCAAAACTAATGTGTTATTTTCCTCTTGTGAGTTTAGCCTGTTGCAAAATTCGTCCCACAGGGGGGAGTCGTTTGCATAACCCGTTGCGAACAAATTGTTTACAACGAGTTATTGTTGTTATGATGTTTGATGTATGTTATATTTAATCAATGATTGTCAATAATTCATATTTAGTTTTGGCTGGTATATTCCTCCTGTATGGAATTTTTTTTTACCAAAATAACAATTTTATAACCACCCTCATTGTAATTTGGTCTGCCCTTGTATTTTCTTTTTTCTGGTTGGTACATTTTTTAAAAGTAAAACACTCTAAAGATTATGCGCCGTTATTAGTCAGAGACTCTATTTTAAAGCAATGCCTGTTAGGCTTTGTTTTTTTGCCGTTTTATGTGTTTAGATATTTATCGCTTCTTGAGATGCCCCCGTTTTAACGGACAGGTTAATTAAAGAGCAATGGCTGCCTCAGCCATCTCGGGTGTAACATAGTTCAAAGACTGATGGATCCGTTGTCTATTATAAAATATTTCCAGAAACTTGAA
>JAGOJP010000158.1 GCA_017995055.1 Candidatus Omnitrophota bacterium
ATATTCCCTTTTGACATAGCCCCTAAAAACATTGCCCCGACGGATAAGTAATAATAGAATTTGTCTTTTTGGGATTTTATGTAGAAAAGAATCGTTAATAAATAAAAAAAAGCTGATAAGGACGTCCCCCTTTGGGCGATGTAAGCAACGGCTTGAGTTTGTATGGGATGACAAAGAAAGATAAGCGCCGTGAAGCAGGAGAA
The DNA here is from genome assembly GCA_017995055.1 of Candidatus Omnitrophota bacterium. Classification (GTDB taxonomy): domain Bacteria; phylum Omnitrophota; class Gorgyraeia; order Zapsychrales; family JANLHA01; genus JAGOJP01. The sequence goes on from JAGOJP010000158.1 coordinate 204, forward strand.
AAGAAGTTTGTGGGGGATTTCAGGGACCTGAGCCTCGGAGACGGTCAAAAGTTCCCGGGTCAGGAGAAAGACCAGAAAGGTATTCAGGACGTGAATAATAATATTAACCAAATGGTATCCAAAAACGTCTAATCCTCCCCAGGCGAAATTCAGCGCGTAAGAGTACATTAATAAAAACCTTGTTGGAAAAGATTCCCATATCGTGTGTAAATCCCTGGCATCTCTTATGGCATAATTATTGACCAAAAAAGGATGGTCATCGGATACAAACTCGCCGTTTAGCACATGGGCATATAAAAGGATTCCGAAACTAAAGAATAAAAATAAACAAAAAAGATTTTTAAAGAGTCCTTTTTTGGTGGGGGAGCATATTCCAAGGAAGGTGGAAAGTTTTGAGCCGGAGAAATTAAAAACGGTTAAGTTGTCTTTTATTTGCGGTGACGCTTTCATCTGGGTGTTTGATACAGGAAATTTAGTATTTGAGCGGAGCCCAGTCCCGATACCCGAGCGGCTCCAGAGAGGTGTTTATCGTTTCGTCGGACAGACCTTTCTTTTGCTTCAGCTGGTTAACAAGCGCCTGAGTTTTCATGTTGTGAACGCAAATCACCGCACAAGGATCTTCCTGTTGGTCTTCTTGGGGCAGACTGCAGGTACAGGTCATTTTTCCATTATTGTCGATTAAGAAAACGTTTTTGTTGAATCTTAAGCAATACCGTTTTTCTTTTTCGGTCATAAAGGTCCCTGCCGGGCAGTAAATTTTTGCAATATATTGTTAAAAAATGAGTTATGACATATTTATTCTAACATAATCCATTGAGATGTACAAATAATTATCCTGGGGACAAAAATTTAACTCCCCAGCTGTGATCTTTTGATACGAACGGTTCTTGATCCTGCCCCCTCGTTTGTTTCTACTATTTGACCTTGGGGAAATCTTTGATGATATCCAGAGATTTTTTCAGGTCTGTTTCCGGGAGATGATAATCACTTAACTGTTGGGATAAAAATTTTTCGTATCCCATAAGATCCATGAGCCCGTGTCCGCTGTAATTAAACAAAATGATTTTCCCTTTCCCTTCTTCCCTGGCTTTTTCCGCTTCTTCTATGACGCAGGCGATCGCGTGACTTGTTTCTGGCGCGCAAATCGTCCCTTCGGTTTTCGCCCAGAGGAGAGCAGCCTCGTAGCACTTGATTTGATCATAGGCGCGGGGTTCTAATAGCCCTTCTTTGACAGCGTGGCTGACAAGGGGAGCCATCCCATGATACCGGAGCCCGCCGGCATGAATGGGCGGGGGAACAAACCTGTGCCCCAAGGTGTACATGGCCAGCAGGGGAGTTTGGCGGGCGGTGTCTCCGAAGTCATATGTGAAAGGTCCCCGGGTCAAGGTGGGGCAGGCGGTGGGTTCCGCAGGGATGATGGTCATTTTCGCTCCGCTGATTTTATCAGAGAGGAACGGAAAAGCCAGCCCGGCAAAGTTGCTCCCCCCCCCCGCACAACCAATAATGATATCCGGATTTTTTTCATTAATAAGGGCCAGCTGTTTTTTAACTTCTAAACCTATGATGGTTTGGTGCAACATGACATGGTTTAAAACGCTTCCGAGCGAATACCGGGTTTTTCCTGATGTGTCTTTGAGCGCTTCCTCGATTGCCTCGCTGATGGCGATCCCCAGACTTCCAGGGGTATCCGGCATTTCCTGGAGGATTTTGCGCCCGAATTCGGTTTCGGTGCTGGGGCTGGCGACGCATGTGCCCCCCCAGACACGCATCATGATTTTTCTCAGGGGTTTCTGGTCAAAGCTGATTCGGACCATGTAAATTTTGCATTCCAGCCCGATTAAGTTACAAGCAAAGGCCAACGAACACCCCCATTGTCCCGCCCCGGTTTCTGTTGTCAGGTGCTTGATTCCGAACTGTTTGTTGTACCAAGCCTGCGCCACGGCCGTGTTGGGTTTATGGCTTCCCGCCGGGCTGCAGCTTTCGTCTTTATAGTAGATTCGAGCCGGGGTTTTGAGATATTTTTCCAGGTAGATCGCCCGTCTGAGTGGAGTGGGCCGCCAGCGGTACAAAATTTCCAGGATCTCTTCCGGGATATCAATCCAGCGCTGGGTGCTGACTTCCTGCTCGATAAGGTTCGTCGGGAAGACCGCTTGAAGCATCTCCGGGGACAGGGGCGAACCATCCGGGGTTAAAGGCGGTAATGGAGGATTTTTCAGGTCCGCAGCCAGGTTGTACCACTGGCGCGGAATTTCAGATTCTTTCAAAGTGATTTTTAACTCGCTCATCATGCTTCCTTCCTTGAAATTATTTTTACTATGACGATTTGTACATGAACCCATTCCCGGGGTGCTTATTTATTTTTATATTTTAACCCTTATCGGCTGTATTCCCTAGAAGAATTTAACCCGAATCCTGTGCCCGGACGAACATTCGTGAGGAAATAAGCAATGTCAAGGAAGGCAGTGTGTGGAGAAAGAGCCGGATAAACGCGTCTTTCCCGGTGTTCTGTATTTCGTTAAAGCTTTGCCCGGCGTTGCCCAGAAGGCTGAACAGGAATAACCCGGCCCAGGCCCACAGGTTCCATTTTTCAACGGCGCACCATGCTTTTGTATTGGGATGCAGGATGGACAGGAGGTATAAAATCATTAAAAGTGAGGCGACAGGGCTAGAGAGAAATCGGCATCCGTTTTCTCGAATCAAAAATAGAACATTTTGTGTCAGAGTGCTTGTTTGAACGTGCACGATCGAATGCATATACCCGTGGCTTTGTATCCAAGTGATCCATAGAGCGGGGAGCAGGCAGGCCCCTCCCCCTCCGATCCATAAAGGGATGTTGTCTTTTTGAAAAAAGGCCCTTTTTTGTGTCACCGCCAAGCCGGCAAGCAGCATCAATACGGTTACGGCCCCTTCAAACTTTATGAGCGCGAGAGTTATTAAAAGGAAACACGCCAGCCGGCCGTAGCTTTTTGTCCCCGGGAATTTTATGCATGCGGTGAGGGCGGTGACTGTGGCTGCTGTGGTCGCCAGAAACATATTTTCCGCATTGGCTGTGGCCATAATCCGGTAGGAAAAAAATATAGGCAAAAAAATAAGCAGGATATAATAG
>JAGOJP010000050.1 GCA_017995055.1 Candidatus Omnitrophota bacterium
GTAATAAAGCGCGACCAAAATATCCGTGCAGGAAAACGCCCCGCCGATGTGGCCTTTACCGGCGCGCGCGATCATCTCAAGCGTCTGAATCCGGACATCCATGGCTTTTTGGGACAAAAATAAAATAGTGTTATCCGTCGGCATGCTCGTGCTCTCTCTTAAAAGAAATCTTTATATTCCGTAAAATCCGGGCCAGCACGCCTTCCAGCTTCGTGGTCGTTTTTCCGTGAAAGGCGTTGCACGCCAGACGCCATACCCGCCGGGGATGGGTTAAAAGCATCAGGCTGTAAAAATGGCTTAACAGCAGAAATCTCATCACGCTCAATGTGCGCGGGCCGAAATGCTCCGACCAGGACACGGCTTTGCTGAGGTCGGCGTAGCCGAATAAGTTCAAAAAATAATCATCGGATAATGTTAATTTCTCCCGCCGCAAAAAATCATTGAACAATTCCGAGCCGGGGTAAGGAATAAACGGAAACACATTCAGTTCCTGTAACCCCTTCACCGCCAAACGCGACACCATCCTGAACGTTTGGAAAAAATCCTTCCAGCCTTCCTGGGGTAACCCGATAATAATGTTCGTGCTCAGGTTCATCCCCGCCTCAAGGCCATCCCGAATCAGCTGAAACATCTTTTCCGGATCGTTCTTCTTACGGACGCTTTTTAAAACATCCCGGGAGCCTGATTCCATGGCAAAGTCCAGATCCCGGCAACCCGCCTGCCGCATCCGTTCCAGCACAAAACGGTCAACCGCCTCGGTGCGCAGCGTGGGCAGCTGCCAAGTCACCCTGATTTTACGCTGTATTATTTCCTCACACAAGCCTATTATATTTTCTTTTTTGATGACAGCCGTCAAATCGGAAAACACAAAATTGTCCGCATGATATTCCTTTATATAATGCTCCATCTCATCCACGATATCCCGCGCGTTCCGGGGGACCCACGAACGGCCCCACATGTGCGTGTTGGAACAAAAGGTGCATTGGTAGGGGCAGCCGCGCGTGGCCAGGATCGGGATGGTCCGCCCTCTCCGGATATGATAGGTATACCCGCGGGATAAATAATTCTCCAAAGGCACCAGGTCCCAGGCCGGCCAGGGCAGGGCATCAATATCCTGAATCCTCGGCGCGCGGGGTGTCTGGCGAACCGCTCCCCCTTGAGGAAAGCGGATGACCAGGCCGGCAACTTCGGTAAGAGGCGTCTTTTGTTGGAGCGCCTGTAAAAGCTGTTCCGCCACCCTTTCCCCCTCTCCCACGACGCAAATATCCAAAGCCGGGCAATCCTTGAGGCAATACTCGGGCAGCGCGCTCACGTGTTCCCCGCCGGCAAAAAACACGCTTCCGGGGTGCCACTCCCGCACCTGGCCTATCAATTCCCGGTGAAAAGGCCAATCCTGGGAAAACATGCAGGTAAAACCAAAGACATCCGCAGGTCTAAGCCGGGTGCGCAGCGCAGAAACGGGCATCCCATACCGGATAAAGGATCCCCGGACAATTTCGGCCCGGGAAATATCTTCCCCGCACATATCAACGATGTCCACATCATGGCCGGCTATACGCAAGGCGGCCCCGAGATAAACAACACCTAAATAAGGGACAAGTTGCGCGCCCATGAACCCCCGGCTGCTGTAAGCCGGGGGACGGATAAGGGTTACTTTCATAGTGACGTCATGTTTTTAAATCTTCCGTACTGCAACAGCTGGTTCCTTTATTTTTCTTGTAAATCGGATGAGCCCACATGCTGGAGATGAGAGAATGAAGGCCGCTGTCCTTCACGTTTCCGAAGGAATGCGGGAACGTGACGCAGAGCTGAATATCGCCGTAAGGAGAGATATTGAGCATCCGCCCCCTTAACGCCTGGCACACCTTGGTTTTGCCCTTTACGGAATACGCTCCTTCGATAAACGCGAACGAGGGATCCATATTCTCTATCACCAGCCTCTTTTCCGCCTCAGACAGCTCTATCTCTTTCTTTTTAACCCACTCTCCGGAGATGATCGGGAACAGGATCCTGATGCCCGCGGCCCGGAGTGATTTCGAAAATTGAATAATCTCGGTCAAAGCGCTGTCATCACGGGGGGTGGCGAAACTCTGAATCCTCCGCCGGGTGACGTACGTGGAGACAATACACGGGATGTTCTCCTCATGGCAGCCCTGCACCGCTTCCACCGCCCGGCGGTATACCCCCGGCAGGCCGCGCAGGCGGTCATGCTCCTCTTCTTCCACGCTGTCCAGGCTGACATTAATGCAACTGATCCCCGCGTCTTTAAGATTTTTGATCATCAGGCGGCTCAAAAACCAGGCGTTGGTCGTCAAAGAAATATACAGCCCCAGGTTTTCCCCGTAGCGGACCAGATCAACGATGTCTTTCCGCAAAAGCGGCTCCCCTCCGAAATAATCCACCTTGGGGATTCCCATCGCAACAGCCTCATCCAGGATTTTTTTGACCTCTTCGGTCTTTAATTCCCGGTTCAAATCGGCGTCGCTGAAATAATTGGATACCGAACAATGCTTGCAACGGCAATTACACCGGTACGTCACAGACAACTCAATAAGCCAGGGAATTTTTTTACGGAATATTTGTGTTAAAACCCAGTACCGGGACATCACGTACGCTTTCCGGGGTGTCATGCGGCTTAAGCCAACCCGGGCGTAAAGCCGTGTCATCCCGAAGAAACGTTTAAGATTTTTCCATAAACTTTTCATGTTGAACCCCTCATGATAACGATGTCGATTCAAGGATATATATGGACTCCCATGAGTTGCCAGTGTTCAAGCGAGCCCTCTTTCTCCGCAAAAAACTGTCGTGTCGGGCTCTCATTCACTCTGGCAACCCATGGGAGCCCCTTATGAATATACCTCCCCATCTTATACAATTCCCGATTGCATACAATTTTTATCGACAAAAAAATGCTCCCTCCCAATTTTTCGTAAAACTTTATTTTCTTCTTCATACCGGCTGATATCATCCCTCGCGTGCAGGCGCCGCGTCGCGCAGTCCCAGCACAGATAGTGCCCGTTACAGCAGGCCACGCGCGCCACCTCGATCTTACCGCACTCGCTACAACGAAAATTTTTCCTAAAAATCCGAACCCGCATCGATTTGCCGCACATCAAGCACAACGTGGCATGAAGAGCGCACGGTTCCAGGTCACGGTATTTCAAAAAATTTTTCATGATAAACTTAAACGGCACAGGCAGCGGTTTTCCGGAAACCCTGGTCCGGCCCTTCCGGATCGCGTCCAGGATTTCCTCCGGGCGATCGGCCAGGACTTCCGTGCACCCCTGTCCGATAAACGACGCGTCCGTTGTGTCCGTTCCCGCGACATGCGCCAGAGGCAGCCCCCGCGCCAGGGAACGGGCCAGCAGATTATAAATGCCCACGGAACCAAGCGCCGCATTATAAACCTCCACCGCATCAAAAGGCAGATGACGGATTCTCCCGCCGAGCCCAAGATGCAAATACGGGTGAACCGCGACCGCGATCCCTCCCTGGTCATGAATTTGAGCGAGGGTCTCCTCCACGCTCAGGAAGTCCTGAATCTTCCTTTTTATCCCCAAGGCGATCACGTGCCCGGCTGCCGTCCATATTTCCTGCCCGACAAGGATGACAAATTCCGGGAGCTTGTCCTGCAGCCAAAGGGCGTGCGTGACGTTAAAAAAATTCGTGACTGCGAGCCCGTCCATACCGCGCCGCCGCAGGCTCTCTTTGAGCTGAAACTCGTTCATAAACGTGCGGCCGAATGATTGGGTGTGCGTATGCAAATCCAGTTTAAAAGACATTAATCCTCTTTCTCCTGGGGACTCGCCTTACGGCTCCGCCAGGCAATCTGCGCCATTTCCAAAAAAATTTTCGGATAATACCGAGGCGAAAGCATGAGCGTGTTGGACATGGGCAGCCCCCAGTGACAGGTACAGGCCTCCCTCTTCATCCGCCGCTGGAACTGCTTCATCTCCTCCGAAGCCAAAATCTGTTTCAAATCATAACCGTTAGACCTCAACTGTCCAACCGGCTGCCATAAGGGCTCGCACGGGAACACGGCACCGGTCTCATTGATGACAATGACCGACCGGCCGGCCCGGCAGAGTTCATGCATATTCTTGCGTTCCAAAACCTCTTTCAGCAAATCATTCTTGGCGACCCGCAACGCCATGGTGAATATTGAATGGATATCCGTCACGCGGCGGGCTTGAGCCCGGGACCGCAGCCGCCCGCAAAAGCGGAAATATTTCTCCCAGTCAAAACGCATCGCCTCGGCATTGCAAACACTCCCGTGGGCCACGGAAAACACGACCCGGTCCAACCCGGCGAAATCGTTCTGGAGGATTTTAAACAACGGCTCCATGTGGTCCTGGTTATAGGCGGAATAGACCACACACGCCTTCAGGCGGAAATTCCGGTACCGTTTTTTAAAAGGCAATAACATCCGGTATGTTTCCCGCACCTTCTTATACCCGTCTTTGAGGCCGCGGATATTATCATGGATCTCCGGCGGGCCATCGATGGAAAGCTGCGTGTCCACGATCATATTCGGGCAGGCCCGCGCAATTTTCTCGACCTGGGACGCCACCCGGTCCGGGAAAAACGCGTTGGTCGGCAGATCGACAACAGCCGGGGAACAATGACGGTATAAAATTTCAATAATATGGTGCAGGTCCGGCCGGAGGAACGGCTCCCCTCCGGAGATCCCCAGCACGTTGATCAAAGGGATCCGGCAGGCAATGTTTTCGTATTCCTCAAGAGTCAGTTCGTCTTTGGCGGCGTTGCTGTCCATGTTCTCTCTGTAAAAACACATTTTGCACGCCGCATTGCAACGGGCGGTGACGAAAAAAACCACGTAGGAAGGCCAACGGACGGCCTTTAAAAGGCGGGGCAAAAGAGACGGCACGTTATTTCTCCTTCGGAACCGCCCGGTAAGCCGCGATCTTTAAAAAAAACCGGATGGGGACCATCCGGGCCACAAAGGCTTTGGCGGCATTGGGCCAGTCAGTAAAGACCCGAACCTTGTTTTCCGTTAACCCTTTTAAACCGATCCGGGCGACATCCTTAGGGTCAGATGCGCTATGCCATTGCTGCAGCGCCCCGCCGGTCGCCCGGGACAAAAACCGGCTATACGTCCGGCCGGGATAAAGCCCGGTGACATGGACGCCGTGCGGCAGCATTTCCTGATGCAGGGCGTCGGTCAGCCCGATGATAAAATGTTTCGTCGCCGCATACACGGCCGATCCGGGAATCGTGTAGAACGAAACGACCGACCCGACGTTCAAAACTCCTGTCCCCGGGCGGCCTTGCATCAAAGGCAGGAAGCTCCGGCACAGGAGAACCACGGCGTCCATGTTAACCTTCAGCATGGATAGCCCGATTTCTTCCGGCATGGAAATAAAATCCCCCATATACCCGAAGCCGGCGTTATTGATGAGAATATCCACCTGATAGCGGCTCTGAAGGGCCCGGCACATCTCCCGGACGTTCTGTCCTTCTGCCAAATCAAAACAACAGGTCTCCAGAACCGTCTGGCGCGCCGGCTGATTCAGTTCAGATTTCAGGGACGCCAGCGCCGCCTGGTCGCGGCCGCAAAGGATCAGCCGGCTCCCGCATTCCGCCAGAATACAGGCCATCTCTTTTCCAATCCCTGCCGTCGAGCCGGTCAAAAGCGCTGTTTTACCCCTGTACCATTCTTTCCAGTTATGGTTTTGACTTAGAGCCATTGTCTTCTCCTTGAATTTGAGCCCGCCCCAAAATGCAACGCTTGCATCACAGGTCGTCTCTGAAAACGTACATCATCCGGTCAAAAATCAATCCCATTATACAGTATAATAATAAAAGAAAACAAAAGACATCCCAATAATATCTGGCCGCCCTTCAGGGCAGAACAGACGGGAATCAACGGCACACAGCTTTGGGAGACGGCCCCGCATACGCGCCATATCTCTTGCTGCGGTAAAAAACCGCTCCTCCTGCAACGAGAATCCCCATGACAATCACTTCCTGAAAAAGAAAGACAATTCTCATAAACGACGGGCTAAAAGAAAATTCAATTTCATGCCGGCCGGCCGGAACCACCAACCCTTTAAAAGCCAAGTTAGCCCTGTACAGGGGCACGGGACGACCATCCAGCGCGGCCCGCCATCCCGGATGAAAACTGTCGGTGAAAACCAAAAACTTGTCGGTCGGGAGATCTGTTTCCAACGTTAAGCCGTTGACCGTATATTTCTTCAGCCGGGCCTGCGAACTGGTCCCTTCTACGAACAAGGGATCCCCGTCTCCGCCCCGCGAGGCCATGACGCGCACAGAAGGAGAGATATCCCTTAACGAAGCGTGAACAAAAGCCACGTTTTGTCTCCATCGGAACGCCTCGCGCATCTCCATGAATAGCGAGGAAATCTCAAACACAGAGGTCACTCCGGACACAGCGGGCAGGATGTCCCCGGCAGGAGATTTTCTTACAAGGGGCAAAGATTCATCCAGAACTTTCACCCGGTCATACAGAATAAATTTGTGCTGGCTCAATGGACGGAATTCAGGTTCAGGGATATAGGTCGCCAGAAAATAGGACCAGTAACAAGGAAAGGCATTCTGCCACCGCATGAAAAAGCCCGGTGAATCTTCCATCCGGATACGGTATATCGCCGTAAGGACATGTTCCTCTTCCGGTGAACCGTGAAACAACGGGCGAAGAGGCCGGACAAAAGAAAAAGTGGGATGACGCGTTGGAATCCGGGCGTGGTCCCTGATCAGCGGCCAGACCGAACCCGCGTTATGCTGATAATGCCCGATGACTTCCAGGGGCTGAAAAAGCACACCACCGACAAGCAAAGCCCAAGCGACCGGAGATAAAACCTCTCCTGCTTTTTCAACGGTTCGCCTGATCCAAAAAACCAGGCTCAACAGAATCACGATCAGCGTCGTCGTATGAATGACCGATTGCCATAAAAGAAACAACCCAGCCGCCATATGGATCAAGAAAATATACGCTACCCGCCAATGGCGGCTGGGCAAATCCAGCCCTTCCCATAAAAGGTTTCTAAACTGTTCCGAAACCAGCAGGATAAACGCCGTTAACAAGAAAGGATTGAAAAAATGCATGTTTCGGATGAGCCGGAAAATAAAGACGTGTTGAAATAAAAATTTATGGACGGGGGTCGCCTTTTCCAGCGTCAAAAGAGACAAGAAAAGACTTAGGACAGCAAAAAACAGTCCCCGGCGGGTCACCCGATTGGGCAGCGATAGAAGCAAAACCAGAAAGGCCCAGTTGCCCAGATAAAGAATGCCTTCGTTGCCGTAATTCAATTCATTTAAATCGGCATAGAAATCGCGCAATGACATGCGCGCCGCCAAAGCACCGTCGGTAAAAGCGGCGTAATCCGGGTAAGCCAGCCCCTGGTTAAAGACCTGGTGTCCCTGATGCCTGAAAGGGACGACCACTTCTTTGCGCTGAATGCTGTTGTAAGCCAGCAGTCCAGGCAGGGTGGAAAAAAGGACCGCGAGGATCATGCCCGCCGAAAACAGCCGGTTTCGCAGCGCAAAGGAACGGCAGCGCCGCCCATAATTGAGCACAACCGACGGGGCCGTCAATAACAGGGCCAAACCAGCTCCCAAGAAGACCACAAGCGCGTACAAAGGCAAATAAGTTGTCAAAATTAATATAGAGAAAAAAACCGCACCCAGGGCGTACCGAACGGTTCCTTTTTGATAAAACCGGCACAAAAAGAAAGCCAGCCAGACAACCGGGACAAAAAGAAGAACCATGTGATACTGGACGCCGACGGTCATCCCCGCGGAAGAAAAAAGGGAAAGCAGAAAAGCCCCATACGCCGCCCGCCGATCTTTCAGCACGGCCCGGGCCAGGCCATAGACCCCGAACTGCCCGAGCAGGAAATACAAAAAAGCGACGCCGATAAAGGCCTGATAGGAATCCACGCCAGCGAGCTGCAGAAAAAACATACCCCACCAGACTGGATTAAAAATCCCGATATATGTCAAAAAAATCTGAACCGGCACTCCCCACAAAAGATACGGATTCCAGAGCGGGAAAACCCCGACGCGAAGGTTATCCAGCACAAACCTTACGATGGAATAAATATAAAAAGTTTCCGGGAACACAGGGGCCCGGGCCAGAAGGATGTCCCGGTATAAATACGCCCATATCAATAAAGGCAGGATGAATTTCAGGAAACGCCCGTGTTTATTCTCTTGAAAAAAAATAATATTCACACGCCCCCCTCTTTAATAACGATTCCACAAAATCCGGATAGCCAGGAAAAGCATTCCCGCCCCGGCCAAGGATCCAATGAGAGCGAGCGCATAACTTAACAGCGTCCCGATCCCGTTATAAAATTCAAAAAGGATTTGATGATCCCCCGCCGGGACGAATACGGCCATAAAAGCGCCATACGCCTGGCTGATTTCAATTTTTTTACCGTCTATGCTGGCCCGCCATCCAGGATGATACGCCGCAGGATAAAACATCCATTCCCCAGGAGAAACAGGCACGCGAACCCGGCAACGCAAAAGTTCGCTGTTAAATTCCTCCACCTGGATATCTCCTCTTTCATCTTCACTCAGGACAACCGGAGATTCAGCCGCCTGCCGCCCGGCATCCAATCCTTCCGCCGGAAGGATCAACTGCCCCCGGGTTCCAGCGATCAAATAGGCGACAGCGCTCTGGGGGCCGCCCGGCATTGCCGTCGACAGCCGCTCAAGCGTCCTGACTAAATTACGAAACGTTCGTTCCCTTTGTTCAGAGGTCATCCATGTGACCCGGTGGATTAATTGCAGCTTGGGCCCCCGGCATCCGGCCAGGATCGTGGGTAAAACCGGATTAAATTGATAAAGAGAGTCAACCCCCGGACAAATCATATCAACCCTGATCGGTATAAAACAGGGCTCAAATTGATAAAACGTGGAATTATATGTATAGCGGGGGGCTTTGCCGTATATTTCCATAAACTGATACGCCCTCTGGGCCCGGGCGTCCTGGGGCAGAGGAAAGCGCCGGTCCTGAAACAGACGTTGACAGACAAAACGGCTGGAAAGGACAGCCCTCTCTTCCCCGGTCCGCAGATGCGGCAACTGATGGTAGGCTGTAACCTGAAACAAAACCATATCCCAAAGGGCAAAAACAATAAAAACCTTGACGAGCCGAATGGATAAACCAGGACTAGAATCGCTCCTACCCCGCCAAGCCAAAGCCAATAAAAATAAAAGTGCGGCCGCTCCCGGCAATACAGTTTTTAGCTGAAAAAATAACGGCAGGGGATCAACGGGGTCGTTGGGCATCAATAAAAACCTGACCGCCCCGACCCATAGAAATCCAAAAAAGATAACAAGACCCAGGAATAATTTGTGCCTCCACCCTTCTTCCCTCCAGAAATTATCCCAGCCATAACCAGCCGCCATAATCAAAAAAAACCTGGCCAAGCCCATGACCAGTCCGGTATGCCGAAAATATCTCATCCCTGGGAAAAAATAAAGCGCGCGGGCTATGACAGGGCTAACAGCGAGCATCAATAAAATGATATACGCCAGGGAAAACGAATAAAATCCTTTCTTCCTGACAACCGCTACCGCCCACAAAAAGAAAAATAACGGAAGAAAGCCTATATAAACTGTATTATCCATCTTCGACCCGTTGGACAAAAAAAACGGCTGTGCGAATAAAAGGCTGCTCATGATCTCCCGAAGCGAACTCCTGCCGCCATAATCCGTGAATTCCGTAACAGCAATTTGCCCGCTCTGGCTGTCCCGCCCTGAAGAAACAAGTATCACGCCATGGGTCAAATGCCAGCAGGCCACAAGATAAATCGCCAGCAAGATAAACAAAAGCCCCATCAGCACAAAAGATTTTTTCCTGGGGACGAACAGCCGTGTCACAAGGCCCGGGAAACGGGTCGAGAAAGGTAAAGCCATAAAAAAAAGCACCATCAGCCATAACACGGCATAATACGGCAAACTGCCCCAGAGGGCCAGCAGCAATCCAAGCCCGCCGATCCATAGCCAGACGCCCTTGCGGTGCCGGACAAACCGCGCAAAATATAATAAAGCCCAAGGGAATAAATATACGACCCGGAAATTCAAAAAAACCTGGGTATATGCCATGATAGAACCCGAAGCACAAAGACCGACAAAAAAGGCCGTATCTTTACGGAGGAATACATATCGTGCCAGTTGATATACCCCGCCCAGAAAAACAAAAGCCTCCAGGAATAAAGACAATTTATACAAAAACAAAACGTCCCTGACCCGAAACAGGATCCCTGCCAGCATGGTAAAATAACTCAAAGGAGAAAGGCTCATTAATTGATTCATCTGGGCGGGCAACCCATAAGAGACTTCCGGGAACCATTGCATAATCTTCCCGCGGAAAAAAAATTCGTTATAAAAAGCATGGAATACCCCGAAGACATGCATGGTGTCATGCATGGGGAGCACAGTGGCCGGGAAAAAAGGCAACTGGACCAGCAGAAGAAAAAAGGACAGGACTAAGAAAGTCCGGTCCAACGATCGTTCAGTTCGTTGAAGGGTCGGCGACATGGGGTTTTAAGCTTGATAAAGGAGATAAATCAAATCAAAATTAGTGTGCAGGGGGTACGGCTCCTGCTCTTCCGGGTCTGTCATCCCAAGCCGCAAGGCCTGGGCTTCATCTTCCTGCGCCGCCGTTGTTTCCCCCAAATGGCTTCGGGCCAAAGACCGGTAATGATACCCCTGGCCACCCAGCACGAGAGGATCCGCGGCAATGGCGACGGAAAAAATTTGTTCGGCCACACCATACCGGCCCATCCGTAACAAAGCCAAAGCCTGGTCAAAAAGCAACAACGGGTTCGCCCCGTGCCGGGTTATCCCCAAAGTCGCGGCCTGAAGCATCTGTTCATGCTGGCCGAGACGGTCATAACTCTGGGCCAGAATGTGGATCGCATGAATCTCGTCCTGTTGAGCCCTTATGCGGAAACGGTTCAATATGCGGCTAGCCCCCTCTTGTCCGAGCCGGATATTATGTTTCCTGACAAGGTCTATCATCAATCGCATTGTCCACGGGATCTCCTGAAGGCTGCGCTGTAAATACTGCACAGCCCTTGAATGATCCCCAAATGTGTAGGATATCATCCCAAGATCCCAAGAATAAGTATAAATATGCGGTTGCAGGGACAGAGCCGTTTCATACGCCTTGAATGCCCGGTCTAAATCCCCTAAATAGTACCGGCAAAATCCCATATGGGCATAAAAAATGTCAGCAAGATTAGATCGGCCAGCTAATAATTCATAATATCGGGCTGACTGGATAAAATTCTGCCGATCAAAAGGGGCTTTCCCATTTTCGAAACTCAGCAAATAATAATCAATCCGGCTCTTAAGATAATTCACGCGGCTGAGATAGGCGGTGTCCGCATCAGCTAAGAAAACAAGCAAGGCCACCAAAAGCGGAAAAACAACGTATGCGCGAGAAAATATTTGTTGCCGGGGACCGGTCTGGGCCATAACAAACGCCTCTATAATGACTGAATGTGGATTTATTATATAGAAGAAACACAGCCAAGGCAATAAAGGAAAAGGGTATTTAACGCTAAAAAAACGGCCGGGGGCAATGTCCCCCGGCCGCCAAAGCGAATCAAAAATCCTGTCTTTTACTGCCGCTGTTTGATAAGCACCTTAAGTTCCTGCTGGCGCTTCTGGTATTCGTCAATACGCTGATTCAATATCTCTTCTTCTTGCTTGTAAAAATCCAGAAGCCGTTTGCCAAAATCCTCTTTCTCTTTATCTAACTGCTCTTTTAATTTCTTATTCTCCCGCTCCTGTTCATTCGCTACAGATTCCAGACCGGTTTGCTCTTTCTGCAGGCTCAGGAATTCTTCTTTAAGATTGTCGTTCAATTCCTTGAGTTCATCCATGCGGCCCTGTTTGGTGTCTTTTTCCTGTTCCATCATGGCGATCTGTTCGGTTAACTGCCGATTCTCACCCTGTTGCTGCTTAAAAAGGGTCTCTAAATTAGCATAATCCGCCTTGGCTTGTTCAAACTCTTTGATCAGGCCCTGCAATTTTTTGTTCTCTTCTTCCTGAGCTTTGGACAGGCTTTCCAACTCTGCTTTTTCCTCCTGAAGATAAGAATACTCCCCTTTCAGCATTTTATTCAAATTTTTAAGTTCATCCATCTTAGCCTGTTTTTCATTTTTTTCTTTCTCCAAGACCCCCAGTTCTTTCTTAACTCTTTTGTTTTCAGCCTCTTGCTGGATAAACAACTTTTCTAAACCATCATATTCTTTTTTAACTTTATCAAACTCCTTGATCATTTTCTGGAGTTTTTGATTTTCTTCTTCCTGGGCCTTGGCCATGGTTTCCAGCTCTCCCTGTTCTTTATGCAGGGAATCATATTCTTCCTTCAACATTTTATTAACTTCTTTCAGCTCTCCCATGCGCCCTTCTTTTTCGTTCTTTTCTTTCTCGAGTTCAGACAACTGTTGCTGCAAACGTTTATTATCCACCTGCTGCTGCTCATACAGGACCTCCATTTCGTCATAGTCTGCCTGGGCGCTCTCAAATTCCTTGATCAGTTTCTTTAACTTCCGGCTTTCTTCCTCCTGCGCTTTGGTTAAAGACTCCAATTCCACATTCTCCTGAGTTAAACTTTCATACTCCTCTTTCAGCATTTTATTGCTTTCCGTCAGTTCTTCGGTCCGCTTTTGTTTTTCCGTTCTCTCGGTTTCCAAAACTCCCAGCTTTTCGGACAAGGCCGCCGTTTCCTTCTGCTGCTCCTGAAAAAGGGCCTCCATCTGGTTATAATCCGCCTGGACTTTTTCAAATTCGGCGATCAACCGCTCATAACGCTGCTTTTCATCTTCTTTATTTTTCGCCAAAGTTTCTATTTCAACATTCTCGCTCTGCAGGCTCTCATACTGTTCCTTGAGCTGCTTGTTGACCACCGTCAATTCATCCACCCGCGCCTGCGTTTTGGTTTTCTCCGCATCCATCTCCTCCGTCTTTTTGCGGAGGTCTTCATTTTCCGTCTGCTGGCTCTGATAAAGGTTTTCCAGTTCTTTATAATCTTTCTCCGCCTGGTCATACTGTTTAACCAGCTCAAGATTTGTCTCCTCTAACTGGGTGTTCTTTTCTTCCTGGACGCGGTTTTCCTCTTCCTGGCGGACAATCTGCTCCCGCAGCAAATCGTTTTCCTGTTGTTGCTGGACAAACATATCCTGCAGTTCATCATATTCATCCTGGCGTTTCCTGAAATCAACCAGAATCTGTTTGTTCAAATGTTTCAATTCAACAATCTTTTGCTTTAACTCGTCATTAACCTGCTCCTGGCTTTTCATCTTATCCTGTAAGACTTCATACTCCTCTTTCAACATCTGCTTGCTCTTTTTTAACTTTAAATTCTGCTCGGCCTGTTTTTTATTTTCTTCACTCCTTTTTTCATTATATTCCTGATGCACATGACTATACGGCCGCAGCTGCCATTCATACAGCCCTTCCTCCTTTTCCTGGCCCCACAGGATTTCCGCCCCCCCCAACGAAAAAACCACGATGCCCACCCAAATAATTATTGTTTTTAGCTGCCGTAACGTAATTTTTTGCATGTATTTCTCCTCAAGTTGATAATTATGTATAATACTAATATTCAATAAAATAGGGCATATTGTCAAGAGGACATACCAGGACGACCTAGGACAGGCGGGCCGAGGAAAAACAAATCCGTCCTGGCTTCTCAAAATTAAGGAATAATTATCTTCTTTACAAAACAGGGAATAAGCCGATAATATATAACTATCTGAAAATTTTTGAATTTAAGAGAATCTATTTTTTTTAAAAATAATGCGGGTTTCGACCTACCAAACTATTATTAATACTATAGAAAACGACCCGGCGACCTTTGAATGGCTGAATTACTTTATCTGGCAACCGCGGGTTAAACCTGTGTGGCAGAAAAAACCCGACCTCCAGGCCCTGACGGCTCCTCTAAAAAGAACCGAAACGCTTGAAATAATCCATAAAATATTAATTTTAGTTTTACTGGGAGGATATATTGCGCATCATCTTCCTGTTTTTCTTATGATAATCCTTCTGTTCGGCGGCTCGCTTATCATAAACCAACGGGCTAAAAAGCAAATCGTTGTTAAAATCGGAGCCGCTGTGCTGAAAGAAGAGTTTGAGGAGCATTTTTTTGAAAAAAAAACCTTGTATCACCTGACTGAAATTTTAAGCCAAAAATATCACACGTTGTCCCTGCCCGACTCCATTTTTTTTACCGAAAACATTTTAAGGGCCCTTTTAATCGGGTTGTTTCTTCTGTTTATTTCGCCCTTTTCCCCGAATAATATATTCGATGGGCTGTTGTCTTTCGTGCTGCTTTTTCTTGCGGGCCGATGGGTTTTGACCAGTCATCACATCTACCGCTTCTCAAGAATCCTCCAAGCTCTTTAATACATGACGTTACCGATGGCCAGTATTTTAAGGATAATCCTGCCCAGGCATACGAGCGACACCAACAAAAGCCAGCCGTTCCTTGATGTGGTCAGATAAAAAAATAGCATAATAAACGGGAAAACAAAGCCAACCTTCTTAAAATCCAAATTTTTTGTTCTAAAAACTATTTGTAACGTCGTGAAGCGATGCCAGTTCACGTTCATAATACGCCCTTCCGACAACAGCTCATCAAAAAGCCGCGTTCCCGGCAAAGGTGTCAATATACAAAAGCCGGTGTGGCCGGGGAAAACATTAAAACAAAATTTCCAGTAGTCCAGGAGAGTTTTCCATCGATCGGAGTCGTAACCAAAAATAAAATGCCCTTTGACATCAATGCCCGCATTCTTGAGCCGCCTCGTATATTCCAAATATTGCTCCGCCAGCCTCAGCTTGCCGCCCTGTTTTTTCTCCGGGGACGCCTGATTGATTTCATACCCGATCAAAAGACCAACACAGCCGCTGGCTTTAGCCAGCCGCAAACACTCCTCATCCGTAACAATATCAAGGCTGCTGCACCCCCGCCACTTAATGTTTAAAGGAATGAACGCCCGGAACAATTCCCGGGCATACGCCGGATTCGTGAACATATTACTGTCGAGAAAATGGAAATACCTGCGCTTCGGGCGGAACCTGCGGATCAGTTCGACCACCTGGGAGACAGGTTTACACCTCGTCCGGCCCCGGGTGATGGCGCCAACGGCGCAGAAATTGCAGTTGAACTTGCACCCGTAGGTGGTCACCAGATTATCCACAACTTCATGCGCCGGCGCCTGCATCAAGAACTGATGAACCCGGTCATACTGCTCCTCGGTCGCGGCCCCCTGATACACCCGCTTGAGGTCATTATTTTCATAATCGGCTAAAAGCGCTTCCCACACCCCTTCGGCCTCCCCCACCACCACGCTGTCACAAAACGCCAGCGCCTCTTCCGGAAGGCAGGACACATGGGAGC
>JAGOJP010000159.1 GCA_017995055.1 Candidatus Omnitrophota bacterium
CTATATCCTTATGCAACACCCGCAGGTCATAAATCTGGGCGGCCATAAGCGAAGCAATGCAGGCGGCATTTTCCTCCTTGGAGGCCATCTGCGCCGCCCGGGTTGTTGAAACCACCTCCATAAGCTCCGCATGCGGCAAATTGGCCACGAGCCAATTCCGGCACTGGCCGAAAACCATCGGGTTAGAATATACCCTTTTGATATCCGACGTCCCGGACTTGGCTAAAAGGTTATGCGACACGTCCAGAAGAATCTGAGAACAAATTTTTAACTCGGAATCCACAAACAAGTCAAAAGTATGATTGACCGCCCCTTCGATGGTATTTTCGATGGGGACAACACCGTAATCACAATCGCCGCTTTCGACGGTGTGAAAAACATCCGAGATATTTTCACAGGCGACATACCCCACCTGGGAACCGAACCGCCGCCGGGCGGCCAAATGGGAAAAAGAAGCCTGCGGCCCCATATAAGCGATCTGCACATCTTTTTCCAGGGACAAGGAGCCCGACATGATCTCCCGGTAAATGGCCTCCAGCCCCTCATCTTTCATGGGGCCTTGATTCAAAGAACGGATTTTTTTAAAAACCTTGATTTCGCGGTCAGGGGCAAAAACTCCTTTTTGGGTTCTGGCCTTCTCCCGGCCGATCTCCAGGCTCACCTGCGCACGCAGATTCAGCAGCGCCACGATCTTTTCATCCAACTGATCAATTTTTTTTCTTAATTCAATAAGGCTCATGAACGGTCTCTTTCATAATTTCGTTTTCATCCAACGCCGTTTCGGCACAATCAGCCAAATCTGGCCCTTGAGAAAGGCCCCTCCCCGGCTCCGGCACCGGATTGGATATCCCCGTCTCCCCTGGCGGCTCTGCGGCATAAAGGGCGGCTCCCTCTTCATCAGGCAAGCCTGCGCCCTGTTGCACATCTGACGACGGGGACAGCAGATCTTCAGACCCGCCTGATGAAACATCAGAAACCGAAGGCCCCGGCTCCGGCCGGGAAGCTTCAGGCTCCAGTCTCCCGTCCTCTCTGGACGGCTCCGGGAGAGATTCCCCCTCGGCAGGGGCGGCATGGTCCTGAACAAACTCGGGCTTAACTTCTCCGTTGCTGGTAAACAAAGACGGGAAATCTTCCAATTTGGGAAGATCCTTTAAAGATTTCAACCCGAAATACTCAAGAAACTGTTTTGTGGTCCCGTAAATATAGGGCCGGCCGGGAATTTCCTTGCGCCCGACGACTTTAATCAACCCCTTGCTTAAAAGATGGGCAACAACCCCGTCTGAATTAACGCCCCGGATCTGTTCAACGTCCGCCCGGGATACCGGTTGTTTGTAGGCGATAATCGCCAGGGTTTCCAACGCCGGGCTCGACAATTTTTCTTTGACTTTTTTCTTAAAAAAACGGCGAATCGCATCCGTGTAATGCGGGCTGCTGAGCATCTGATAGCCTCCCGCAATCTCCATAATAATCATCCCGCGCGAGTTGTCTTCATATTCGGCCTTAAGGTCCAGAATCGTGCGGCGGATATCAGGCAAAGGCACTTCTTCGAGCACAGAATGAATTTGCTCCAGCGGCACGGGATTTTCGCTAATAAACAAAATCGCTTCTATAATATTCTTAACGAAATCTGTTTCAGGAGACGTCATGAATAATTATTCCTTTGTTTATAGATTTCATTAATTAAATGTTCGGCATCGCTGATGTGCGGGCACCGCTGCAAAGCTTTGTCAATCATCGCCATGGCTTCCGGCTTCTTGTATTGCAGTTGCATAAGGACAGACAGGACTTCTTCCTGCCAGTCCGGGACTCCCGCCGGAGGCGGCTCCTTACGCCCTTTGTCCTGAATAAGGCCGAAACGGCCTACTTTCCCCTGCAATTTAGCCACAATCTCTTTTGCCCGTTGCAAACCAATACCCGGGAGAGACTTTAAATACTGTAAATCCCCCCGATCAATCGCATCGGAAATATCGCTGATCGGCTTATCCAGGGCTTTCACGGCGGCTCGGGGGCCGATGCCCGAAACTTTAATAAACTGCAGAAAAAAATCTTTTTCCACTTCATTGAGGAACCCCACGAGGTAGGGAAATCCTCCTCCGGGGGTGATCTGAATATAATGATACGTCATTAACTCCACCCGGTTTCCAACCGGAACGTCCACTCGCTGCAGGATCGAATACGGGACAAGGACTTCATAACCGATTCCTTCTACTTCTATTATTACTGAATTATTCTTTTTTTCAACCAGTTGTCCAGAAATCTTCGTGATCATACCTGGGCCTCAACGCCTCATGAAGGCATACCCTAAAGCTAAAGCAAGTGCGTCACTTGCATCCAGGGTTAAACGCGATGCCCCAATTTTTAAAAGATGCGCTACCACTTCCCGTGTCTGTTGTTTGGACGCATTCCCGTCCCCGACCACGTTTTTCCTGATCCGTTTGACGCTGTGCTCCACCAATTCAATGTTCTGATGCGCGCAAACCAAGCAAATAACCCCACGGACATGCCCCAACTTGCAGGCTGTCGTTGGATGGCGGTAATGCGAGTACAGCCTTTCCAAGACCATGACAACGGGTCTGTATTCGGAAATGATCCCGGTAAGACAATCGTAGATTTTATTGATTCTATGCTGGAGAAGGTCATCCGGCTTAGGTTCAATGGCTCCGGCTTCAAGGAACTTAATCCGTCCGGGCTGATTTAACTCCACCTCAATAAGACCGTAACCCGTCGCGTGCAGACCCGGATCAATACCGATAATCTTCATTTCACTCCGCAGCTTGTTCCATTTCGTCATCCGGGATGTCAAAATTGGCATGAACGGCCTGGATATCCTCATGATCTTCCAAGGCCTCCATCAAACTTAACATCTGTTTCGCCTCGTTCCCGGTCACCTTGACGTAGGAATTGGGGATTTTTGTCACTTCAGCCGTAACGGTAGGGATATTTTTACCCTGGATCGCCGCTTTGACAGTCTCAAAAGAAGACGGCTCGCAAACAATGTCAAAATTCTCTCCTTCCGACTTGATGTCTTCCGCCCCGGCCTCCAACGCGATTTCCATAAGGGCATCTTCCGTGATCCGCGTTTTTTCGACAGAAATAAATCCCTTGCTCGTAAACATCCATGCGGTGCTTCCTGCCCCGGCCATGCTGCCGTTCTTTTTGGAAAGAATATTTCTTACTTCTGCCGTTGTCCTGTTTTTATTGTCTGTTAATCCTTCAATCAGGAGGGCCACGCCACCCTGGCCATATGCGTCAAAGACCACATTTTCAT
>JAGOJP010000051.1 GCA_017995055.1 Candidatus Omnitrophota bacterium
CAGCATGATTATTTTTCTGACCGGGCGTTTTTTCGACTCCGCTGCACACATCAACAGCGTAAGGGCTCACAGACTCCAGCGCCGCAAGGATATTCTGCGGGTTCAACCCGCCGGACAGGATAAGCGGAACCCCCAGCCCCTTGACCGCCTTGGCCAAATGCCAAGGGAAAGTTTTCCCGGTCCCGCCGAAGACCCCTTCCTGAAACGCGTCCAGAAGAAACGCATCCACGGAATATTTTTTTAAAGAATCCGGATCCACAGTATTATTCACTCTCACGGCTTTGATCACTTTACATTGTTTTTTAAAACGGCGGCAGTATTCAGGAGTTTCCTCCCCGTGGAACTGTACGGTCCTGATTCCGCAAAACTGCAAAATATCCTTCACCGCCCCCTCTTTCTGGTTCACAAAGACTCCCACCGGGGTCACAAAAGGCGGCAGTTGATCAATAATTTTCCTAGCCTTAAAAGCGCCTATAAACCGGGGACTCTTTTTATAAAAAACAAAACCAACAGCCCAGGCCCCACACGATGCCGCCTGCATCGCGTCCTGAAGATTGGTCATCCCGCAAATCTTCACCTTAACCATAAAAACACTCCTCCTTCTAAAACCACCCGTTCTGTCCAGAATGTGCCAATAGTCCACAACTCTGATAGCACGCCTTTAATCATGAATCCTCCTGGCGCGGGATATCATGGATGGGGGCCCCATCCATAACCTCCCGGACTTTTGCGCCGACATCAGCGGCGCTCATAAACGTTTCCCCGACAAGAACAGCGTGGACGCCCAACTCCCGAAGCCTTTGAATGTCAGCATGCGTGCGGATCCCGCTCTCCGCGACAATCACCTTCCCGTCCGGGATCCCCGGGACAAGCCTCCGGCTGATCTCCGGATCAATTTTAAGGGTGCGCAAGTCCCGGTGGTTGATCCCGATAATCTCCGCCCCTGCCCTCAAAGCCCGGTCAAGCTCGGCCTCCTGATGAATTTCCACCAAACAGTCCAGGTCCAGACCGGAGGCGACCTTGAGCAAATGCTCCAACATCGCGTCATCCAAAATCGCGACGATCAGCAGAACTGCACTGGCCCCCTGCACAAAAGCCTCATAAACCTGCGCCTCATCAATAATAAAATCCTTCGTTAAAACAGGCAGGGGGACACATTCGCTGACCCGGCGCACATATTCCGGCCGGCCGAGGAAGAACTTGTTTTCCGTCAGGACAGAGATGGCGGCTGCCCCGTTATCCGCGTAAACACGCGCCAACGGCTCCACATGAAAATCCGGGCGGATCAGCCCCCGGGAAGGGGACGCCTTTTTGATCTCGGCGATCAGGTTGACCTGGCCCGGGCGGGAAATATTTTCTTTAAACAGCCCGTACCGGGTCATCCGGGTCGAAGCGACATGGGTTTTCAAAACATCAAAAAAAGCCTTCTTACGCTTCAGAAGGCCTTTTTTATACGCGATAATTTTATCTAGAAAATCGTCCAAGGCTTCACACACTCACAGAGTTTTAGGTTTTTGAGTAAAAGTAATCAATGCCTCCAGCTTAGCTTTGGCCTTCCCGGAATCAATGGCCTCTTGCGCCAACCCGACCCCCTCCCGCACATCCTGGACCCGGTCCGCGACATACAGGGCATAGGCCGCGTTTAAAACGACGATATCCCGCCTCGGCCCCTGAACGCCGTCTAAAACCTCCTTGGCGATATACAGATTCTTTTTCAGGTCTCCCCCTTTCAACGTTTCCGGTTCCGTCAACGGGATATCAAATTCCCGGGGATCGATTTCATAAGACAGCACGGCCCGGCCATCCCATTCCGAAACAAACGTCGGACCCGTTGTGGTCACTTCATCCAACCCGTCGCTGCCATGGACAACCATGCCTCTCTTGAGTCCAAGATTTTTCAGGACATAGGCCAAAGGATTCACGAGGTCCCGGGAATAAACCCCCATCAGCTGATGCGTGGCCCGGGCCGGATTAATCAAAGGACCCAGAATATTAAAAATAGTTTCAACGCCCAGCGCTTTCCGGACCGGAGCGACATTTTTCATCGCCGGATGAAGTTTCTGGGCGAACAAAAAAACGATCCCCGTCTGGTCAAGGCATGGCCCCAGAAGACGATAATCAATGTCCAAGTTGACCCCCAGCGCTTCCAGAAGGTCCGCGCTGCCGCATTTGCTCGACACCGAACGATTGCCATGCTTGGCCACGACCACTCCGGCGCCGGCCACGACAAACGCCGTGATCGTCGAGATATTAAAAGTATGTTTTTTATCTCCTCCCGTCCCGCACGTATCCAGGACCAAAGGATGTCCAGTCTTGACGGGCAAATAAAATTTCTGCAATAACCGGGCCGCCCCCGTGATTTCATCTATCGTAGGGCCTTTGAGGTTCAGCGACAGAAGCCAGTCAGCCACCATCTGCTCCGGGGCGTCTCCGGACATGATCTTCTCCATGACGGATTCGATCTCCGGGATGGTCAGGTCTTCCTTCCGTTTTAATTTCTCAATATACGCTCTCATGACATTTTTAAAAAATTAGCTAAAATAATTTTCCCCTCACGGGTCAAAATCGACTCGGGATGAAATTGCACGCCCCATAGCGGAAATGTTTTATGCCGCAAAGCCATAATTTCCCTGTCCCGGCCACGGGTCCGGGCGGTCACCTCCAGGCAGTCCGGCAACGACCACGGGTCCACGACAAGAGAATGATACCGGGTCGCGGCAAAAGGATTGGGAACCCCCTCAAAGAGCCCTGTTCCGTCATGAACAATATCGGAGGTCTTGCCGTGCATAAGCCGTTTGGCCTGGACAATCTCGGCGCCGTAAGCGTAGCCCAAGGCCTGATGGCCGAGGCAAACGCCCAGGACAGGGATCTTCCCGGCGAATTCCCGAATGACCGGGACAGAAATCCCGGCGGATTCAGGCCGGCCGGGGCCCGGAGAAATGACAATCCGTTCCGGCCGCATTTTTTTAATCGTCTCTACGGTTAATGCATCGTTGCGGTATACGGCAACCCGCGCCTTCAGTTCCCCAAAATACTGGACAAGATTATATGTGAACGAATCATAATTGTCGATAACAAGGACCATGGATTTCTCACCGCAGATGTTTTATTCCTGCTCCCGGTAAACCTTGGCGCCCAAGGCCGTCAGTTTCGCATCAAGGTCTTCGTACCCGCGGTCCAAATGATAAATCCGGTGTATCTCCGTTCTTCCCTTGGCGGCCAGCCCCGCAATCACCAGCGCCGCGGAGGCCCTTAAATCCGAAGCCATCACCGGAGCGCCATATAATGTTTTAACGCCTTCGATAATCGCCGTATTCCCGTCACGGCGAATATTGGCCCCCATCCGGTTTAATTCCGCGATATGGATAAAACGATCCGGGAAAACCTTGTCCGTGATGATGCTCACACCCGGCGTCAACGCCATCAGCGCCATAAACTGCGCCTGCAAGTCCGTCGGGAATCCCGGATAAGGATAGGTCGTGACACTGGTCGGCTGATACATCGTCGTGCTGCGGATCCACATCGTATCCCCTTCGATTTTAAACTTGACCCCGACTTCCGTCAGTTTATCAATCAGGGCCAGCAGATGCGCCGCATTGACATGCTTCAGCGTCAAATGACCTTTCGTCGCCGCGGCCAGCACTATATACGTCCCCGCCTCGATTCGGTCAGGGATAATATCATATTCCACGCCACGCAACGCTTTAACCCCCCGGATCGTCAGCCCGGGAGAAGCGATGCCCTCGATGTCCGCGCCCATGGCTTTGAGACAGCGGGCCAAATCCTCCATCTCCGGTTCGCAGGCCGCCGAAGCGATGACCGTCTCCCCTTTGGCCAGCACCGCCGCCATCATCACGTTGGCGGTCGCCAGGACCGACGGGCCGAAATCTCCACCCAGATAAATGTGCTGGCCGACCAGTTCCTTGGCCTCGGCGCAAACATAACCGTTTTCAATATGCATCTTGGCGCCCAGACTTTTCAAGCCCTTCATATGCAGGTCAACCGGCCTGACGCCGATG
The DNA here is from genome assembly GCA_017995055.1 of Candidatus Omnitrophota bacterium. Classification (GTDB taxonomy): domain Bacteria; phylum Omnitrophota; class Gorgyraeia; order Zapsychrales; family JANLHA01; genus JAGOJP01. The sequence goes on from JAGOJP010000051.1 coordinate 4,020, forward strand.
ACACAGCCCCCCGGCAACGACACTTTGGCTTGTTTTAATTTCGCCAGCAACGGGCCCAGCACGCAGAATGACCCCCGCATCGTTGAAACAAGCGCATAGTCCGCGAAGGACTGCGGAGATCCCGTCGAGGTGATGGTCAGGGTATCCCCGGTAAAATCCACTTTTTTCCCCAGTGAAGTAAGCAGCTTGATCATCGTCAGGGTGTCCCGTAAACGCGGGACATTCCTGATAACGCAGGGATCATCGGTGAGAAGAGTGGCAGCGAGAATCGGCAGGGTCGCGTTTTTGGACCCGCTGATTTTTATTTCGCCTTTTAGGGGGCGATTCCCTTCTATAATCAATTTTTCCATAAATTTTTCTTTGGTTAAACGGCCGGCATTCCGGTTTTAATGCGCGCTTCTCCTGGCAACCAAAATGCGAGGCACATGACAATAATCTTTTTTAAATTCATACTCGCAAAAACGGAGGTCGTTTTCAAGGTATTTTTCCAGGAATTTCGACTGACCATCCCCGATTTCCATGAGCAGACAACCTCCCGGCTTCAAAGCCGCCGGCCCCAGACGAAGAATATCTTTTAAAAAGGCCACCCCGTCCTCCCCTCCGTCCAACGCCAACCGGGGTTCCTGCCGGACATCCGCGGGCAACGCATCCATATCACAAGACGGGACATACGGCGGATTAGCCAAAATCATATCATACGGATCCCGAAGCGCCGCGGCCTCCAGGAAAAGCCGCATATCCTGGAGCACAAACCGGATATGAGCTTCCACCTGATGTTTCCGGGCGTTACCCGCCGCCACGTCCAAGGCCTCCGGAGAAATATCCACGCTGTCCACCACGGCGTTTTGAATCAGAACCGCGCAGCTCACCGCGATATTCCCCGACCCGGTCCCCAGGTCTAAAACACGAAGCGCCCGGGCGTCCATAGGGGACGCCAAAGACAAAGCCGTCTCAACCAAAATCTCGGTTTCGGGGCGGGGAATCAGGACATGCGGGTTAACGTGAAACACCCTTCCCATAAAATCCGCTTCGCCCAAAATATACTGCAACGGCTCTCCCCGCAGCCGTCTCTGCTGAATACGTCGGATGGCCTCTTTCTGCCCCTCCGTAAGGACCGGCGTATCGACATAAAGGTCAATACGCCGGCAATTTAACACAGACGTTTGAATCAGTTCCAGCTCATTCATGATGCTGGGCCTCAAGTTCGGATTCCGCCTGCAACAAAGCATCGATAATCGGATCCATATCCCCATCCAGAACGCTTTGCAGCTGATGCGTCGTGAACCCGATCCGGTGATCCGTCACACGGCGGTCCGGGAAATTGTAAGTTCTGATTTTTTCGCTGCGATCGCCGGTCCCCACTTTCGCTTTCCTGTCCCGGGTCGCCTTGTCCTGATTCTCCTGCTGAATCTTGTCCAGAATCCGGGCCCGGAGGACCCTCATCGCTTTCATTTTGTTTTTCAACTGCGAGCGTTCATCCTGGCAGATCACCACAATACCCGTAGGGAAATGCGTGATCCGGATCGCGGAGTCGGTCGTATTAACACTCTGTCCGCCGGGCCCGGAGGAACGGAACACATCGATTTTTAAATCCTTGGGATCAATGGACACTTCCACTTCTTCCGGTTCAAACAGGACCGCCACCGTCGCCGCGGACGTATGAATACGCCCCGAAGCTTCCGTAACGGGAACACGCTGAACCCGGTGCGCCCCGCTTTCGTACTTCAAATTTTTAGAAGCGCCTTTCCCGCTGATGCTGAACACCACCTCTTTGAAGCCCCCGGTTTCCGATTCATGCTCACTCATCGGTTCGGCTTTCCACCCCTTTTTTTCGGCATATTTGATATACATCCGGTAGAGATCCGCGGCAAACAGACTGGCTTCCTGGCCCCCCGTGCCGGCGCGGATCTCTATGATCAAATCCCGGGAGGACTCTTCTTTCTTAGGATAAAGCAATTCCTTCAGCACGCTTTCCTGGGCTGCCAATTTCTGGGTCAACTCTTTATATTCCGCCCGCGCCAGATCTTCGAAATCCCGATCATGCTTTTCCTGAAGCAACTGGTGTAAATCAGAAACCTGCTGATCAATTTTTTTATACTGCCGGTAGGCCTCCACGAGAGGATTTAAAGACGAAAATTCTTTGGCGAGCTTCTGATATAAACTCTGCTCAGCAATCACGTTAGGATCGCCCAATTGCTGTTCCAAGCTATGATAACGTTCTAACGCCTTATTAAGTTTTTCTTCCATAAAACACACCCCGGGAACCGGCCTTTACTGCTTTCTGCCCCAAAAATTTTTATTTGTTTTTTGCCCCCTGATAACGCTGTTTAAAGCGTTCAATACGCCCGGCCGAGTCAACATATTTCTTCTCTCCGGTAAAAAACGGATGGCATTGAGAGCAAATCTCGACACGGATGTTCTTCTTGGTGGAACGCGTATGAATCACTTCCCCGCAGGCGCAGGTAATCGTGGTTTCATGGTATTCCGGATGAATTTTTTCTTTCATCATATCCTCCTTTAAGGGTCTCTTGCGGCCTCTCGGCTCCAAACGTGTGTTTGCCGCACAGGGCTTAGCAGCGCCGGGCCTTGTTTATTTGTTCATATTTTGTAAAAACTCTGTATTGCTTTTGAACTTCGATATTTTATCAATGAGAAGCTCCATCGCTTCCGCCGAATTCAGGTCGTTGATCGCTTTCCTCAGCAGCCAAATCCGCTGCAGGACATCCTCGGCCAGGAGCAATTCTTCATGCCGCGTATTGGAACGCTTAATGTCAATGGCCGGGTAAATCCGCCGCTGAAACAGGTTCCGGTCCAGCTGGAGCTCCATGTTGCCGGTGCCCTTAAACTCCTCAAAAATGACCTCATCCATACGGCTGCCGGTATCCACCAGAGCTGTGGAAATGATCGTTAAACTGCCCCCTTCATCCAAAGCGCGGGCCGCGCCGAAAAATCGTTTGGGTTTATGCAAAGCGTTGGAATCAACCCCGCCGGACAGGATTTTACCGCTGTGGGGGACAACCGTGTTATAAGCCCTCGCCAAACGGGTGATACTGTCCAACAATATTACCACATCCCGTTTATGTTCGACCAATCTTTTTGCTTTCTCTAAAACAATTTCCGCGATCTGCACATGGCGCTCCGCCGGCTCGTCGAAAGTGGACGCGATAACCTCGCCCTTCACGCTGCGCTGCATATCCGTCACCTCCTCGGGGCGCTCATCAATCAGCAAAACGATCAAAATAACGTCCGGATTGTTTTTGGTGATGGAATTCGCGATCTTCTGCAGCAAAACGGTTTTCCCGCTGTAAGGGGGAGCGACGATCAGCGCCCGCTGACCTTTTCCGATCGGAGTTAAAAGATCCATAATCCGCATGGACACTTCATTGGCTTCCGTCTCTAAAACAATACGTTCATGCGGGTAAAGCGGGGTCAGATTATCAAAGAAAATTTTATCTTTGCATTTTTCGGGATTTTCATAATTGACCGCCTCCACTTTTAAAAGGGCGAAGTACTTTTCCCCTTCTTTGGGGGGACGGATGTGTCCGCTGACGATATCCCCTGTTTTTAAATCAAACCGCCTGATCTGAGAAGGGGAAATGTAAATATCATCCGGGCACGGGAGATAGTTATAATTGGCGCTGCGCAGAAAACCAAACCCTTCGGAGAGGATTTCCAGCGTCCCTTCCCCGTACATCAACCCGGCCTTTTCTGCTTTTTTCTGCAGGATTTTAAAAATCAAATCCTGTTTTTTACTGCCGCTGATCCCGTTAATGTCCATTTCTTTGGCCAGCTTGTTGAGTTCCGACACTTTCATGTCTTTCAGGGTTCCGATATCAAGCTGCTCGCTCTGATCCCCGCTGGTGCCGTTGGACGATTTCCCCTCATCCACACTTTCCTTTTTTTTAACCTTATCTGCCGGTGTCTTTGTTGAAACTTTCTGCATACTTTTTACCCCCCTCATCGTATTAATGCTTCCTTTTTGTCTTATTTTTGGGAGCCCCCAAAACATATTCCTCCCAGATTTGAATAACCTGAAACCGGGTGTTGGAAATGGGGCCCCGGTTGTCTATAATAATATCCGCCTGGCGCATTTTTTCCCGCAAAGGCATCTGCGCCCGGATTCTTTTTAATCTGTCGGAACGGGTCAAAACAGTCCGCGACGCCGTTCTCAACAACTGCTCTTTTTGGGTCGCCTGGACCACAACGGTCATGTCCACAAGCTCCTGGAGACCCGCCTCGAACAAAAGCGGGATGTCCAGCACAACGGCCCTGATGTTCTTATCCTTTTTAAGCCCGGCTAACTGCTTTCTGATGTCCCGGATAACCTCCGGATGCACAATCGATTCCAGAATTTTTCTCTGCCGGGGATCCTTAAAAACGCGGCCGGACAATTTTTTCCGGTCAATATCCCCGCCTGCCGTTAAAATGCCGGGGCCGAACTCCCGGACAATCGCCCGGGAACACCGCCCCCGCGCCGCCAACAGGGCATGGACGATACGATCCGAATCAATCACCGGGGCCCCCAGATCTCCGAACATCGCCGAAACCGTCGACTTCCCCGTTCCGTAACTGCCTGTCACTCCTATAATCAGCATGTCTTTTCCTGTCCCGTTTTATATTGTCTGCGTCTGAAGCCAATTCGGACCGTATTTAATGCTCACCTTGACGGGGACGTCCAGCGTAAGCGTATTTTCCATCAGGTCCCTGACCAAAAGGATCAAGCTCTCCCGCTCATCATCCGGGACATCAAAAACCAGCTCATCATGCACCGTAATAATCATCCGGGCCCGCAGCCGGCGCTTACTCATCTCTTCATAAATTCTGATCATAGCCAGCTTGATCATGTCAGCCGCCGTGCCCTGGACCGGCGTGTTAATGGCCTGCCGCTGCGCGAATTGGCGGACCGCCATATTGCGGCTAAGGATGTCCGGGATATAACGCCGGCGCTGCAATAACGTCATGACATACCCCTTTTCTTCGCATTCCCGCACCTGTTCATCCATAAATATCTTTACGCGCGGATATCTTAAAAAATACCTGTCAATAAAATCCGCGGCCTGGGGCTGGGGGATATTCAGATCCTTCGCCAAACCAAAAGCGCTCATCCCGTAAATAATCCCGAAATTCACGCGCTTCGCAGACGCACGCATGTCAGACGAAACCTCCGGCTCGGGAACATCGAAAATCAAGCCGGCCGTATACGTATGAATATCCTGATCCTGGCGAAAGGCCTTCAGGAGGTTGTCATCTTGGGACAAATGCGCCAACACCCGCAACTCTATCTGCGAATAATCCGCCGAAACAATCCAATGCCCCTCCTGCGACGGGATAAACGCCTTGCGGATCTCCCGTCCCAACTCGGTCCGGACCGGGATATTCTGCAAATTGGGGTTATGGGAACTCAACCGGCCCGTTTCCGTCCCGGTTTGATTAAACGTCGCGTGAATGCGCCGGGTACGGGAATCCACCAATTTAGGGAGCGCATCAATATATGTTGATTTAAGTTTGGCCAGCTGCCGGTACTCCAGGATCAAAGCCGGGAGCGGATGGTGCAACGCCAAACGCGTCAAGACTTCCTCGTTGGTTGAGTATCCGGTCTTGGTCCGTTTCAGCGCCGGGAGTTTAAGCCGCGTGAACAGAATATGGCTCAGCTGTTTAGGAGAATTGAGATTAAATTCTTCCCCAGCCAGGGCAAAAAGTTCCTGATGCAAGGCCGTTATCCGCTGGTCACATTCTCCGGACAATTTTTTCAAATGATCAACATCCACCTTAACTCCCTCTTCTTCCATAGCCCACAACACCTTGGAAAGAGGGATTTCGATATCCGAGCACAGCTTCACAAGATTGTGTTTAACGAGATCGGCCCGCAAGGGTTCGATCAGCCGCAATAAAACGCGCGCCTGTTCGCTGCCGTCCCCCGTCTTTCCCGGCGCAAGTTTTAAATACTCCCACCCCAGATCCCATATCCCCTCGTTCCCCCGGGCCGCAGAGAGGAGATACGCGGCCAGTTTCGCGTCAAAAATATCCCCCGACACAGACATCCCCAACGTGGCCAGCCTCTTGAGCATCCTTTTATAATCAAAGGTGTTCTTCCTGATAGAATCATCCGAGAAAATGGATTTCAAGGCGGAGGCGGACGACAGCGGCAACTTCCAGACCCGGTCCGGAGGACAGGCGATAAAAAAATTCTTTTCAAACCATGTCTCTTCACTCTCAGCCCCGCCAAAAAGGAACGTAAATTCCCGGGCCGCCTGAACGGCCTCCCGGACCGCGCCCATATCCTCGGCTCCTTGCACCGGGACATCAGGGAGCGTTGCTTCGGCCTCCGGCGGGACCTGTTCGCGCAATTCCATGACAAAACGCTTGAATTCAAGATCCGAAAAAATCCGCAGCAGCTTAGGATGATCCGGAACCGCAACCCGCATGTCCTCGATATGGAATTCCCCCGGGACCCTGGCATCCAGTTCCGCCAGTTCCTTCGATAATAAAGCGTCTTCCTTATGCGCTTCCAGCCGCTCCCGCAAGGACTTCGGTTCCACCCTGTCCAATTGCCGGTACACCTCCTCCAGATGGCCGTAATGCTCGATCAAATGCCGGGCCGAAGCCTCCCCGATACCCCGGACCCCGGGGATGTTATCCACCTTATCGCCCGCCAAAGCAATGAAATCCGTCACGAATTCCGGGGCCACGCCCAGCAATTCTTTGACGGTGCCCGCGTCGATGAGGGAATCTTTCCGGATGCTTAAAATACGCACATGATCGTTAACAAGCTGAAACATATCCTTATCATCGCTGACAATAACGACGTCCTTCCCGGATGAGGAAGAAAGCCCGGCGAGCGTCGCAATAATGTCATCCGCCTCGTATCCCTGATATTCCAGAACCGGAATCCGGTAGCCCATCACAACATCTTTAATCAGCGGCAGTTGGGAGCGCAGATCATCGGGCATACTGGGCCGCTGAATTTTATAATCCGCGTATTTCTCCTGGCGGAGGGTCCGGGCCGGCGAATCAAAACAGACCGCCATGTATTCCGGCTGCCGTTCCCGGAGCAGCTTTTTCAACGTGCTGACAAAACCGTAGACCGCGTTGGTTTTCTGGCCCTTACTGTTGGCCAAATCCTTGATGGCATAAAAGGAGCGGTAGCACAGCGCGTGCGCATCAATCAAGTAGAGTTCCATCCAGGCCTAGTTCCATGAAATTATGTTGCGTTTAATATCGATAAAATTGAATTATTCTAAAGGTTGATTTGAGTATTCAGGGAGCAAGGAGAGTATTTCCTCAAACATATTTCTGGCGGCATTTATGTCCCCCGCATCCAAACGTTCCATAGCATCATGAGCTAAAAATTTTACTTTATCTGTCTTCTGCAAATAACAGGCTTGCTGCTGGGCTCTTATGATCTTGGGATTCCCCGGAGTGAGAAGCAAAGCCCGGTTAAACTCCGTGAGCGCTTCTTGGTAGTCTTTTCTTTCCAAAAAAGCTTCCCCGGCTTGATAGTGATTTTCCGCCCGCCGGACCTGCAAGCTGAATTCCTCATGGACCTGCAGGACCAACTCCTCGGCAAGCTGATCCGCTTTCTTCCTGGTGAGTTCCTGTTTGAAATATGGGTTAATTCTCAGGAGCTCCTTCTGCGCCGCTTCCTTCCACGGGTCTCCTTCCGGAGCCCGAAGATAACGCTCCCGGAAATAATTTTCTGCGTTCTGAACATCACCGAGCGTCTGATACAGGTAAGCAAGATTTGTATACGGGGGCAAGTAATCGGGATTATGTTTGACCGCCTTCAGATAATACGCCCTGGCCTGCTGCCAATCCCCCAATTGTTCATATGTAACCCCGATATCATTATATAAGACTTCGCTTTCTTTCCCGATTTCTAAGGCTTTCGTGTAAAAAGCTAACGCTTTATCAAAATTGCCTTTCTTTTGTTCTTCATATCCTTGAGCGCGATAATTCTGAATCGGTGTTTCAGGCTTTTGGGCAAATGTATTTGATTGAAAGGTTAATACGGAAATGAGAAAAAATGCGGACAATCTCCAACGGGCTATTCCTAACGCTTTCTTAGAGTAAAGATAATACATATTTTTAATTTTGGCAAGAAAAAATATTTAATGCACCCCTGGCTGTATCAGGGACGCCATGGGCCGCTTGTTAAGAATTTTGAGCATTTTCGCAGGGCTGGCCGCTCTCCAAACAACCGGCATCATCTAAAGAAATCCTGTCCGCAGCTTGCACGAACTGGGGTTGCCGTTCAAATCCATGATTTTGCAGATATTCTTCCGACAGGGCTTTATTTGAATTTATTAAAGCCAAGGCCTGGTAACGGGACAAGGCCGCGTTGATGAGGACAGCGCCTGCCAGCACCCCTTCCCTGATATAAAATTTCTGATAAGAATCTGTGGCCTCATCCGAACGCAGGTAGACCTCATCCGCCGGCCCTGACCAAGGGCCGGTGTGCCCCACTGAAATCAATTGAAACCCCGGCCCATTGATCTCCGCTTGAGAAACCATTGGTTTTGGCGAGGTATTTTTTTTAAGCATTTGCGAAGCGACAGCGGTTCCCTGCTCCCCGAGATAATCATCATAACTGTTGTATGAGGCCGCCAAGGCAGCGGCAAGGCCTTCCCCCCGTCCGGCGATAAACACATTAGGGCACGACGTCGCCCCATGTTCCCCCGCGGGAGAAAGAACCCCGTCCACAAAAAGCTCGGTATCTTTCAATAAACGATAATCCGGGGAATAAGACTCCGCTAAAATCATTTGAGCCGCAAGGATTTTCCCGGATTTTAAACGCGCGGCTTTGGCGTCGCTCTCCCCCAAAACCTCGGTGATGGCATTTTCCGTCAGAACCCGGATCCCTTTCTTTTCCAGCATGGCGGCGATTCTGGCAGAAATTTCCGGATCCACCAAAGAAGCCAGCACCCGGTCCTGGGAACAGACCCAAATCACCTCTTTATTCCAGGCGGCCAGTGCTGCCACGGTCCTTAACCCATTCCAAGAATCCGACTGAACCAGCACGGTATCCACCTGAAGCAATTGTTTTATCGCCGCCTTAATATGATCCAGCCTGTTGATAAGCCAAAAGCCATTACGGCTGGTTCCCTTCATATCCTCCGGAGGAAGCCACCCGTACTCATCGATCAGACAACAGTCAAACGGGATCATCTCTTTGTCTTCCATGGTCAAACGCTGCCGTTTCAGACTGATTCGCCCAACCTTCTTCAGGCATACCTGGACGTTAAGCGTTTCATACCTGGAAACAGGAGCGCAATACACCCGGTCAACAGGAACAGACTTGGACAAAAATTCCGGCACCATGCCCCTCCGATACGGGGTCTCCCCGTCTCCCGGGATGATAACCACCCGGCCCTGGAATCCTTCGCGGCGTAAAGTTTCCACGCAGGCAAACCCTGCGGGACTGTTTCCTAAAATAACCAGTTCTTTCATTCTATTCTTCCCTGCGGAAAGGCTCCCCTTCGGCAATCTGCCGTTTAAACGCTTCCAACCCGTTACGCATAAGCATCATCACCGTCACAGGCCCCACCCCGCCCGGGACCGGTGTAATAAAAGAAGCCCGTTCCTTCGCCGTTTCAAATTCGACGTCCCCGACAATATTGCCTCCCACCTGATTAATCCCCACGTCAATCACGATAGCGCCCTCCCGGACCCACGGTCCTTTGATCAAGCCGGGTTTCCCGGCGGCAACAATAAGGACATCTGCCCTTCCCACATGCGCCGGAAGCTTGCCCGCCTCACTGGTCGCGATATGGCACACGGTGACGGTGGCCATTTCCTGCAGGAGCAACAGGCTCAAGGGTTTCCCGACGATGTGCGAAGCCCCCACGATAACGGCTTCCTTCCCGCGCAACGGCTGCCCTGTCGATTTTAAATGCTCCATGACCGCCGCCGGCGTGCAGGGGATCATGCGGGTTTCGCCTAACAGCATCTTACCGATATTCGCGACATTAATGCCTTCCAAGTCTTTGCGCACATCCAGGCAGTTGGCCGCGCGTTGATAATCAATGTGATCCGGAAACGGCTTATGAATCATGACCCCATTGACGGCGGGGTCATGATTTAGCCGCCGAATACAGGTTTCCAGCTCTTCCTGGCCGGCCTCCTGAGGCAGCATAAAAAGGTCATACTGAATTCCCGCCTGCTGGGCAACCCGTTTTTGCGACCGGGCGTAAGCGCACGCCCCGGGTTCCTCACCCATCATAATATTAACCAAATGCGGAACGCATCCATGCTCCTGACGCAGACGAACAACTTCCCCTCTGATTTGTTCCAGCAAGTCCTGCGCCAAAGAGCGTCCATCAAGGATATGAGGTGCGGGCATAACGCGTTATTCCTGGTTAACCCTGACGTTAATCATAGCGGCCTTGAAAGCGGCGAAAAGAAATTCCCCTGCGACAGCCACATCGCTCAACAAATAAGAACTCCCTTTTTCAACAAGCGGCGGCAAAAGATCCAACGCCTCGTAACAAAGCCGGGCGACATCCAGAGGAACCTTGCCGGCCTTTCGGAGAGCCGCCTTTCTTGTTGACAAAGGCGCGTTCCGGGCCGCAACAACCTGCAAATACGCCTGAGCATCTTTATCAATCAGGGTTTGCAGTTTCCCGCGGATCTGTTCGCTGCGTCTCAGGACCGACCGAAGCAACCGTTCATCCGCTTGAGGCCTCTTTTTCTTAAGGGCGTACTGCGCGGCCATAGAAATCAAAGCCGCTCCGAGCGCTGCGGTCAAAGCCGCCGCCGAGCCGCCGCCAGGAGCAGGGATCTGCGCCGACAGTTGATCCAGATAAGATTTGAGGCTCTGCGTCAGATACGATTTCACGACTGATTCCGATAATAAATTGATGGTTTTGGATTCGACCTAATTTCCTAGACGGGATAAGTCCGAAGTTTATTTACACATTTATCATAACGTAAACGAATTTTTTTTTCAATATATGAAATGCCTTTTTTCCTGCGCCCCAAAACCAAAAAGCCGACAGACGGTTTTATTCTTCCGCCTCAAAAGCATCAGGGATCAACTCTATTTGAACCGGCCCTTGAGCCGGGATCAGGACAGAAACAACATCAAACCGGGAAGCGGTCCTCTCCAGGTTCTGTTCTTTTAAAAAAGCCCTGGCCAGCTGAATCAATTTCCGCTGTTTGAAAAGCGAAACCGCTTCCGCCGGGCCGCCGAAATCGTCACTGGAGCGGGTCTTCACCTCAACAAAGCATAAAATAGCACCATCCCGGGC
>JAGOJP010000052.1 GCA_017995055.1 Candidatus Omnitrophota bacterium
GGGCCTTATGCCTGACTGAATTAGGCATGATTCAGGAGGCCTTGTTGTTTTTTGATAAAGGGATCAGTGTGGAGCCGGATTACCCTAATATTTATCATAATAAGGGGTGGTTGCTGTCGCAGCTTGGGCATTATTCAGAAGCCATTACACTTTTTTCTAAAGCTTTATCTCTTGACCCCCGGCGTGCCGTGACGTACGAAAATTTGGGATTTTCCCTGGAAAATCTCGGGAGGACGGAAGAAGCTGCCGCTGCTTATCAAAAGGCTCTTGATTTTGTGAAATCAAATTATCCCGGAATTAGGGAAGAGATTCAGGAGCGGATGGACAGGCTTCGGCATAAGCAACGGCCTGAATTTTCTCCGGGGGAATAAACTCTATTAGACAGGGATGCCGGATACCGGTATAATAAAGGCGTGATACCGGGGCTTATTTTTCAGAGCGGAACGGATTGAGTTTTTTAAAAAAGAAAAGGACATGGCCATGCCGAATTATAACGAATCGGATTTTTTTGATGAATTCTTGCCGTATCTTTTGGTCTTGCTTGTGGTTTCCTTGCTTTTGTACCTTTTTCTTTATTTTTTTAACGCCGGCGCTTATAAGACTTCTTCCAAAGGGCCTACCATAGATTTTCTCGGCCGGCCCATTGCCGAACGGTCGTCGGAAAGAGCCCAAATCATCATGGAGCAGCAAAAGTTGCTTTTGCAAAGCCGTCAGGACCGGCTGAAAGACCAGCGGAACTTGTCTGATTTAAGAAAACCGCTTGGCCGCCGTGACATCTAAGAAAGAGCCCCGTCTTTTCAAGAGGAAAAAAGTTTATCTTCCCTGTGGTTGTTTTTAAGAATCGTCATGAAAACTGTTATTTCCGCCTCCCGCCGGACTGATATTCCCGCTTTTTATTTGCCTTGGCTGATAGATTGCCTTCAGAAGAGATCGGCCGAGATCGTTACGCCCCGCGGGCTTAAAAAATGCGTTAACCTTCATCCTGACCATGTTCATTCTTTAGTCCTTTGGTCAAAAAATTTTCATCATTTTTTAAAGCGTAAAAGTGCCTTTAAAGAATATCGGCTGTTTTTTCATTTTACTTTAAATGACTGCCCGCCATTGGAGCCGAATATCCCGGACCTTCAGGAAAGGCTGGCCCAGGCGCAGGCGTTGGCTGAATGTTTTGGCCCGGCGTGCATGACCTGGCGTTTTGATCCGGTGGTTTTTTGGGAGGAGGGGCGAAAAGACAATACCGGAGGGTTCGCGTATATCGCCGAGACAATGGCCCGGATCGGCGTCCGCCGGTGCATGTTTTCTTTTTGCACGCATTACCGCAAAACCATTATCAGAACCCGGGCGGCCGGAATCCCCCTCTATGACCCGCCTGTAGAGCGGAAGCGGGAAACGGCGGCACGCCTCGGACGGATTGCCCGCGCTTGCGGTATCGGGCTTTTCGCGTGCAGCCAGAGCGGCCTGGATGGGATTGACAATGTTGCCGTCGGCAGATGTATTGATGGTGCATATTTGCAGGAACTGTTTTCGGAAAAGTGCTCGAAGGCCAGGGATCTCGGCCAGCGGCCCCAGTGTCACTGTACTCACAGTGTCGATATTGGCAGCTACACATCAGTATGCCGCCACGGGTGTTTGTACTGTTATGCGATCCCGGGACCTTCTGCGGCGGCTGGTGGTAAGGTTTTAGAAAATGATAAAAAAAATTTTTTGCTATCTTGAATCTTAAATGTATGCTAAATAAAAAGGTGGATCATTCAATCAGTCTGGATGATCCCGGGGCATCCAGCCGTCAGGAGCATGAGCTATGGCTAAAAAATTTAATATACTTGTTGTTGACGATGAAGAATCCATCCAGTCCCTGCTTGTGCGGTTTCTTTCTAAAATGCATCATGCGGTAGGTGTCGGGACCGGGGAAGATGCCGTCGAAGTGGCGAGGAGGCAGAAATTTGATATTGTGTTCCTGGATATGAAAATGCCGGGGATGGACGGATTAGACACCCTGCGGGCGCTTAAAAAAATCCAGCCGGACGTCTGCGTTGTCATTATTACGGGATATGCTGAAGACGAACGCCTGTCCGCGGCCCTGAAGGAAGGCGCCATCACGTGCCTTAAGAAGCCGTTTCATATTGAAGAGATCAAAAATATTATTGCTCAGAATGTGGAAGCGGCCTTGGATGTGCCTCTGAAGATTTTGGTGGTGGATGATGATATCCTGTTCCGGACGCTGTTTCTTAAATTGAATGCCGATCCGAAATATTCCGTGTCCGCTGTCCGTGATGCCGAGGAAGCGTTGGCTTCCCTCCGGAGGGAACGTTATGACATCTGTTTTATTGATATTATCCTCCCGGGCATGAGCGGATTCGAACTGTATGATGAATGCCGGAGAGTTTCTCCGCAAACCAAGATCGTTTTATTCACCGCATCGGATGAGAAGTTCGAGAATATCCTTTCTAAGACCGGGGATGAGGCCAATTTTTCATTAAAAAAGCCGTTTTCCCTGGATGATGTTGTCAATGTGATTAACCGGATCGGGAGTTCCTCGAAAACGGATTCCTGATAGGGACCACCGCTCCGGCTTCCGCCGTTGTTTTTCTGCACATCCTAAGAGGCTTCCTGTAATATAAACCATTGGGAAGGGGGTTGACAGTGTCGTTAAAAGGCGGTATCCGCTTATGGGGGATGAGCCTTATTATCGGTGGCGGACTCGTCGCGGGATTACTGTTTGCGCTTTTTGGCACAACCTGGGGTGCGAAAGTCCTGACCCGAAAGTCGTTAGATCATTTTTTAAACGACCGGGATGTTGTGATCGAAGAGATATCCGGCACCTTGCGTGATCAGGTCTATTATACGGATATTGAGATTAAAGACCTGCCTTATTTGCCTGTTGGCTCTGTTTTGAAGATCAAATCCACCTCCGTTTCTTTTTCCGCCTTAAATTTTGATGGAATCAACGCCCGGATAGAGCAGGCGCGGCTTTTTTTGCCGTCCTCCGACCCTCTCCTGATTCAGGGAGAGATTGTGGGCGGCCTTCTTAACCTCGATATTTTTTCAAAATATGTCAGTTTTAGAGATATTGAATCAATAAGCCCGAAGCATGTTTTTTTGCGGTCTCTGGAGGGGGATATCGGGCCGGTGGATATTTTCGGCTCCGGCTCCATCTCCAGACCGCGGTGGACCGGGAAAATTTTTGTTCAGAAACTGGCTAACCGGATGGCCCGGATGGACAGCAGCCATTGGAGTTTTGATTTAGAATTCCCCCTGGCTTTAAGTGAGGTCCCGTCTCTAAGCGGGATGGTCCGGATTCATGACGGGATAATTTCGGCCCATAAGACTGCGGAGATTCATCTGGAAGAAAGCGTAATTCGTTTTACGACGGAAACGGATAATCCCGCTCTGGATATTAGAGGCCGCGCTGTTGTCGAGGGGGTTAACATAAAGCTTGTATGCGCCGGCACATTAAAGCAGCCCGAGATTATGCTGTCTTCAACCCCTCCGTTGCCGGAGCAGCAACTGCTGGTGATGCTGGCCACGGGAAAAGGATGGAAGGCGACCGCCACTGATTTGAATAGCGGGCGTATCACCACGGACACGGCCAAGGATTTTATGGACTATTTTTTGCTGGGCGGGGCAGGCAGCCAGCTGGCGAAGAAATTAGGAGTTAAAGATTTTTCCGTAACCCTGGAAAAAGACACCCAGGGTATCGGGGTCACGAAATCAATCTCGGAGAACATAGACGCGACCTATATGGTGGAACAGACCAAACAGGCCCCCGGGGAAGAGACGACAACGCAAAAAGTCGGGGGGGAAGTTAAGGTGAGCGACAAAATATCTGTGGGGGCGGAACGGCAGTTTATTAATGAGGCCTCTTCGGCGGAGACGTCCGTTCAGGAGCCCCAGCGTCAGACAGAAGATAAAATTTTTATAAAGTATAAAGCGAATTTTTAGAGCTGGAATTTGGTGCCGTCTTATAAAACAGGGGCGTTGTGGGCGGCCAACCTGTTTGGGTCAGTTTTGGATAAGCTTGTTGATCCTTTCCACGATATCCTGCCCGAAATCATTCTTTCGCAAGTGAATCGTATGGCGTTCTCCTCCGGCCAGCATGCTATCCAACTCACGGATAATTCTTTCATAAGCGCCGAACATCCGATGGACAAGCCGGAAAATTAACCGGGCAAATATTATATAATACAGCAGAATCAGCGCGCATAACATGAACACCCGGTCTAGGAAGTGTTGGCCTAAATCGGTATGGATATAGGTGTAAATTAAGTCGCTGAAGAGGGCGAAAAAGAGCAAAATAATGAGGAAGACGGGAATCGTGGACAGCAAGAAAACGACTTGAAGAATGCGTTTTTCGTGGGGGTTTTTATTAAAGACGCTTCTTTGTGACCTATGGGATTCGTTCATAACGACGGCCTCCAAGAGAATAGGGTTGTTTTAAAGAGGATTTACCGCAAATAATTCTCCGCCGTTTTTAATGCTGTATGTGATACCGGCCCCTTCCGGGGCATTGTCCGGATGAGCGGAGATTGTATAATGATCGTCCGAGAGATCACAGGTATAACGAAAGCCGTGGTGAACGCCCGTAAAATAAACTCCTATTTTATACGGGTATTCTTCCATCATCATTTGATCAATACGGCGCGGATAAATCCCGTGACTTTGGTGGTAGTCCTCTAGGGTCCCGGAAATTTTTCTCAAAACGGCCTGGGCGAGCACATCATCCGAAGCGGATTTAACTTCGGAGATGACCTGGTAGGTGAGCAGGCCTAAAAGAAAAGAGAGAATCAGGAATAAGGCCATTTTAATCCGGTTTAAGCCGGCATCCGTGGTATTCATGCGCTTCCCCCTGACCTTTTAAATTCTACCTCGTTTTTCTATGAATACTAAATATTTCCCTTAAATATTCTGGGCAGTCGTGTATAATAAAAACAGAATCAAAGATATAAACCCCGGAGCAAGCTCTGGACTCAATTCCATTCACCGCAACAAGCTGCGGGGTATTCAATCAAAATCCTTCGGCTCGCTTGACTCGTTCAGGATCAACCTGTATTGTTAGTTTGCACTCTCTTACGTCGCGGAAACTCAATGCTCATTGAATAAAAATCACAACATTAAGGAGAGGGATTGATGTTGCGGGAATATTTCCGGATAAGCGTCATATTCTGGGGTGTTACGTCGGCGGCCGTTATGTTTGTGCCCCGCTGTGAAGCCGGCCCGTTTTCGGAGGACGTCCCTTATGACCAGGCTGTCCCGGCATTCCTGGAAGCGGTGGTCCAGGAGGTTCAAGCCGTTAAAGACGAAGAGGAATTGGCGGTTATCGGGCAGTGGGAGGAACAGACGCGGCTTCGTATTCAGGAGTTCCTGGACGATTTGATCCAGGTGTCGATTGATTTGGAGACCTTGCCGCCGGAAGAAGTCAGTGCTCGATACGGGAATGTGGCGCATAAATGGTTTGAAGTCATTTATACTTTTCCATATATTAATGAGGTCCTTCCTGGAGTTCAGCCGCTTGTGGAACATCTGTTTTCCGGCCTCCCGCAATTGCGGGCGCATCGCTGGGGCCGAGACGCCCCTTTTCAGAATCTTTATGAATGGTATTGGGCTATGGAAACGAAGAACCCGTGGGGCACGGCAGCTTATTATCAGTTGCTTCCCATGGATCCGATTTGGCGGGAATTTATTTTTTCTGAAATCGTGAACGTGAGAACCCTTCAGGGCGTGGAAACCGTAAAAATTATCCAGAGAGAAACGATTGTCCGGGAAAATGGCACGTTGATATTTTATGAATTTATTCAGAATGATCACGTGATACAAAATTTCGCTGTCGAGAAAGACCCAACGCTCATCCATGAATTGTTACGGCTGGCCTTGCAGGATAATGCGGACCCCTTTCTTATTGATGTCCTTCAGAAGTATGTTGAACTCATTGATGATGAGCTGGCTCAGGCCCGGGATCAGGGGACGCTTGACGGGGATGTTTATGATTTTGTTTACGGGTTGAATTGCGATATCTACGGGAATGTTGGCTGCCATCAGCCGTCTTGGTTGAGACGGAAAGTGCAGACAACGAGAGACAGACCTTCTGGGGATTATTTTTTAAAAGATTGGGATTCTTTTTTTCAGAAACAATCGGATGACGCGGCTCGCGCCGTTACCCCGACCTATTCTGCGTCTAAAATGGCCTATCCGGCGGACGGGACGTATGCCCGGGTGAGGGTCCGGGGGGAAACTCCGGCTGACAAAGCGGAGGAAAGGTTTAAAAAGGGAGCCATGACATTATGCTTCTCTTCTTTCCTTTGGGTGGGGATAAAAATTTTTAGGATGGCCGCGTCTGGATTGTAGCGGGAACTCCTGGAATTCCGTTGTTGAATATAAAAAGAAATAATAGCCATCTAGAACGATATCCCTGAAATCATCAAAATTAAGAGATGAAAAAATCATAAGAGAGCACGGAGAATTCCGATGACGAGTCCTGGGAAGATGGCTGTTGGCCCCAGATTGTTTTGGCGTATTAAACTGTGTGTTGACGGACGCTAACGCAGGTTGCCCCTGGAAAGCTTCGGGAGTGCTGGAACCGGTTGCCCGGATGGGGAATCCCTGTGGCGGGGCAGAGCATGCCGCTTGTGGCTTTGTTTGTTCAGGGAAAGGGAAGATAAGAAAATCAGGAATGGGGAGCGTGTTTTTCCGAAGAAAAAACAGAGAAATTCCTCGTGTGTCGTTTATAATTCTGATAAGTTAACACAAAGTGAGGGCCTATGAAAAAATACGTTTGCACAATTTGTGAGTATGAATATGACCCGGCTTTGGGTGACCCGGAGCAGAACATCCCGCCTGGAACACCTTTTGAAGATTTGCCTGACACCTGGGTTTGTCCCAAGTGCGGGGCTGGGAAATCCTATTTTGATGCTGTTTGATCGTAACCCCGGGGGGATCCTTTAAAGCGTATGATGACGCCTATCTCAGGGACGTTTGTTGAAAGGATCAAGCGAACGGACACGATCGAGAGTTTCCGTTTTCAACTTGAAAAAAAGTTGGAATTTGCTCCGGGGCAATGCCTGAAACTGATTTTTGATTTGCAGAACCTCCATAACCGGGAGCTTAACAAGTTTTTGTCTTTTTCTTCGGCCCCGCAGGCCTCGTATATTGAGGTGACAAAGCGTTTGTCCGGCAGTATGTTTTCTGAAAGATTAAAACAGCTGAGACATCCTGATGCCGTTTCCTTCCTGGCGCCTTATGGGCAATGCGTGTTCAAAGACGAATATCAAAAAATCGGATTTCTGGTTGGAGGAATCGGAATAACCCCGGTCGTTTCGATTTTGGAGTATATCGCGTCTAAAAATTTCCAGGTCGATGTGTGCTTGCTGTATGTAAACCGGAGTGAACACGAAATCGCTTTTAAAGACGAATTGTTGCGGCTTTCTAAAGGACAGCGCTGGCGGGTTTGTTTGACGGTTGATGACCGTCGGCCGCAATCATCCGGTATCCGTTTCGGCTGTATTGGGCCGGACCTCGTAACCGAGGTGATGCCTGATGTGTGCGAACGGGTGGTTTTTTCATTTGGGCCCCCGATGATGGTTAAAGCCATGAAGGATATTTGTCTTCATTTGGGCTGCCGTTCAGAGAATCTCAAGACGGAAATTTTTGCTGGCTATTGAAAAGCAGGCTTGGTAGGGGGGAGGGCATTCCTATCATCCCTGGCCAACGCTTGAGATCAATATCCCGGAGGCAGGTATGACGCTTATCAAAGTGATCAATAATGAACTCGCCCCCCAGACATTGTGGGCGCAGGAGAATAAACAGGTTCTTAATAGCCGGGGTATTAAAATGTTCAATGTGATGGGGATCCCGGGGGCCGGAAAAACATCTTTCATTGAGCAGACAATCCGGCAGTTGAGAGACCGGATCTCTATCGGGGTGGTGGTGGGGCAAATGGCCGGCGTCCAGGATGCGGAGCGGTTTTCCAGTTTGGGCATCCCGGTATGCCTCATTCAGCTCAAAGAGGGCGGATTTCTGCAGGCCCATCAGATCCATGAGGCGCTCCGGGCCCTGTGCACACAGCAGTCGTTAGATTTGATTTTTGTCGAAAATATCGGTAATTTATGTTGTCCTGTGGATTATGATATCGGAGAATTCACCAAAGTTGTGGTGCTCAATGTCACGGCAGGCCAGGACCTTGCGGATAAATATTCAGAAATTTTTAAGGAGGCCCAGGTGGTGGTCCTTTCCAAGACAGGGCTGCTCCCGTATGCTAACGTGGACTTGAATGTTATCAGAAGCAGTCTAGTCCGGCTTAATCCTTCTGTTTATATCTGTGAACTCGACAGCCTGCAGTGTTCAGGTTTTGATCAGTGGATCGATGTTTTATCCAAAATTGTCTGAGAGGATATCTCAGGTGGCCCCTATTTACAGGATTGGGGTAAAAAATATGAGTTGACCGTTGACAATCAAATTAACACAATGCAAAATAGTACCCTGGAAGTCGGTCCGGAGGTATTTAATACTATAATTTTTATTTTTCCGATAATTTATTTATGATCATGAGGTACCCCTGTCTCTGTTCATTATGTCGCGGGGTGGTTTTTGTGCCGCAGGTCAATTTAAAGGCATTAATAAGAAATTTCGAAACTAAGGGAATCAAGTCATGCCGCAGTTGAAGTTAGTCCTTCCTAACGTTCAGGAACAGGCCATGATCGCGGCCGTGAAGAGCATTGTCGCGACAACCTGTCAAGAACGTTTCAGTCAGGAGCCTGTGCTCAAAAGAAATCATATTAAGTGGAACGAAAAGTACCGTATGCTTGCCCGTGCTAAGGACAAAGGATTTGCGGAGGGGGCTCTTGTTTCCTGGATAGGCCTGTTTCTGGCGGAACGGCAGATCACACAAAATCAGCCGTGCGGCGCCATTATCCTTTATGCGGATGAATATTATATGCGGAAATTGATGAGTGCGGCCGGGTTGTCGGGTGAAGATGTCCTGAAACAGGGCGCCGTGGCGGATTTTTGCAGTGAGTTATGTAACATGATCACAGGCCAGTTCATCAACCGGGTGGTCAGCGAAGGTTATCAGGAAATATTCATGACGTCCCCTGATACCCAAATCAACGAAATACCGGAGGGCGTTAAATTCAACAGTGATTACGCCGAATACATTGAGTTTGGTTTTTTTCTTTGGGGGAAAAACGTTTTCTCGATTGATTTGACCCTGTCCGCAATTTTTAAAAATGAATAACATCTGAGGGGTTTATGAAACAGATTCTGGTGGTTGATGACTCGGGCGTGCAACGGAAAATCATTATTCAGATAATCCGCCAGGCCGGTTTTAATAATGAAATTCTGGAAGCCGGGAATGGAGAAGAGGCCATCCAGGTCTTGGGGAGTCATTTTAAGACGGTTGGCCTGATTCTCTGTGATTGGCATATGCCGGAGATGAACGGGATTGAGTTTATTGAGGGTGTCGCGAAAGTCCCGGCTGTGGCGAATATCCCGGTTGTGATGGTGACGACGGCCGGCACCGAAGAAAAGTTGAAGCAGGCCTATAGTGTTCATCCTAACCTGAAGGGTTATATTGTCAAACCTTTTACGTCCGATCAATTGAAAGTCGTTATCGCTCCTTTTGTGTAAGGACCCCGCGGTATTCTTGAATGAGGAAAAGCCATGAATAACGAACACGACAATACCGGAGAAGATCTCCAGAGTCCCCGAGAATATTTGCAGTTTGTTTGTTTTAAGTTGGCGGAAGAAGAGTACGCTGTGGATATTAACCTTATTACTGAAGTGATCCGGGTGGTTCCTTTTACCCCGGTCCCCCAGGTCCCGGATTTTTGTCTTGGTCTTATTAATTGCCGCGGCACAATCCTTCCGCTTTTTGATTTGAGGAAGAAAGTCCTGTTGCCGCAAAAACCGTTTAATGCGAAATCCAGGATTCTTATCGCCGTCATTGATCATGAAGAGTGCGGATTGATTATTGATGAAATCCTGGATAATATCCGCGTGGATCTCCGTCAGGTCGATTTGACCAAATTTTTGGCCATGAAAATCGGGAAAGAATATATCCGAGGGGTAGCCCGTGTGGAAGACCGCATGATTGCTATCTTGGATTTGCAGAAGATGCATGCCGTTGTCAGGCAAGAGCTGGCCCAGACACAAACATCAACCTGACTTATGGTTGTTTTGGTGTATTATGGAAATTCCCAAAACTAAATCCGCTGATGTATCTCCTGAAAATGTGCGCGTTGTCGAATTTTCGGTCGCGCAATCGTGCTATGGGGTTTCCATCGATCAAGTCAAAGAGATTATTTCGGCGAATGTCATGGTTGTCCCGGTCCCGGACGCGTTGCCGGCTATTGATGGGGCGATCAATTTGCGCGGGAAAATACTGCCCCTGATAAACCTGGCGAAATTCCTTCATGCCACGGATGAGAAAGTCGGCCGTATCATCATTTCCGAATTTGGGCAGAATTTGTTTGGTTTTGGGGTTTCTAATGTCGTTAAGTTGCATATTGTGTCTCCTGATGATATTTCCGTCCCGACAGATTTGCTGCAGGCCCGGGAAGGGTATGCGCTCGGGATCGCTAAGATCGACCGGAGGATTATATATCTTCTTTCTTTAGAAAAAATCGCCCGGACAATCAGCTCTTGACCCGGGGAGGCCAGTTGAGACCAGGAGTCAGATTTATGAGCGACGAAATGCAGGACAATGTCACCGGACATCGAAAATATGTCCGGATTCCACGCCGATATATCATTCACTGCTCACCGTTCACCGCGAAGGATTTGCTGTCTCCCGGGCGTGATCATATCACGGAAGGCTTGTTGAAAAATATCAGTTGCGGGGGGATCCTTTTCGAATCTAAGGTTAAATATGATGTGGGAATTTTGCTGCGAATCGAGTTGGCCCTGCCCGGCTGGGAGAAATTTAAAACAGAATTTTTTAGGGAAGTCACCTCCCCTTTGTTCAACCCTTTGACGGTTTTGGCTAATGTTGTCCGGCTGGAAGTGCTGGGAGAAGAGTTGTTTGACATCGGAGCCTGTTTTTCGGCCGTTGATGAGGGCGATAAATGGACGTTATTTAAATATATTCAAAACCACGCGCGGTGAGGTTTCCTTTGGGCGAAAAATTAGATATTTCCTTTAAAATTACCGATCATGAGTTTGCCCTGATCCGGGAAATCATGTATGAACGGACAGGGGTATTCCTCCGGGAGACCAAGAAAACTCTTGTCGTGGCCCGTCTTCGGAAACGGTTGGTACAATTGGGCCTGACCACTTTTGAACAGTATATCGCTATTTTGAAATCGCGTGATAAGAAGGAGGTCGAAACTTTTATCAATGCAATTACGACCAATGAAACGAATTTTTTCCGGCACCCCAAACAGTTTGAGTATTTCTTAAATCATATCCTCCCGGATTTGCGGGCCCGGAAATTGGAAACAGGGCAGAAATCCTTGCGTCTTTGGTCGGCGGCATGCGCGACAGGAGAAGAGCCGTACACGATTGCGATGCTGTGCCGGGAATTTTTTAAATCTGACCCGTCTTGGGCCGTGTCTATCTATGCTTCGGACATCAACAGCGAGGTCTTGGCTGTTGCCCAGCAGGGGATTTACACCGATCGCAGTGTCCGGGAACTGCCAGAGATATATCTTAAGAAGTATTTCCGGACGGTGCATGTGGACACGGGACATGGGCAGGAAGAACGTTATAAGATATCGGATGATATCATCCATCAGGTCAAATTCCGGCAGCATAATCTGCTGATGCCGTTTGTGATCGACCGGATTGATGTCGTGTTCTTCCGGAACGCTATGATTTATTTTGATGACGTCAGTAAACGGGAGGTTTTAAAAAAAATTTACCATCATATGTCGCCTTACGGCTATATTTTCATCAGCCTTGCTGAAAATTTGCCGTATCGTGATGCTTTATTTGAATTTGTCGGGATGGGAGTCTATCGCCGGGCCGTTTAAAAGAATTTTAAATGTGGGGGACTACCAATCGCTATGATTCGAGTTGTCGTCGCGGACGATTCCAACCTTTTTAGACGGGTATTAACGCAGTTGCTGGAAGGCGACAGCGGAATTAAGATCGTGGGGACCGCTATCGATGGGCAGCAAACGGTTGATCTGGTGAAGTCCCTGAATCCTGATATCCTGATCCTTGATTATCAAATGCCGGTCATGAATGGGTTGGAGGTTTTAAAGATTGTCATGGCCGAATGTCCTCTTCCGGTGTTGATGTTAAGCGCCCTGACCCGGGAAGGGGCGGCTGAAACGATACAGGCCTTGGAACTGGGCGCGGTTGATTATTATCCCAAACCGGCTTGGCATGAGAAAAAATTTAAGGAGATCAGGACAGAGCTTATTCAAAAGATTATAGCCATTGTCGGTCAGGTCGGGGCCGCTCAGGGTATGCCGGGTGGACGAGCCGTGGCTTTGGGGGCGCAAGATGTCTTAAAGAGGCTGAAAAAACGGCCGGTTGATGTTATCGCCGTTGGTTCTTCTACCGGAGGGGTTCAGGCCGCGATGAGCATTTTATCGTCTCTCCCGGGAAACACGAAACCGATTGTTTGGGTGCAGCACATGCCGGAAAATTTTACAGCCAGTTTTGCGGAACGCCTGAACCAGAAATCGAAGATGTCTGTCAAAGAAGCGGAAAACGGGGATACCTTGCAAAGTAATTTTTGTTATATTGCTAAAGCCGGGTGGCAGATGAAGCTGGAGCGGCATGGGCCGAGAATGCAGATTTGTCTTTATAAAGAAACGGAAAAAGTTTTGCTTCATGCCCCGTGCTGTGATGTTTTATTTGAATCCGTTGCTGAACTTTATGGTTCCCGGGCTATCGGGGTTATTTTAACCGGGATGGGGGATGACGGGAAAAAAGGGCTGGGCGACATGCACGCCCGGGGAGCTTTTGTCGTCGGCCAAAATGCCGCGAGCAGCGTTGTTTACGGAATGGCCAAAGCGGCTTATCAGGCGGGTGTTGTGGACCTGGAACTGGATGTGGCTCTGATCCCGGACGCCCTGATGCGTTTAGGGGCGGCGGGGTAAACTCCAGGAGGAAAACGAGAGACCATGGGGCAGAGTGAGTATGATAAAATACCGAAGGAAATAAGGGATTTTATCCCTGATTTCCTTGCGGAAAGTGAAGAGAATCTCCGTATCCTGAATGAAAAACTTCTGGAATGCGAAGAGGCCTTGAAACAGAACAAGGCCATCTCTTCCGAAAATCTGAACAGCCTTTTTCGGGCGGCGCATTCCATTAAAGGCACGGCCTCTTTTGTCGGGGTTGATAAAATTGTCCGGTTAACCCATAAGCTGGAGACTGTTTTACAGAAAATCCGCGACTATGAGTTGGATTTCCGTGCTGATATTTTTGATATTTTGTTCATTGCCTTTGACTGTTTAGCCAAGCTCTTGCTTGAGTTAAAAGAGAAGAAAGCCGGGGGCGTTGATCTTCAGCCCGTTATGGGCCGGTTAGAAGGGGTGCTTTTGGGCCAAGAAGAGACGCCTGTCTCGCCTGCCTTGAAGCAACAGGCGTCTTCCCTCTCGGGCCAGGATTTTCTTTCGGATGAAGTCATCCTGACCTCCTGCCAAGAGCTTGTCCTTCGCCTGCGAAAAAAAATGACGTCGGATGAGGGGGGGGAACAGCAGCCGGTTTGGAATGATCTTTTAATGATAGTGCAGCAATTGTTCCGTTTTGCCGTGCTTTTAAATTCTTCTGTCCTGGAAGAAATGGTCAGGAAAATTTTTGTTATTGTTTTTGCCTGGCAGGACCGGCGGGACCAGGCCCCTTTCCCACAGGATTTATTTTTTAAAAGTACGGAAGCTCTTTCCATGATCCTTCTGGCTGTTCAGAGGAATGTTCCTCCTCCGGAAGATGTCGGTCAAATCAGCGGGAAGCTACAGGTTTACATCCGACAAAATGTTCCGGATGGCCATAATATTAGCATTGAGGAATGGACGGGAGTTCCTGAAGACAAGGCCGTAACCCCGATTGAAGAAGTGTTGGTCTTAAGCCGGCTCAAAGACACTGATAAAAAGCGTCTTTTTGCTGCCCTAGATCAAGGATACGACCTTTTTAAAATATTTTGTGTGGTGGAAAAAGTCATCCTGGAAAAAGTCCTGAAGATCGCTTTAATGGAAGAACGGCTCAAGAAAAACGGTGTCGTCATTGCCATTCAGCCTCCGCTCCTTGAGATCGAAGGAACCGCGGGGGATATCAAGGTGGGGATCTATTTCTGTTCGGTTGAGAATGAGAATAATATCCGTAGAATTTTAACGCTGGACGGGGTTAAGGTTTTGGCGATTGAACGTCAGGGAGTGGAAGACCTGGTGGATTTGACGGGAGGGGGTGCTGTGCAGGCCAACGATGAAACCGGGGCCCTTTCTGCCCGGGAGAAGAGCCCGCCTCCGGCCTCGCTTCCCGCGCCAACCCGGAAAGAAGCCGGGGACCAGGGCATTTCCATTTTAAAGATAGATGCCCGGAAGATTGATAAACTCATGATCCTTTCGGGAGAGTTGGTGACGATCCGCGCGCAATTTTCCCGGGTGGGGCATCTTCTGAAGGATGCCGTGAGGGAGAGGGACAATATCAAGACGCTGATCAAAAATTTTTCTACTTCCGTTGGCGCTCTTCAGAAGGGGATCAAGAGAATGAACGAGACCGAGGCGCCAGACAAAAGAATGCAGGCGGAACAGGACCTGGGTCAGATTATCGTGAATTTGAGTGAGTATTTGCAGGTATTCAAAGAGAAAACACTGGAGAAAGAGTCGGTTAATAATATTAATTTCCTGGATGAAACAACAAACCATTTGGAAAAAATCGCCTCGGAAATTCAGAACAGCGTCATGAATGCCCGGATGGTTCCTATTGAAGGGGTTTTTAACCGGTTTAAACGCAGTATCCGTGATATGGCTAAAGAGGTGGGGAAAGACGTCGTTCTTCACATTGAGGGTGAGGAAACGGAATTGGATAAGAACATTATCGACACGCTGGGAGAACCTTTAACGCATATGATCCGCAATGCCGTTGATCATGGCATTGAAGACATGACGACACGCCGGCGGCTCGGGAAACCAGAAGCCGGCCAGATCTCCCTGAGGGCCTATCACCTCGGTAATAGTATA
>JAGOJP010000160.1 GCA_017995055.1 Candidatus Omnitrophota bacterium
GATTTGTCTAAAATCCACAGCGAGACGAAAAGGGATCACCCGTTTGTTGAGCCTGGCTTGCATGACCACTCCGTTCATAGGAAGCGGGGATTCTCCATTCCTTTTAAACTGGCTTTGCGCACGCAAAAAATAATCATCCAGCACCTGAAAAGCGTACAGCCTGTTGGTTAAATGCTGTCGGATATCAATCGCATGCAGCATCGCCTTTTGAATCGTCACGATCCCCAGGGAAAAAACCACAAGGGTCACCATCACTTCAAAAAAGGAAAAACCACGCCATCCTGAAAGACGGCCTGCCCCCAGCGGGCTATTCCCAATTGATGATGTCGTCCTCATCCGTCCCCTCGTCTTTTCCTTGGGAATACAAATCATAATCAATCCGGTGTTCCCCGGGAGACTTATAAATATACTCCCTCCCCCAGGGGTCAACGGGTTTCTTCTCTATATAAGGGCCGTTCCAGTTTTCCGGCACCGGGCTGCTGCTGGGCTTTCTCATTAACGCCTCCAACCCCTGACTCGTCGGAGGGAAATGGCCGTTATCCAGTTCATACAATTTCAAAGCCGTAGCGAGGTTTGTCTCAATATCCGCCTTCGCGACCGCCTTTTTGGCCTGTTCGGAACGCCCGGTCAAACGGGGGACCACCATGGCCGCCAACGCGCCAATAATAACCACGACCATGATAATTTCAACCAGCGTAAAACCCGAATGGGCCGGCTGGGATATAAATGTTGCCTTGTTCTTTTTCATCGGATCACCGCTCCTTCTTATGCGATAAAATATTTCAGAAAACCTGGGCCTAACGCCCCTGCATAAAAGAAACCCATTTCTTTTCCAGTTCCGACAAAGTCGGAACTGTATTCGGATACACCCTTCCCAGGGCCTCCTCAAAGGACCTCCCGTCCCTGATATTCCGGCATAAGCGGCCCAAAGCGTCGCTTCCGTACTGTTTAATCAAAAAATCTATAATACTCAGACTCTGCGCGTAAAAAAGAGTCACCTGAAGGGGATCCCGCTGTTGCTGCATGTCCCATTCCATCAAATCCCGGAAGCGGACAAATTGTTTCCGGGAAACGAAAGCCCCCATAATCCTGCGCGCCTGTTCCGATTTCCCGGCTTCACACAACTGGGCAACGCCCTCATCAAACCACGCCGGAACCCGGGCCTCCTTAAGAAACTCATGCAGGATCAGATGCCCTATTTCATGCGGCAGCAGTCCGTCAAAAAAATTTTCTTCCTGCCGGTAAGTCACGATCATCCGTCCGATAATAGCATACGCGTCTTTATTGACGACTCCCGTGGACCATTCCGGCTGCCCTGTTTCCGTCAGGAAAGATTCTTTATTGGGGAAAAGGAATATCTTCGCCCTGTTATCCCACGTCCAAAAATCACCATAACGGGTAAACCCGATCGTTGCCCCGATCCGCTGATAATACTTTTCTGCCTCCCGCAAGATCTTCCGCGCGACCGGGCTGTCCGGCTCCTCCTGAAAATAAACGATAAAATGCGTGTCCTTCAGTTGACGCCAGGGAAGATGCCCAAAGACATCCGCCGCCCCCCCCTCCGCCGGGGACAGGAAAGACGCCAGGATCACCGCCAACGCCCCCCAAGACGTCATGCACCAACTCCTGATATATGCGTCCACTCTTTCCTCCTGCCTCTACCCGGCAAACACATCCAGCTGAAAAATCGGCAACAACATGGCGATGACGATAAACCCCAGGACGGCTCCGACCCCGACGATTAAAATGGGTTCCAGCATGGTGGTCATAATTTTAACAGCCTCATCGGTGTCTTGCTCATAATTATCAGCGATATCCTCGAGCGTTTCGATCAAAGAACCTGACTCTTCCCCAACGCTAATCAAATGCCCGACCATCTCCGGAATCAGCGAAGATTGCCGCAAGGTTTCCCCAAAAGAGCGGCCAGCGATCAGCTCCTCTTGACATTTCTTAAGCTGTGTTGATATCAATATATTATTCACAACCGGGATTGAAAACTGAAACGCCCTCACCACGGATATCCCGCTATGCAATAATAACCGCAGCGCCCTGGCAAAACGCGCGATCTCCACTTTCAAGGTGAATCCTCCCCAGAAAGGAGCCGCCAGGCTGGCCCGGCTCAGCCAGAGCTTCCCGGAGTCCGTTGCAAACCAATGCTTGGTCAAAAAAACCAAAACCAATACACCGGCAACCAGCGCAGTCCCGTACTTCAATAAAAAAGCGCTTATATTCATGACCAGGAGCGTCGGGAGGGGCAAAGACTGATGAAAGCTGTCATAAAGGGTCGTGATTTTCGGCAGGACATACGTAAGCGTAAAAATAATAGAAGCGACCCCGAAAAAAAGCATAAACAAAGGATAAGCCAAGGCGGCGCGGATTTTCGAGGCGACCGCTTCCTGCTGTTTTTGGTAACCCGTAATGCTTATTAAGGCCCCTTTAAGCTGCCCGCTCTCTTCTCCCGCCTTAATAAGGCTCACATAGAGCGGGGAAAAAATCCGGGGGTATTCCGTAAAGCTCTCCGAAAGAGACGTCCCGCCCCGGACAGAAGCGTGAACAGATTCGATAACCCCTCTGAAATAAGCCTGCTTGGTTTGCTGACTCACCACCTCAAGCGCCCGGAGAATCGGGACCCCGGCCTTAATCAAGCTGGCCAGTTGCTTGCTGAAAAGATAGCGCTCTCTGGAGCTGACATACCCGAAACGTTTTGGTTTCCGGCCATTATCCGATGGGGATGAGACCTCTTCGACGGTGACCGGGACAAGACCGAGCCGATGGACTTTTTCGATCGCCGCCTCCCGGTTCTCCGCGGCAATGCGGCCAACGACCGTTTCCGCATTTTTTTGCTTGGCTTTATAATGATATTGAGGCATGGCGTTTCATGGCGGGTCCTTTCATAACCCGGGGCTTTCTTTTTTTTTCCTGCGCTGCTCTTGCACAAAATGATCAATACGGACACGATCGGCGCTGGGGATGTCCAGATAATACACCACAATATTAAACATCGCGGAGAGGCTATCGTCCTCCACCCGGCAGACCCGGGCCAGACAATCAATGCTCTTTTCCGCGCCGGCCAGCTGAATACGGACATCAATAATCGTTCCCACCGGCAACGTGTAGCCGGAAACAAACCGCAGTCCGCCGGCGCTGATATCGCGTGTCACCGTAGCGTGTTCCATTTGGTCGGAAAAAAGTTTTAAAGGGTTTTGGGCGTCCTGGCGCACGATGGAATAC
>JAGOJP010000053.1 GCA_017995055.1 Candidatus Omnitrophota bacterium
GTGTATAATGTCCATCTTGTCGCCGAGTATGAAGATTCTTCCATAACGGAAGGGGAGGCGAAAATCCCCCGGAAAGGCGTTAAGATACGGCGTGTTTTCTTGAAACCGCAGGATGCCACGCCAACGACCGAAGCCCTGGAGGCGATTCGTGAGGCAGAAATCATCGTGCTGGGGCCGGGGAGTTTGTATACGAGCGTTATTCCTAATCTGCTGATTAAGGAACTGACGAATGCGGTGGTGGAGTCTAGCGCTTATAAAATTTATGTGTGTAATGTTATGACCCAGCAGGGGGAATCGGAAGGGTATACGGCCGCTGACCACGTTGAGGCGATTATTCAGCATTCGCACAAAAAAGTTATCGATGCCTGCCTGGTGAATTCTGAAGAAGTCTCCCTGGAAGCGCAGGGCCGGTATAAATCCGAAAATTCATTCCCCGTACTTCCGGAGGTGGAGCGGATTCGGAATATGGGCATTGAAGTTGTGGCGACCGACTTGCTGAGTATTACGGATTATGTCCGGCATGATTCGACCAAGTTGACGAAGGCCTTGATTAAATTGATTGAAAAACACCGTATTCTCAAGAGGTAGGCGGGGAACTGTTGCCGAAGGTCTTTTGGGCAGATGGGAAAACGGGAGTGTCTTGTCTATGCCAAGAATCGAAAAAGAGCTTACGGTCTTAAATGAGCAGGGACTGCACGCACGGCCGGCTGCTTTTTTCGTCCAGATTGCCGCGAAGTTTGATGCGTCCGTGACAGTCAGCAAAGACGGAGAAAGCGTGAACGGAAAGTCTATTATGGGTATCCTTATGCTCGGCGCGGAAAAGCACAGCAAACTTCTGGTCTGCGCCGATGGTAATGACGCGGAACAGCTTATGCAGGAATTGGAGGAGTTTTTGTCCAAAAATGAGTGAGATCGTCTTAAAAGGGATTCCGGCTGCGCCGGGAATTGCGATTGGACCGGCTTATATCGTCGATAAGCAGGATTTTGTCGTGCCTCCCCGCGCCATCATGGAGAAAGAAATTCCTATTGAAATTGCCCGTTTTGAAGAAGCGCTGATCAAGACGCGGGAAGAGATTTCCGAGCTCAAAAAGAAGATCAGCAACGAAATGAACGGGCAGCACGGCCAGATTTTCGACGCTCACCTGCTGGTTTTGGAAGACCGCATGCTGATAGAAGAGGTGGTCAAGAAGATTAAAAAGGAGAAGCAGTCGGCGGAATATTCGTTTATGGTGGTCTTAAAGAAGTACAGTAAAATTTTCTCCAGCATCCAGGACGAATATTTGCGGGAAAGAAGCAGCGATGTGAATGATATCGGGCGAAGGCTTCTTAAAAATCTTACCGATGAACAAAAACTGCACGACCTGGATCATATTGACGAAGAGATGATTCTTATCGCCCATGATCTCTCTCCCTCGGACACGGTGACGATGTTCAATAAAAATGTTTTGGCTTTTGCGACGGATATTGGGGGGCGCACCTCCCACACCGCGATTATGGCCAAATCTCTGGGGGTGCCGGCGGTCGTGGGCCTGAAGGACGCGACCCTGCGTATCAGCAATCAGGATCTCCTTATTGTGGATGGCCGTATGGGGCTGGTGATCGTGCATCCCACCGAAAAGACCGTTGATATTTATAACAGTGAAAAGAAGCGGATTTCAGCGTTGAGCCACCGTTTTGACGATATTATTGACCTTCCGTCCAAAACTTTTGATGGGAGCTACGTTCCGATAAAGGCTAATTTGGAACTCCCGGAAGAAATCCCGATGATCCAGCAGTCGGGAGCCCAAGGGATCGGTTTGTACCGGACGGAATATTTTTTTATGAACCGGGTCGATCTTCCGTCGGAAGAAGAGCAATTCTTGGCCTACAAAAAGGTTGCCGAGCAGATGTCACCCTTGCCGGTGACGATCCGGACCCTGGACTTAGGAGGAGATAAATTCATTTCCAGCGTGCAGATTCCCCGGGACATGTCTCCGTTTTTGGGCTGGCGGGCGATTAAATTTTGTCTGGCCCGTCCGGACATTTTTAAATCCCAGTTGCGGGCGGTGCTTCGGGCTTCGGTTTTCGGTAAGGTCCGGCTCATGTACCCGATGATTTCCGGCCCGCAAGAAATGCGGCAGGCCAATGCTATTTTAAATGAAGTGAAAAGCAGCCTCCGGGAAGAAGGGAGCGCCTTTGACGAAGATCTGGAGGTCGGGGCTATGATCGAAGTCCCCTCGGCTGCGCTGACCGCAGACGTGCTGGCCAAGGAAGTCCGGTTTTTCAGCATTGGGACGAATGACCTGATTCAATATACTCTGGCGGTGGACCGGCGCAATGAGCAGTTGGCTAATTTTTACGAGCCGTGCCATCCGGGAATTCTTCGTCTTATTAAAATGGTCGTTGATGCCGCTCACCGGGAAAATATCTCCGTCGGGGTTTGCGGGGAAATGTCTTCCGAGCCGATTCAGGCTTTTTTGCTGATCGGATTGGGGGTGGATGAGCTGAGCATGTCTCCTTTGAATATCCTGCAGATTAAGAAATTGATTCGCAGCATTAACCGTAAGGATGCGCAGGAACTGGCGGCGAGGGCTTTGGCCCTTTCTGCAGGGCAGGAAGTTGAGGAATTAAGCAAAGCCCGTTTGCAGGAATTAGTCCCGCAGATCTATACCGCGGATAAATCTTAACCTGTCTTCCCGGTCGCCGGGGGGACGAGCTTCAGCGTTAACGTAACGGAAAAAACACACATGAGAGTTTTGATATTAGCGGCAGGTTACGGCACCAGACTATATCCCGTTATTCAGGATACGGCGAAGCCCTTGCTCCCCGTGGCTTCCCGGCCGATCATTGATTATCTTTTGGAAAAAATTCAGCCTTTGCCGGATCTTCGCGAAGTCGTTGTCGTGACCAATGAGAAGTTTTACAAGGATTTCCTGGATTGGGCCGAACTTCATAAGGATTTCCCGGCGCCCATCGTGGTGATGAATGATGGGACCACGTCTCCCGAAGACCGGTTGGGGGCGGTGGGGGATATCCTGTTTGTTTTAAAGAATTCCCGGAAGAAAGATGCCCTTTTCGTCTTGGGAGGAGACAACCTTTTTGATTATTCCCTGGGAGAGTTTATCCGTTTTGCCCAGGGGAAAGCCCCGCATGTGTCTATCGGCCTTTATGATATCAGGGATCTCAAGGCCGCCAGCAATTTCGGCGTGGTGCAGATGAATGATCAAAGCCGTATTGAGCTTTTTGAAGAGAAACCCTCACGTCCGCGGTCGACTTTGATTGCCATGTGTTCCTATTTTTTCCCGGAGCCATCGCAGCCTTTGATTTTTGATTATGTCGCCAAGTCCAAGAAAACGGATAAATCGGGTGATTATATCCATTGGCTTACCGAAATGGATCAGGTTTTTGGTTTTAAATTCGAGGGGGAATGGTATGATATCGGTAGTATAGAAACGTATCGGAGTGCGCAGGAGAAGTTTAAGGTTTAATGAAGATCGCAAGACAGTAGACAAAAGAAAAAAACGTGCCGGCCGATTTCAGGTGGGCTTCGGGCTGCTGTGTTTGTGAGACACATTCAAGAAAGGAAGGGTAAAAGGTGAAAGGACAATATTTTTTTACTTCTGAATCCGTCGGGGCAGGACATCCTGATAAGGTCTGTGATCAAATTTCTGACGCGGTTTTGGACAGCGTGCTTGAAAGTGATCCGGCGGGACGGGTGGCTTGTGAAACGTTTGTTACCACAGGCCTTGTTATTGTTGGGGGAGAAATTACCACCAAGGCTTATATTGATGTCCAGAAGCTGGTCCGCCGGGTTTTGACGGAAATAGGATATACCCATATTAAATACGGCTTTAGCGCGCAGACGTGTTCGATTTTAAATGCGATTAACAGCCAGTCCCCGGATATCGCCCAGGGGGTGGATGCCGGCGGAGCCGGGGATCAGGGGATTATGATCGGTTACGCGTGTCATGAAACGCCGGAGCTGATGCCTCTGCCGCTTATGCTGGCGCATCACCTGGTCAGAAGAATTGCGGATGTCAGGGTGAACCAGGAACTGGATTATCTGGGGCCGGACTGCAAGAGCCAGGTGACTGTGGAATATCGTGACGGCGTCCCTCAGCGGGTGGACGCGGTCGTATTGGCCTGTCAGCACACGGATAAAATCCTAGATAAAACCGGGAAGAAGATCACGGAAGAATCCAAACAGGAAATTATAAAAACTGTTGCCTTGCCGATTTTAAAAGACCTGGTTGACAGCCATACAAAATATTACGTGAACGAGACAGGGAAATTCCTGGTCGGCGGGCCGCAGTCGGATACGGGGATGACCGGACGGAAGATCATCGTGGACACGTATGGCGGGATTGTTTCGCATGGCGGCGGCGCTTTTTCCGGGAAGGACCCGACCAAGGTGGACCGGTCTGCGACGTATATGGCGCGTTATGTGGCTAAGAATATCGTGGCGGCCGAGCTGGCGGAGAAATGCTGGATTCAGGTCGGGTACGCCATCGGTAAGGCGGAGCCGGTTAGCGTTATGGTCGATACGTTCGGCACGGGAAAAATTCCGGAACAAAAGCTTGTTGAGCTGGTCCGTAAACACTTTGATCTGACCCCCCGGGGTATCATTAAAGCGTTGAATCTGCTGCAGCCGATTTATCAGAAGACAGCGGCTTACGGACATTTTGGCCGGGAAGAATTTTCCTGGGAGAAGACCGACAAAGCCGCGGTTCTCAAGAAAGAGGCGCTAGTGGCTGTGTAGCCGTGTCCGGTGCCGGCTTAAGGGTGATTATTTATGGAGGGCAAGTGGTTTTTTGATAAAGAAGCGAGGGGATTATGAAACCAACGACAGGGATGTCTCAAGATTATAAAGTGAAGGACATGGGCTTGGCGGCCTGGGGGCATAAAGAAATAGAGCTGGCGGAAGTCGAAATGCCGGGGCTGATGGCGCTCCGGGCCCAATATGCCAAAGCGCAGCCTCTTAAGGGGGCGCGTATTACCGGTTCTCTGCACATGACGATTCAGACGGCGGTCTTGATCAAGACCCTGACGGCTTTAGGCGCGGATGTGCGGTGGGCCAGCTGTAATATTTTTTCAACCCAGGATCACGCCGCGGCGGCGATAGCCGATTTGGGTGTGCCGGTGTTTGCCTGGAAAGGGGAAAATCTGAAAGATTACTGGTGGTGCACGAAGCAGGCCTTGTCTTTCCCGGATGGCCAGGGGCCCCATATGATTGTTGATGATGGCGGAGATGCGACATTGATGGTTCACAAGGGATATGAGGCGGAAAATGACCCGGCCGTTCTTGATAAGGCGGTTGACGCCGAAGATGAGAAGCAACTCCTGGCCTGTTTGAAAGAGATCCTGACCCAGGACCCACAGAAGTGGCACCGGGCTGTCAAGGATATCTGCGGGGTTTCGGAGGAAACCACGACGGGTGTGCATCGTCTTTACCAGATGGTGCAGGAGGGGACGCTGCTTTTCCCCGCAATCAATGTGAATGATTCGGTGACAAAATCCAAGTTTGATAACCTTTACGGGTGCCGGGAATCTTTAGCCGACGGCATCAAACGGGCCACGGATATTATGATCGCTGGGAAGATCGTAGTGGTGTGCGGGTACGGGGATGTGGGCAAGGGGTGCGCCCGGTCTATGCGCAGTTACGGCGCGCGTGTTATCGTGACCGAGGTTGACCCCATTTGCGCTCTGCAGGCCGCCATGGAAGGGTTTGAAGTCAAACGGATTGAAAGCCTCCTGGATATCGGTGATATTTATGTCACGGCCACCGGGAACTGTTGTGTCATTACCGCGGAGCATATGTCCCGCATGAAAGACAAGGCCATTGTGTGCAATATCGGGCATTTTGACAACGAAATTCAGATGAATAAATTGGAAAAATGGCCGGGGATCAGAAGGGTTAATATTAAACCCCAGGTTGATCAGTATTGCTTCCCGAGCGGAAAATCCATTATCATTCTGGCGGAAGGGAGGCTGGTGAACCTGGGTTGCGCGACGGGGCATCCGTCTTTTGTTATGAGCAACTCGTTTACCAACCAGGTTTTGGCCCAGCTTGATCTTTGGGCCGGCCGTAAACCGGTCGACGTCTATCGGCTTCCCAAATATCTTGATGAAGAAGTCGCCCGTTTGCATTTGGCGCATGTGGGAGCGGATCTGACTGTCCTGACGCCCGAACAGGCGAAGTATATAGGTGTTTCACCCGAAGGCCCCTATAAGCCCGAGCATTATAGATATTAACCGGTCTTGTTTTCTCCTCAGCTCAGGCCTTCTTCTTTTGTAAGAAGGCCTCTTAACTTTCGGGAGGTCTTGAAGGCGAAGGAATTTTTTAGCCAGGATGGATCCTGATCGAAAAAATGGTGGTGTTTTGCGTGTCTCCCTGAGGGGCCCGAGATACGAGGATTCCTGGAATTTAAGGACGGAGGTTTGGGTAAGGCCATAAAGGTGTTAACATTAAAACTAAAATATGATACAATAACGGCAATTTTAAACCAGAAAAGAAGGGAAGAAGGAAATGGCAAAGATTTATTATGACAAGGATGCAAACTTGGACAGTATCAAAGACCGCACGATCGCGATCATCGGTTACGGCATTCAGGGGCGGGGGCAGGCACTCAACCTTCGTGACAGCGGGCTGAAAGTTATTGTGAGCGAACTGGAAGGCACGGAAAATTATAAAATGGCCGTGGCGGATGGGTTCGCGCCCATGGATGCCAAAAAAGCAGCCAAGAAAGCGGATATCATTCAGATCCTGACCCAGGATCATATCCAGGCGATGCTTTACCGCAAGGCGATCAAGAAGAATTTAACCGCCGGGAAAGCCCTGGTTTTTTCTCACGGGTTTAATATCCATTTTAAACAGATTGTCCCGCCTCCGGATGTGGATGTCTGGATGATCGCTCCGAAGGGGCCGGGGGCGTTGGTCCGGCGTCAATATGAAGAAGGCAAAGGCGTTCCCTGCCTGGTGGCTATTCAGCAGAATGCGACCGGACACGCTTTGAAAGACGCATTGGCTTATGCGAAGGGAATTGGAGGCACCCGGGCCGGGGTTTTAGAGACGACGTTTAAGGAAGAAACCGAGACCGATTTGTTCGGGGAACAGACGGTTTTGTGCGGGGGCGCCTCGGAACTGGTGAAGGCCGGGTATGAGACGCTTGTCGAGGCGGGGTATCAGCCGGAAATCGCTTATTTTGAATGTTGCCATGAACTCAAGCTTATCGTGGATTTAATTTATGAATATGGAATGCAGGGGATGCGTCAGCGGGTTTCGGATACGGCGGAATACGGGGATTACAGCCGGGGTAAACGGATTATCAATGACCGCACGCGCAAGGAAATGAAGAAAATCCTGAAGGAAATACAGTCAGGAAAATTTGCCCGGGAATGGATGCGGGAAAATAAAAAAGGCCGGCCGAATTTCAATAAAATGCGCAGTGAGGGCAAGAATCATCCGATCGAAAAAATTGGTGAACAGCTGCGCGCCATGATGCCCTGGATGAAGAAATAAGGATGGCCGGACGGAATGTTGTTATTGTTCCGGGGCCCGGGAGGAAGTTCCCGGGATGAGGGGATTTAATATGAGTAATTCTGATAAAGTATTAATTTTTGATACCACTCTACGGGATGGGGAACAGGCACCGGGTGCCAGCATGAATATGGGCGAGAAGCTTGAAGTGGCTCTCCAGTTGGAAAAACTGGGTGTTGACATCATCGAGGCCGGGTTCCCGGTGATCTCTCCCGGGGATTTTGAGTCGGTAAAGACGGTGGCGAAAAAGGTTAAGAATGCCGTAGTTTGCGGCCTGGCCCGATCCATCAAAAAGGATATTGATGCGGCGTATGATGCGGTGAAGATAGCCGGAGCCGGCCGGATTCATGTTTTTTTGGCCACGTCAAAAATTCATATGGAGCATAAGTTAAAAAAAAGCAAGGAAGAAATTGTCCGGATGGCGGTGGACGCGGTTAAATACGCGAAGACGAAAATTTCGGATATTGAATTTACCCCTGAGGATGCCTCGCGCACGGAGCGTGAATTTCTGTTTTGTATTCTGGAACAGGTGATCAAGGCGGGGGCGAAAACCGTTAATATCCCCGATACCGTCGGCTACAGCATGCCTGCGGAATACGGCCAACTGATCGCGGATATTAAAAAGAATGTGCCGAACATCCATAAAGCGGTTATTTCCGTGCATTGTCACAATGACCTGGGGCTGGGGGTGGCCAATTCGCTGATGGCCGTTAAGAATGGCGCCCGTCAGGTGGAGTGCACGATCAACGGGATCGGTGAGCGGGCGGGAAACGCCTCGATGGAAGAGATCGTGATGGCGCTGCGGACACGGGCGGATTTTTATGGGTGTTCCACGAACATTAATACCCGGGAAATCTGCAAGGCCTCCCGGCTGGTCTCCCGGTTTACCGGTTTTCTTGTGCCCCCCAATAAGGCGATTGTCGGGAGTAACGCGTTCCGGCATGAGGCGGGTATTCATCAGGATGGGATTTTAAAAGACCGGGCGACCTATGAAATCATGAGTCCAGAGGACGTCGGCTTCGTGGGAACCGGCCTGGTCTTGGGGAAACATTCCGGCCGGCACGCGTTTAAAGTCCGCTTGAAGTCTCTGGGGATCGAATTGAAAGAGGATCAACTGGACGCCGCGTTTGAGCGGTTTAAGGTTTTGGCGGATAAGAAAAAACAAGTCTTTGACGAAGATTTGATCGCCATTGTTGAGGATGAAATCAAGGTTATGAAGCGGATCTGGTTTTTGGATGATCTTGTCACCACCAGCGGGGCGAAAATCACCCCGGAAATTAAGATTGTATTGAAATCCAAGGGCCGGAAGTATACCAAGGTGTCCTCCGGCGACGGGCCGGTGGATGCCTGTTACAAGGCTATTGATGCCATTACGAAGCTTAAAGGGAAATTGCTGGATTATTCTATCCAGTCTGTCACCCAGGGGAAAGACGCGTTAGGGGAAGTGACGATCCGGCTGAAAATTAACGATAAGATTGTCATCGCCCGGGGGACCAGCACCGATATTATCGTCGCCTCCGCGAAAGCGTATATTGAGGCCATCAATAAGGCGCTTGTGCATGGGGATTTGCGCGACGTCCTGTGAGGGCAGACGGTCCGCCCCTTTAATTTTAATTTGCTCTTCCTGCCCCGGCCGTTAAAGAGGCCGGCCTGAAAATAAATCATGCAACAGCAGAAATCAACATATGGTTTGGTGGGGTATCCTGTTCAGCATTCCCTGTCCCCGCTTATGCATAATGCCGCTTTTGCGGAGTTGGGCGTGGACGCTGTCTATACACTATTCCCTCTGCGGGAAGAAGAGCTAACGGCTTTTTTCTCGGATTTAAAGAAGGAGAACAGCCCGATTTTTGGTTTAAACGTGACCATCCCGTATAAAGAAAAAGTACTCGCGTACATGGACAGCCTGTCACCATTTGCGGAGAAAGTCGGGGCGGTGAATACGGTGGTGGTGTCTGCAAAAAGGAAATTAACCGGCCATAACACGGACGGCCCAGGTTTTCTGACTCATTTGACGGAATTGGGATTTAACACAACCGGAAAACGGATCTCCATCCTGGGGGCCGGAGGAGCTACCCGGGCCATTGTTACTGTTTTGTGCCTTGTCCCGGAACAGCCGGAAACGGTCCTGATTTATGATATTGACCATAATAAGGCTGAGGCTCTTGTCCGGGACCTTGGACAGCGCTTTGATACCGGGCTGATTAAAGTGGTTCATAGCCTGGATGACCTTAATGTGGAGATGGCCGATCTTTTAATCAACGCCACTCCAGTCGGGATGAAGGCTTCCGATCCCTGCCTTCTGGAAGGATTTCATATCCCGAGGGATATGCTTGTTTATGACCTGATTTACAACCCGGAGGAGACTCGGCTTTTAAAATGGGCCCAAGCGCAGGGAGCTAAAGCATCCAACGGGTTAGGGATGCTGTATTATCAGGGTGTTCTGGCGTTTCAGCATTGGGCGGATGTCCAGTTGGACAAGGCCGTTAAAGACAAGATGTGGGCCAGCTTAAAGACAGGATTAAAATCATGATAGAACATGCAGTCATTTCAGGTTTAGTTTTTATTTTTGGCGCCATTGTCGGCAGTTTTCTGAATGTTTGTATTGTGCGTTTGCCCCACGAAGAGTCCGTTGTGACTCCCCGTTCCCATTGTGTCCATTGCAAAACCATGATCCCCTGGTATGATAATATCCCGTTTATCAGTTATCTCCTTTTAGGAGGCCGGTGCCGGGCCTGTAAGAAACCCATTTCTTTTCGTTATGTTTTAGTCGAATTCCTGACGGCGTGTTGTTTCTTCTTTTTCTATAAAATTTACGGCTTGACTGCTATAAGTGCGGCTTACTTGGTCATGGTGTGTGGTTTTATCGTTGCTATTTTTGTTGATTTTGAACACCGCATTATCCCGGATGAAATCAGTGTAGGAGGGATGTTCGCTGGCCTTCTGTTCAGCCTTATGATCCCGGCCCTGCACGGCTATGAAGCAGGACCCGGGGTATGGCCATTTGTTAAATCTTTTGGCCAGTCGCTCTTAGGCGTACTTGTGGGAGGAGGGGCTATTTATGCCATGGGGCTTTTGGGTGATTTTATTTTTAAGAAAGAATCCATGGGCGGCGGTGACGTGAAACTTCTGGCGATGATTGGCGCCTTTTTAGGCTGGAAATCAGCGTTGTTGACTTTTTTTATCGCTCCCTTTTTCGGCGCGGTATATGGCATTGTTGAAAAAATCAGAACTAAAGACAGCGCTATTGCTTACGGCCCTTTTCTGGTTTTAGGGGCTCTTATTAGCATGTTTTACGGAGATGCGATTATTGCCTGGATTAAAGGCGGTTATGGGTTATACTGATTTTTGGCTGAAGTTATATGTTTTTTACGGCCCAACCCTTCAAGGTTGGGTTTGTTTATTAATATTAATATTAATCGGTTTGACACCCCATAGGTGTTATGTTAAAATCCAGCGTGAAAAATAATATTGTGCTGATAGGATGTATGGGAGCTGGGAAGTCTTTGCTTTCCCAGCGTTTGTCTGTTAGGCTTCATCGGCCGGTTTTATCAACGGATGATCTTATTGTCAAAAGAGAAGGCCGGCCGATAACTGAGATTTTCGCCCGGTTCGGGGAACCGTATCTCCGGGCCGTGGAAAAGGGCGTGGTGAGTGATATCGCAGGGAAAGACGGGATCATTATTGATTGCGGGGGAGGGGTTGTTTTAGACCCGGAGAATCTGGCCTTTCTTAAACAGAAAGGGATTGTTTTTTATCTTTCGGCCACGCCTGAAAAAATTTATCAGCGTATTAAAGATCAGACGCACAGGCCTTTATTGAACGTCCCCGACCCCTTGGTCCGTCTTGAAGAATTGTTGGCGAAACGGCAGACTTTTTATGAACAGGCTGACTATATCATTGATACGAATGATAACGACTGGCAAAGGGTTGCTGAAGAAATCGAAATGATCATGAGTGAGCGCGTCAAGAACATGTCCCCTGATAAATGACCCCGTATTTTTAGAGAAAGCGGGTATGACGGAAAAGGAAGCGGTGGTTGTTTTAAACGCAGTCCCGGCACTCTCCAATCATATGATTTCGCGGTTAGTTGGAGAGTTGGGGACGGCCAAGGCGGTTTTGGCTGCGGGGCCC
Source organism: Candidatus Omnitrophota bacterium (assembly GCA_017995055.1). GTDB lineage: Bacteria > Omnitrophota > Gorgyraeia > Zapsychrales > JANLHA01 > JAGOJP01. The sequence continues at coordinate 11,648 of JAGOJP010000053.1, forward strand.
AGGACTCTTGCGGCGGTTGGTGACGTTTCTTCTGCTGCGGTTAAAAATATCGGCGGCTTCAGGCAGGACGAATTCTTGAAGGAAGAAACGGCCCGGTGTTCCGCCCTGAAGGTTCGGGTGACTACGCGTTGGGAAGAGTCTTTCCCGAGAATTTTAAAACAGATCCCGGATTGTCCGGTTGTTCTTTATCATAAAGGCGATATTCAGCCAACCGACGAAAGATCGGTTGCGATTGTCGGTTCACGCCGCGCGACACTTTACGGACGCCTTATGGCGGAACAGCTGGCGTCCCGGCTCGCGGATTTGGGGATAACAATTGTGTCCGGGTTGGCCCGGGGGATTGATTCCGCCGCGCACACAGGCAGCTTGAAGGCTCATGGACGGACATTGGCGGTTTTAGGCTGCGGGTTAAACCGGATTTATCCTCCGGAGAATGAAGAGTTAGTGGAGGGCATTTCCCTCAACGGCGCGGTTGTGTCGGAATTCCCGCTTAAAACCCCGCCGTTACGCTACAATTTCCCCAGGAGAAACCGGATTATCAGCGGTTTGTCTTTGGGGGTTATTGTTGTGGAAGCGCATCGCAGAAGCGGGGCCTTGATCACCAGCCGTTTCGCCTTGGAGCAGGGCCGGGAGGTTTTTGCCGTCCCTGGGCGGATTGATCAGCCCGCCGCCTGGGGCGCCAATCAGCTGATCAAGGACGGGGCGAAACTTATCCTGGGGGTTGAAGATGTTCTGGCAGAGCTTCAAATCCCTTTAAGAAATTGTCCGAGGCAGGCCTTTGTTCTGGAGGAGAGCCCCCGCCGCGAAGGCGAAGAGCCCGCGGCGGACGTGCGGTTAACGGCTGAGCAACAGTTTATTTATAACACATTGAATAAGAACCCGCGGCACATTGATGATTTGGCGGTTCAATGCCAGAAGTCAGCGGCGGGTATGATGGAATCCCTTTTGCAGTTGGAATTACGGGGTTTTGTAAAAAGATGGCCAGGTCAATATTATTCAAAAACTGAACAGTTATAGGATATTTTATGGCAAAAACCAAACCTCTCGTTATTGTCGAATCTCCGGCCAAGATAAAAACAATTAGCCGTATCCTCGGTGATAAATATAAAGTTGTTTCCTCCATGGGACATTTGATTGACCTTCCCAAGTCTACCCTCGGAGTCGACGTTGAAAACGATTTTGTCCCGCGTTTTATCGTTTTGCGGAATAAACAGAAGATCCTGACCAAGCTCAAGAAAGAAGCAGAAACCAAAAAGGAAATTTATTTCGCGACCGACCCTGACCGGGAAGGAGAAGCGATCGGCTGGAACCTCATCCCTTACATCGGGGAAGGGAAAAAAGTGTACCGTGTCACTTTCCAGGAAATTACCAAAGAGGCGGTCCTGATGGCGTTTAAACATCCCCGGGAATTTAATGAGCATCTTATTAAAGCCCAGGTGGCCCGGCGTGTCCTGGACCGGATTGTCGGATATAAAATCAGCCCCTTGTTATGGAAAAAAGTGGGGTCGCGCCTGAGCGCTGGCCGGGTGCAGTCGGTGGCGTTAAGGCTGATCGTCGACCGGGAACGAGCTATCGCCTCTTTTGTCCCGCAGGAATACTGGGAAATTGCCGTTGACCTTCGAAAACCTGGCTTGGCAATGGTCCTCACGGCCGCCCTGGAACGCATTGACGGCGAGAAACCTGGGCTGACGACCCAGGCCCAGGTGGAGGATGTTGTCAGGGACATTCAATCGGCTCATTTCGAGGTCAGCCGGGTGACGAAGAAAAATATTACCCGCAAATCATCCCCGCCGTATATAACCAGCACGTTGCAACAGGACGCGTTTAACAAACTCGGATTCAGCGCCACACGCACGATGACGATTGCCCAGGAGCTTTATGAAGGGATTGAAGTCGGGGAAAGCGAGCCGATCGGGTTAATTACGTACATGAGGACGGACTCGGTCAATATTTCCAAGGACGCCATCGCTAAAGTCCGGGATTTTATCGCTGCTTCTTACGGGCCGCCGTATCTGCCGGAGACGCCGAATGTCTTTAAATCCAAAAAGTCGGCCCAGGAAGCCCATGAGGCGATCCGTCCGACCAGCGTAAGCCGCAAACCAGAGGATATCCGCTCGTATCTCGAGGAGGATCAGTTTAAACTTTATGATTTGATTTGGAAACGTTTTGTCAGCTCCCAGATGAGCCCCTCGGTCTATGAAAACAAGAAAATAGAAATTCAAGGGGGGCGTTTTCAACTGGGGGTCTCCGGTTCTTCCTTGCTTTTTGACGGGTATCTGCTGTTGCAGCAGGAACAGCGGGAGGAAGAGGTGAAACTGGATTTTACGCCCTATCATCAGGGCGATTCCCTGGAGACCCTTGAGGTCAAACCGTCCCAGCATTTCACCAAGCCGCCGCCGCGGTTCTCCGATGCCAGCCTGGTGAAAGCCCTGGAAGAGGACGGGATTGGACGGCCCAGCACCTACGCGTCGATTATCCAGACTTTGGTGTTCAGAAATTATGTCAACCGCGAACGGGGATATTTCCGGGCCACCGAGCTGGGCATGCAGATATCTGACCTGCTAGTTGAGTATTTTTCGCGAATCATGGATGTCAAATTTACGGCGGCGATGGAAGAGAGGTTGGACCAGATTGAAGAAGGGAAGCTGGGGCATGTCGTGCTTTTGCGTGATTTTTACGAGCCGTTTAAAAAAGAATTAAATCACGCCATGGACACGATTGAGAAGGCGCAAAATTACGTCGATAAACAGTGTCCGGAATGCGGGCGGCAGATGGTGGTGAAGTGGGGGCGGCGGGGCAAGTTTTTGAGCTGTTCCGGATTCCCGAACTGCAAGTATGCCCAGCCGTTCACCTCAGGGATCCCCTGTCCGATTCCGGGGTGCTCCGGGGAATTGATCAAGCGGCGCTCCCGGCGCGGGCAGACATTTTACGGTTGCAGCAATTATCCGGAATGTACGTTTACGGACAGCAAGCTCCCGGAGAAGGCGGAGAAGGATTCCGGCTCTTAAGGGAACGGTGCCTTGATCCGGACGTCAACGGGGCTCTTGATGAACCGTTATATTGATAAATTTATATCCTACCTTCAGATTGAAAAAAATTTTTCTCCACACACCATTACGAACTACAGCCTGGATTTAACCGAGTTTATGGGGTTTATGGAGAACATGGCGGTGGATCATATCCGCTATCTTCATCTTAGAAAATATCTGGCGCATTTGAGAACGCAGCAATTAAAGCCGCGCAGTATAGCCAGGAAACTTTCCTCTCTGCGGAGTTTTTTCCGTTTTCTGCAGAGGGAAGGCCTGATTCAGGAAAACCCAGCTGTTTTGCTTATAACACCGAAGATCGACAAAACCCTCCCGAAATTCCTATCCGAGAAAGAAATGGTGGCTCTTATTGAAGCTCCGGCCCTGGAGGCGCGGGCTGGCCGGTGAGAC
>JAGOJP010000054.1 GCA_017995055.1 Candidatus Omnitrophota bacterium
GCCACGAAGGATGCCGGGGAAATCGCCGGCCTGAAAGTGCTGCGGATCATTAATGAGCCGACGGCGGCCTGCCTGGCGTACGGCCTGGATAAAGCCGGCAAAGAGCAGAAGATCATGGTTTTCGATCTCGGCGGCGGGACGCTGGACGTCACGGTGCTGGAAATGGGGTGGGATGAAGAGAGCAAGGCCGCGACGTTCGAAGTTTTGTCCACCAGCGGAGACAATAACCTGGGCGGGACGGATATGGATAATTTGCTTATTGATTATATTACGGAAGAATTTAAGAAGGAATCCGGGATTGATCTGAGCAAAGATAAAATGGCTTTTCAGCGGCTGCGGGAAGCGGCGGAAAAAGCCAAGGTCGAGTTGTCCAGCACGATTTCTACGGATATTAATTTACCGTTTATTACGGCGGACCAGACTGGCCCGAAACATTTGAACATGACCATTGAGCGGGCGAAGCTCGAGAGCCTGATCATCAACATCGTTGAGCGCTGCCGCGGTCCTATTATCCAGGCGCTTAAGGATGCCAGCGGCAAGCTGGGGGAACAGGTGAAAATTGACCGGATTATCCTTGTCGGCGGACCGACCCGTATGCCGATCATTCAGCAGTTCGTTGAGAAAGAAGTGGGCCAGAAGATCGAGCGCGGGATTGACCCGATGGAATGCGTGGCTTTGGGCGCGGCGATCCAGGCGGGTATTGTGAGAGGAGAGGCCAAGGAAGTGCTGTTGTTGGACGTGACGCCCCTTTCTCTGGGGATTGAAACCCTGGGCGGCGTTTTTACGAAACTGATTGAACGTAATACCACCATCCCTACGAAAAAGAGCCAGGTTTTTTCCACGGCGGAAGATAATCAGCCAGCGGTCACTATTCGCGTCCTGCAGGGAGAACGGCAGATGGCTAATGATAATACGGAACTGGGCCGTTTTGACTTGGTCGGGATCCCTCCGGCTCCTCGAGGGGTGCCTCAAGTGGAAGTGACGTTTGATATTGATACGGACGGGATCGTTCACGTGTCGGCCAAGGATAAAGGCACCGGGAAGGAACAGTCGATCCGGATTACCGCCCCGACGAAATTATCCGAAGACGAGATCGACCGCATGGTCAAAGAAGCGGAGAAGTACGCGGGAGAAGATAAAAAGAAAAAAGAAGAGGTTGAGGTGGTCAATCAGGCAAACAGCCTGATTTATTCGACCGAGAAGTCCTTGAAGGATTACGGCGAGAAAATCCCGGCCGGGGATAAGGAGAATATTGAAAAGGAAATCGGTCAGCTTAAGGAAGCCGTGAAGAGCCATGACTTGGAGAAAATCAAGGCGGGGATGGAATCTTTGCAGAAGGTGAGCCATAAGCTGGCGGAAGAAATTTATAAGTCCACGGCGTCCCAGCAGGCGGCCCAGGGGGCACCGGAGCCCCAGCCTGAAGCGAAGCCCCGGGACCAGGGCGGTTCTTCTCAAAAAGAGGGGCCTGCCAGCGGCAGCAAGGATGATGTCATTGACGCTGATTTTAAAGCGGAAGATGATAGCAAATAAAGCACGCACCGGTTTTGATTGTGCCGGGTTTGCTTAGAGAGTTTTTTGAGTTAAGTTATCAGGGAAGAAGGCGTTTTGCTTTTGGCGTCTGAACGGTTCTCCCGTGAATTATTTTGAGGTTATTATGAAAAAAGATTATTATGAAATTCTTGGAATACCCAAAGATGCCAGCCCTCAACAGGTGAAGAAGGCTTACCGCTCATTGGCGTTGCGGAACCATCCGGACCGCGTGCCTCAGGAAAAGAAAAAAGAGGCCGAAGAAAAATTTAAGGAAATTTCCGAGGCGTACGCGGTTTTGTCCGACCCGCAGAAACGGCAGATGTATGATCAGTATGGCCATGCGGGGATTGACCAGCGGTACACCACCGAAGATATTTTCCGCGGCGCCGACTTCAGCAGTATTTTTGGCGAAGGCGGTCTGGGGGATGTTTTCGGTCAGTTTTTCGGGGAGTCCCTTTTTGGAGATATTTTCGGGGGGGGCGCCGGGGGCCGCCGGGGGCGGGCCAGGCAGGGCCGGGATATCCAGTACGAAGTGAATATTTCCCTTGAGGAAGCCTTTCGCGGTGTTCATAAGAAGATTCAGGTTCCCCGGGAAGAAATTTGTACGCATTGTAACGGCAGCGGCGCCAAGCCAGGAACGCAGCCTAAATCCTGCCCGACCTGCGGTGGCCAAGGCCAGGTGTTTATGACCAGCGGTTTTTTCCGTATGGCCCAAACATGCGGCACCTGCCGGGGGCAGGGGAAAATCATTGAAACGGCCTGCCCGCAATGCCAGGGGCGCACGACGATCCGCGTCACAAGAAACATTGATGTTAATATTCCTGCGGGCGTGGATAATGACAGCCGTTTGCGGGTGCGTGGAGAAGGAGAGGTCGGGAGCGCCGGGCCGGGAGACCTTTATTTATATATTGCTGTTAAGCCGCACCCGAATTTTGAAAGAGACGGCCGGGATATTTATTGCCAGCTCCCCATCGGCTTCGTGACCGCAGCCCTCGGGGGAGAAGAGGACGTGGCGACCCTGAATGGCCGGGTCGTGATGAAAATTCCAGCGGGGACGCAGAGCGGCAAGATTTTTCGTTTAAAGGGAAAAGGCATGCCTGATGTGCATGGCGGGGCGCCGGGAGACCAGTTTGTCAAGGTGATGATTCAGGTCCCGACCCGTTTGAACGCGGAGCAGCGTCGTTTGCTGGAAGAGTACGCGCGCGTAAGCGGGCATGATATGCCCAAGGGAAATGATTCATTAAAGGAAAAAATTAAAAGCGTGTTTAAATAACATGAGGTGAAAAATTATGCCAACGTACCAGTATGAATGCGCCCATTGTGGAGACCAGATGGAAATCATGCAGGCGATTACCGATGCTAAGCTGACGCGGTGTCCCCAATGCGGGCAAGACTCACTCCAACGCTTGATTGGAGCCGGCAGTGGAATTATTTTCAAGGGAAACGGCTTTTTTGAAACGGATTATAAGCGGCAGCCCGCTCCCCAAAAATGTCCCAGGGAGGGAGGAAAAACCTCTTCGTGTTCCTGTCCGTGTGATGGGGCCTGCTAACCTTCTTGGACTTGGGGGGATAAAGGGCTTCACTCTCTTAACTCTATGAATGATAATATTTTGTGACGCGAGGGTTCTCTGCCGATCCCATGGCTCCCCTATGTTTCCGCTTAATCCCCCCTGGTGTATAAACCGCGCTGGCCTATCCTATCCGGTAACAATTTTTTCCATAAGCAACGAAAACGAAATTTCATAGAAATCAATTCCCATAAAGGCGTTATTTTGCTATTATGACATGTTAGTTTTGCCAAGAAAAATAAGCGGGATCTCTATTTAAATGGAAGAAAGGAGATATTCCTTTTAAAGAAGGATGTTTTTTAAATAACTATGAGTGAAATACAACCTTTTAAAGCCCTTTATTATAATAAAATAAAATTAGGGGATTTATCAAAAGTCGTATGCCCGCCTTATGATGTGATTTCCCCGGAACAGCAGACAGTGTATTGTAACGAAAGTGAGTATAATTTTGTCCGCATTATCCTTGGGAAAGATCAACCGGAGGATGACAGGAACTCCAATAAATACAGCCGGGCCAAGAACCTTTTTCAGCAATGGCAGCAGGACGGCGTTTTGATTGACGATGAACACCCCAGTATCTATTATTATAAGCAAGAATATAGAGTCATGGGGGAAAAACACAGCCGGCTGGGTTTTATTGCCCTGATGAGAATCCATGATGACCAGGACGCCAAGATATTTCCGCACGAAAATACCCATTCGAAAGCCAAAGAAGACCGTTTAAAGCTCTGGAAGAGCCTCTCGGCAAATCTTAGCCCGATTTTTGTGTGTTTTTCCGATAAAACAAAAAGAGTCAACACGATTTTTCTCGAGAAAGTGGCTTCTACCGAACCGATGATTGACGTTAAAGATGACGATGGCGTTCATCATACGGTGTGGCGGTTGAGCGATCCCAGCCTGGTTCAGAAGATCGTTGAGGCCTTATCGGGCCAGCCGTTGTTTATCGCTGACGGCCATCATCGTTATGAAGTGGCGAAAGAGTTGCGGAAGCAGATGAGGGAAAAGGCGCCGCATTATACCGGGGAAGAGTCGTTTAATTTCGTGATGACGTATTTAACGGATATCGGGTCCCGGGATCTGAAAATTTTCCCGATGCACCGGATTATCAAAAAAATATCCCTGAAAACAGAATGGTTGGAAGAACTGTTTCGCATTGACAAATTCAAGACCAAGGAAGATTTGAGTATCCGCCTGGCGAAAGCCGGGAAGAATGAACATGCGTTCGGTTTGTATACCGCAGACAACATCAGGTTGTTACGTTTGAGAAATCCGTCGCTTATCGATAAATATATTCAGGACGGATCCGAGGAATTCCGCCGTTTGGACGCCACGATCCTAAAGCATTTTATACTTGACCGGGCGGGAGTGGCTTCGGAAGATATTGTGTACACCCATGATCTGGCCCGCGCGACTCATGATGTGGATGTGGGGCTGGCCGAGGCGAGTTTTATTATGAATCCGGTTAAGATTCAGCAACTGAAAGCTATTGCGCTTCAGGGCGAAAAAATGCCTCCTAAAACAACGTATTTCTACCCCAAAGTGCTGTCCGGGCTAACGATTCATAAAATTCATTAATTGATGTGGGAAGCAGAGCAGATATTATGTCCTTGTTCGGCAAAAAGCGATACACTCTCATCAGTGTGAAGAAAAAAAATATTCCGGAAGGGATTTGGTCGAAATGCCCGGAATGCCAGTCTCCGACCTATGTCAAAGCCCTTCAGGATAATTTGAACGTGTGCCCGAAATGCCGCCACCATTTCCCTTTAACAGCTCAGCAGCGGATAGATCTTTTAACAGACACGGGAACATTTCAGGAATTTGACGCGCAGCTTCTTTCCATGGATCCGTTAGCATTCAAGGGACCCAAGACCTATCTGGAAAAGCTGGCGAGCGACACGAAGTGCACGGGCCTTAAAGACGCCGTGATCACGGGGACCGGAGATATGAACGGGCAACCTCTGGTCCTTTGCGTGACCGATTCCCGGTTTATCATGGGATCCATGGGGTCGGTGGTGGGAGAACGGATTACGCGCGCGATTGAGTATGGCACGCGCCAGCGACTGCCGGTGGTTATCGTGTCCGGTTCCGGCGGCGGGGCCAGGATGTATGAAGGTCTGTTTTCTTTGATGCAGATGGCCAAGACCTGCGCGGCCCTGGGGAAGCATCATGAAGCGGGGTTGTTGTATGTTTCTGTGCTGACCAACCCGACGATGGCAGGCATAATGGCCTCTTTCGCGGGGATTGGCGATGTTATTATAGCGGAACCTAAGGCCCTGATAGGGTTTACCGGCCCCAGGGTTATTGAGCAGACAATTCGGCAAAAACTTCCTGACGGATTTCAGCGATCGGAATTTCTTTTGGAACACGGCTTGATTGATATGATTATCGACCGCAAAGATATGAAACAGGTTCTGACCCAGCTGATTCAGTACTGCCGGAATGATTCTTAACTCCTGTAAAATAAAAAGTTGCAAGATTTTATTTTTTTAAATAGAATAGGAACCATGTCTTTAACTTAAAAGGATGATGTCATGGCACAGATTAGTATTAAAGATGTTAGCAAAATATATAAAGGCGGGGTCAAAGCGGTTGATAGTGTTTCCCTGGGTATTGAAAACAAGGAGTTTCTTGTCCTGGTGGGGCCTTCGGGATGCGGGAAGTCCACGACCCTGCGGATGATCGCGGGACTGGAAGATATCTCTGAAGGGAATATCTGGATTGGAGACCGGCTTGTCAATGATGTCCCGGCGAAAGACCGTAATATTGCCATGGTTTTTCAGAATTATGCCCTTTACCCGCATATGACGGTTTTTGAAAATATGGCTTTTGGCCTCCGGTTAAGAAAATATCCCAGGACGGAAATTACCCGCCGGGTTCACGAAGCGGCGGAAATATTGGGGATCAAAACCTATCTGGAACGCAAGCCGCGCCAGCTTTCCGGCGGGGAGAGGCAGCGCGTGGCCTTGGGCCGGGCGATTGTCCGTAAGCCGGAAGTGTTTTTGTTTGACGAACCTCTCAGCAACCTGGACGCCAAAATGCGGGTTTTGATGCGCACGGAAATACATAAACTGCGGATGCGGCTGCAGACCACGTTTGTTTATGTTACGCATGATCAGGTCGAAGCCATGACCCTGGGGGACCGGATTGCCGTTATGCGCAAAGGTAAAATTCAGCAGTGCGCGGATCCGATAACGATTTATGACAAACCGGCCAACAAATTTGTGGCCAGTTTCATCGGGTCGCCGCCGATTAATTTGATGGAAGGCCGTATTATCAAAAAGGACCGCCGGTATTATTTTGACGAAGGGAAGTTCCATATTAAAATTGTGGAAGAGATGTATAAGCTTATCGCTCCGTATCAGGGCAAGGATGTTGTTTTCGGGATACGGGCGGAAGATATTTATGATAAACTGTTTGTATCCGAAGCGTCTCCCGAGAACACGATCAAAGCAACCTGTGAAGTGGTTGAACCGATGGGCTCTGAAGTGTATTTGTATCTTAATTCCGGGAAAAATACGTTTCTCGCCCGGGTCGGCGCTCATGACCGCCCAGAAGTCAACCGTGATATGGATCTGGTTTTTGATATGAGCAAGGTGCACTTTTTTGATAAGGACACTGAAGAAACAATTATATAATCAACGGTTTTTTTATCTTACCTCAGTATCCCTGCCTCTTATAGGTTTTTTTGTCTATTCTGCTCTGTATCGCACCGCTTTTTTTTACCTCCTGGCTGTGGGCCTGTTGGCAAGCCTGGTGTATCTCCTCTATATTTATCAAGACATGACGCAGCGCCGTGCCAGCGTCGATCTCCAGAAGCAGGATATGACGGAGAAAGCCAATCTTCTGGAGGAGGACATGAACCGGGAATGGATCAGTATTGAATCTTATTGCAAGAAGATCCTGAACTATTCCCAGTTGAAGGGGCTTACCGAGAAATTATGCGTCAGCTTTACGTTGCAAGAAACATCTTCGGTCCTCCTTTCGGAAGTTAATAAATTTTTTGGAGACAAGGACGCAACTGTTATTTTGTATCTTTTCCATTCCCGGACCGGGGAATTAGGTCTGTCGTCGTCTCAAAAAGGCGAAATGAGAGTTAACATTGAAGCGAAAAAAGGCGATCTCTATGACCAGTGGGTCGTTAAAACTTTAAAGCCGTTGTTGATCGAGGATACCAGGACAGATTTCAGATTTGATGCGGATAAACTGGACGGAGACCGTTCCCGGGCGGTCCGGTCTCTGATGAGCGTCCCGCTGTGCCTGGGGGCCAAAGCGGTCGGTATTTTGCGGGTGGACAGCACGCGTGAGAATTATTTTACGACGGAAGATGTCCGGCTGCTGAACACGATCGCAGATCTGGGGGCCATGGCGGTTGAAAATGCCCAGTTGTATGAACGGATTGAAGACTTGGCCATCCGGGACAGCCTGACAGGGTTGTTTTTGCGGCGGCATTTCTTGGATAGGATCGGGCAGGAGATATCCAGGCAACTGAAGCGCCAGCAACCGCTTTCGTTTCTGATGGTGGACCTCGATGAATTCAAACAATATAATGACCGCTACGGCCATCCGGCCGGGGACATTATGCTGAAGACGATAGGGCAGATTTTGAGGGACATGTTTGCGTCCCCGAAGTATTTTATCTGCCGGTATGGCGGGGAGGAGTTCTCGGTGCTGTTGCCTGATTGCCCGAAGGACGAAGCGGTGGCTTTAGCGGAAAAATTCCGGGAGAGGGTTCAAAATCATCCAGTTGTGTTGCGCCGGGAAAAAACCCATATGACGGTTTCCATTGGCGTGGCGACATTCCCGGATGACGCTCAACTGAAGGAAGACCTCGTGGGGAAGGCGGATATAGCCATGTACAGGGCCAAGACCCTGGGACGGAACCGTGTTTGCCCTGCGGCCCCTTAAATCCCTGTAGATCGGGGGGATCAAGATGATGTTTTTTACTTATATCGAGTCGTTTTCTGCCGTGATATATTTTGCCTTTGTTTTGTTTGCTCTGCGGCGAATGCACGAGTCTTTTCAGCATAAATGCACGATTGATGTGCTGGAAGCCCGGCGTTATTTCAATTCTTTGCAGCAGAAAAAAAGGGAGATTTATAAGGAAAAAGTAAATTTCGCCGAGGAAGCCCAGGAGATTTTTACTTTGTATGATATGACGAAGGAGCTGACCAAGAATTTCAGCGAAGAGGATTCCATCCGTATCTTTAAGGATAAATTGTCGGACAGCGTCCGTTGCGAAGATTGCCGGTTTGTGCTCCCGGAGGAGGAAGATATGAATCTTATCCGGGAGACCCCAGGCGTGTCCATCATCCCCCTGATGGCCCAGCAGCAGCTTTTGGGGTATTTGTTTCTTAAAGGATGTTCTACGGAGGGGCTTGAAAAAGCGACGATCCTAGCGCATCAGTTAGCCATGGTGATCCGGCGGGACCGCTTGTATCGGCAGGTGGAGTCTCTGGCCATAACAGACAGTTTAACCGAGGTGCATACGCGCCGGTATATTTTAGAGCGGTTTCGGGAGGAACTTCTCCGGGCTCGTACGCAGAAGATACCGATCGCGTTCCTGATGATCGATGTGGATTATTTCAAACACTTTAACGATCAATACGGACATTTGACCGGAGATCAGATATTAAGAAATGTGGCCGGGATTATTCAGGAGAATATCCGTGAGATTGATATTATCGGACGGTATGGGGGGGAGGAATTTTGTGTGGTCCTTCCGGATGCGGATAGCAGCGGGGCGCAATATGTGGCGGAACGTGTGCGGCAGGCGGTTGAAAAAACAGTGGTCAAAGCGTATGATACAAAAGTACGGTTAACGATCAGCATCGGCGTTGCCTGTTATCCGGCCGATGGGAAGAACGTGCCGGAGTTGATCGACAAGGCGGACTGGGCGCTTTACCGGGCCAAGAAAATGGGGCGGAACAAGGTCTGTATTTTCGGGATTTATGATGAAAAAGAGTGACGCGAAAGAGCCTCCGGTTATTCAGCCCGGGCCCTTGTCTTCTGATGCCGCCTTTTTCCGGTTGTTCCGTCTGGTTTGCCAGGGATAATCGGCATGGAGATCTTTCCCCTTCCTTGCTTTTCACCTTGAATCCTTTTTAGAAATCATGTAGAATGAAGGCAATTTTTCTTATTATAAAATATTACTATGAATAAGATTATTATAGGAATTGACGTCGGCGGCACAAACACGAAATGCGGCCTTGTTGATAGACGGGGACAGGTTCTTGCCAGAGCCCGGGTGGATACCCGTAAGTATATATCAAAAAAGAGTTTGCTGTTTTCGGCTATTGTAGATACTGTTGAGAGCCTTGTCCGGAAGAGCCCGGGTGGCCGGGCTGATATTCTGGGCGTGGGGATGGGCCTGCCGGGATTGATCGATACCGAAAACGGGGTGGTGAAGATTTTGCCGAATATCCCTGGATGGCGGAATGTTCCTTTGAAGCGCATGATGGAAGATAAATTGGGCCTGCCGGTACGTATCGAGAATGATGTGAACCTGATTACGTTGGGCGAGTGGAAATACGGTGCCGGAATCGGTTGCCGGAATCTTGTGTGCATGACGTTGGGCACGGGTGTCGGCAGCGGTTTGATTTTGGATAACCGTCTATACCGGGGGGAGGGCTTTGCGGCAGGAGAGATCGGACACATGCCGCTTGGAAGGAAAGGGCCTTCGTGCAATTGCGGAGGATATGCCTGCTTCGAGCGTTACGTGGGGAACGCCGTTTTGCTGAAAAATGCCAGGAAGCTCTTTCGGGACAAAACGATGACCCTGGAACAGGTTTCCTGCTTGGCCTCCCGCAAAGACCGGAAGGCGCTCGCGTTTTGGCGCGAGACGGCGGTTATGATCGGGGACGCTTTAACCGGAGTCGTTAATTTGCTTAATCCGAAGATGATCATTATCGGGGGAGGGGTGGCAAACGCTCACCGGTTTTTGTTTAAAACAATCTCTGATACGATTCGGGCCCGGGCGATGACCGTCCAGGGCGCGATGTTTAAGATCAAGAGGGCCCAGCTGGGGGATGATGCCGGTCTGCTTGGGGCCCGCGTACTCGTGGATAACCCGGATTTTTAATTGCGGCGGTTGATAATAAGGATGAAGTTTTTGGTCTATTTAAAAGTCCCGCGGATAAAAAAAAACCCGGTTTTGTTATTGGGGTTCGGGGTGATTGTTTGGGCCCTGGGGTTTGCTTTTCCCTTGCCCGCCCTTGCGGCAGAGGATGTTTCCCCCGTTGAAATTAACGGAGACCGGGTGGAATATTTGATTCATGACAATAAAGTCCTCGCCGAAGGGAACGTCTCGGTGAAAAAAGAGGACGTGACGCTGTTCTGTGATTCCATGGAGTTTTCCAACCAGTCCAACATCGCGTATGCCGAAGGCCATGTTGTTTTGGTCCGCGGCAACCAGCGGCTGACTGGAGACAGCCTGGAATTTAATTTTTTGACCATGAAAGGCGACTTTGCCAAGACACGGATTGCCGCACAACCGTTTTACGGGGCCGGGGAAAAAGTGACCAGGATCGACGAGAATCACATGGTTCTTGATCGCGGCTTTATTACAACGTGTGACCTGGATGATCCTCATTTCCGTTTTGTGGCCCGGAAGGTGGACATTTATCCGGGGTCCAAAGCCGTGGCCAGAAATGTGCGGCTGGAGATCGGGCAAGTGCCGATCTTTTATTTTCCTAAATATACGCAGGATTTGACCGGACGGAAACCGGCTTTTTTAATCACCCCGGGATATGATGGAGATTGGGGGCCTTTTTTGCTTAGCCGGTGGCGGTATGAATTGTCTCCCAAGATTAAAGGAACCGTGCACGTGGATTACCGGCAAAAAAAGGATGTGGCGTGGGGCGTAGACGCGGATTATAAAACCGACCATTACGGCTACGGCCTTCTCCGCACGTATTATATGAACGAACGGGACGTCAAGGCGGATTATTTTTTTGAAGAACGGACCGAGCCCACAGTTGAACGGGAGCGTTATAAAGTGGAGTGGCGGCATAAATGGAACGTAGACCGGGATACGAGTGCGGTTTTACAGTATTCCCGGCTCAGTGACGCGGCGTTTTTAAAGGATTATTTTGAGAGAGATAATGAAGAGGATTCCAGCCCTTCGACGTATTTTCTTTTGACCAGGAATTTCCCGGCCGGGACGTTCAGTTTCAGGAGCGATGTCCGGGTGAACCGTTTTACCAGTATTGTGGAGAGGCTTCCAGAAATCAGTTATGCTTTGCCGAACCAGGAACTGGGGGGCACTGGTTTTTATTTTAAGGAGACCTCGACCTACTCCAACCTTTCGCTGAAGCCGGCCCGTCCGTCAGAAGATGCGCTCAAAACCATGCGCTTGGATTCAGAAAACGAATTGTCTTACCCGATGAAAGTCAGTTTTATCGAGTTAAAGCCTTATGTTGGCACCCGTCAGACCTATTACAGCCGGACCAAAGACCCGGCTGATTATAATTCCATCCGGGGCCTCTTCTTCACGGGGTCGGATTTGAGCACGAAGTTTTATAAGATTTACGAGACAACCATAGACCGTTGGGGGCTGGACATTAAACGGTTGCGGCACGTTGTGACCCCGTCGGTGGCCTATCTTTACCGCCATGACCCCACCCTGGATAACAGCGTCTTTGACCAGTTTGACAGCGTTGACTCCCAGGCGCGGGCGCATTCCCTGACTTTTAACCTGGAAAACAAACTGCAGACCAAGCGGCGAGGCAAGAGTGTTGATCTCGCCCGGATGATTGTGGGGACAAACTTCCTGTTAAAAGAGGATCCGGGGAAGGGGGGCTTTAACAGCGTTTCCGGGGATCTGGAACTTCACCCCTACAATTGGTGGTCCCTGTCTTTCGATGCCGGGTACGATACGATTGAGGAGCATTTGGATACCGCCAATGTTGATTTTTATATTAACGATGACGGTGCCCGGTGGTACGGGAAATTCGGGAAGCGTTTTAACCGGGAGGTGGATGACCAGATCACCACAGAGGTGGGGTGGCGGGTGAACCCGAAATGGACTTTTAATGTGTATCAGCGGTTTGACCTCGATACCGGGACTTT
Organism: Candidatus Omnitrophota bacterium; assembly: GCA_017995055.1. GTDB lineage: Bacteria > Omnitrophota > Gorgyraeia > Zapsychrales > JANLHA01 > JAGOJP01. The sequence continues at coordinate 12,165 of JAGOJP010000054.1, forward strand.
GAAGGAGCAGCAATACGGGTTCGAGCGCGACCTTCATGCTTGGACGATGGCGCTGACTTTTAACGAAACCCGCGGGGAAGGCACGGAAATTTGGGTTGTCATGACGATGAAGGCTTTCCCTGAAATCGGATTTGACGTGGGTACGAGTTTTAATCGTCGAAAAGCCGGGTCCCAGAATTAAGGGCGGGTGTTACATCAAGAAAGGATTTTTATGAATATTTCAATAATCGGATGTGGTTATGTGGGGCTGGTGACGGGAGTGTGTTTGGCTTCTATCGGGCACCGGGTCCTTTGCGTGGATAGTGATCAGGAAAAAATCAAAAAATTAAAAGCAGGCCAGGTGCCGATTTACGAACCCGGTTTGGATGTTTTGCTGCGGGAGGCCATGAAGAAAAAATATTTAAGTTTTTGTGGGTCGGTCCGGGAGGCAACCCAGAAAACGGACGTTATCTTTATCGCCGTCGGGACGCCGTCCAAGAAAAACGGCGAGGCAGATTTAACGTATGTCGAGAATGTCACCCGGCAGATTGCCGTCAACATGACCTCTTATAAGTTGGTTGTTGAAAAGTCCACGGTACCGGCGGAAACGGGAAAACGCATTGAACGCACCATCCGGTTGAACTTGCCTAAACGCAGCAAAATGCTGTCCTTTGACGTGGCCTCTAACCCGGAGTTTTTGCGGGAAGGTTCGGCAATCGGGGATTTTATGAACCCGGACCGGGTGGTGATCGGAGTTGAGTCCGCCCGGGCGGAAAAAATTTTGCGTGAGATTTATCAGCCTTTAAACCCGCATATCGTGGTGACGAATATTAATTCCGCGGAAATCATCAAGCACGCGTCCAACTCGTTCTTGGCCACAAAAATTTCTTTCGCCAACGCCTTGGCGCAGATCTGTGACCGTGTGGGCGCGGACATTCTTAAAGTGACGGAAGGGATGGGCTACGACAAGAGAATAGGGAAAAGTTTCTTGAGGGCCGGGATCGGGTACGGAGGCAGTTGCTTTCCCAAGGACGTGGACGCCTTTATCCGTCTCAGTGAAAAGAGCGGGTATCAGTTCAATCTTCTGAAGGAAGTCCGGCAGGTGAATGAGGACCAGAAGACTCTTTTCGTTCACCTGATTGAAGATAAACTGTGGATTCTGAAAGATAAGGTGATCGGTGTCCTGGGGCTGGCTTTTAAGCCTGACACGGATGATATGCGCAACGCCCCAGCTTTGGATATTATCGCGGCCTTACAGAAAGAAGGGGCCAAAGTGAAAGCGTATGACCCTCAGGCGATGGGGCAGGCCAGAAAAATGTTGAAGAAGGTGACTTTTTGTAAAGACCCGTACACCTTAGCCAAAGGCTGTGATTGTTTGTTGCTTTTGACCGAATGGGCGGAGTTTAAAAAATTGAATTTCAAGAAACTTAAAACCTTAATGCGGCAAGCGATTGTGTTTGACGGCAGGAATTTGTACCATGCTGACCGGTTGAGCGACTTGGGATACGAATACTACGGTCTTGGACGGGGTGTTCCTGTTTAGGAAATTGAAAGAGAGGGATGCGTGATGTCTGCTGCGTTGAAGAAGAAAATTGATTCCCAAAAAGCGAAAATCGCTGTCCTGGGCCTGGGGTATGTGGGGCTTCCCCTGGCCGTCAATTTCGCTAAAAAAGGATACCATGTTCATGGGCTGGACAAAGACCGGGACCGGGTTGAGCATATCCAGAACAGCGTCAGTTATATTTCTGATATCCCGACCAAGGACGTCGCGGATGCTGTTCGCCGCGGCCGGCTGGAGGCCGGGATGGACTTTTCCGTGATTGCGGGCATGGATGTCCTGATCATTTGCGTGCCGACGCCGCTCAAGAGCAAGTACACGCCGGATATTTCGTATATCGTTGATGCCGTGCGGATGATCCGGCGTTATTTGCGGAAAAACACCCTGATCATTTTGGAAAGCACGACCTACCCGGGCACCACCAAAGAGCTGATCCTGCCGGAACTCGAAAAGGCCGGGCTGAAGGCCGGGAAAGATTTCTTCCTGGCTTTTTCTCCGGAAAGAATTGATCCCGGTAACGGCCGGTACGATGTGACGAAAATTACCAAGGTCGTGGGCGGAGTCACGCCGGAAAGCGGGCAGTTGACAAAGGCCCTTTATGAAAAAATTATATGTAAGGTCCATTGCGTGGCGACGGCAGAAGCGGCGGAAATGACGAAACTTTTAGAGAACTCTTTCCGCATTATTAATATCGGCTGGATCAACGAACTGGCGATCATGTGCCATAAGCTGGGTATTGATATCTGGGAAGTGATTGAGGCCGCGAAGACCAAGCCCTTTGGCTTTATGCCTTTTTATCCCGGCCTGGGCGTGGGCGGCCATTGCATCCCGGATGACCCGTTGTATTTGTACTGGAAGGCCAAACAATACGGGTTCAGCTCGAAATATATTAAGATATCCGCCGACACGAATTCCTATATGACGCAGTACGCCGTTGAGCGCCTGCGGGATATCCTCGCCGAGAAAGGGAAGGAATTGAAGGGCAGCCGGGTTCTTATCCTGGGGGTGACATATAAAAAAGACGTTAAGGATCTCCGGAAGTCACCGCCGCTGAAATTGATTCAGCTTCTGCAGGAGGCCGGATGCCAGGTCGATTATCATGATCCGCTTATCCCTTATCTGGATTTCCCGGGCATCCATCTGACCGCC
>JAGOJP010000055.1 GCA_017995055.1 Candidatus Omnitrophota bacterium
ATAAGGGATGTCAAAAAGGAGATGATTCTATGAAAAATATCATGTTTGTGTTGTTGGTGAGTTTCGGGGTTTTTGTTTGGGGATGCGGGCAGCAACAGAACCAAGCCCAGACCGATCCGCAGGGATCCCAGGGCGCGGGACAACGGTTGCAAGACGTTAAAAACGTTACCAGCGAAATGACTCAGAAAGCGCAGGAACTTTTAACCCAGGCCAGACAATATTTAGATCAAGGGAAATTTGACCAGGCTATTTCCTTGGCCCAAGATGTTTTAAGTTTTGATCCCAAGAATATCGACGCCGCCCAAATCATCGAAACCGCTAAGGCGAAACTCAAGGCCTTGGCTGAGCAGAAGGCCGGAGAAGTACAATCAGGTTTAATGGATAAATTAGGCACGATGGGGCAGTAAGAAAATGAGCGAGTCATTTTTTAATTTTATAACGGGAGAGAAGCCATGAAAATTGTTAAACTTATATGTGCGTTCCTGTTACCGCCGCTTGCTGCGTTTCTTCAGGTTGGCCTCACAACTCACTTTTGGATTAACTTAGTTTTGAGCTTGCTAGGATTGGTCCCGGGAATCGTCCATGCTTTTTGGCTAGTCTTGACGGACAAAAAGTAACTACTATATAAGGAGGATTGGGTGATGAGTCGAAGAATTCTAGGGATTGTGCTTTTGCTTGGACTATTTTCTCCGGGATGCCAATCTCTGTATAACACAACGATGGAGAAAGTTTTTGGCTATGAGAAGCGGCATTTGCTCACAAAATCAGTTGAAACATTGCGCAAGGATCAACAAAAGGCGCAGGAGGAATTCAAGGACGCGATCACCCAGATCAAAGAGCTCTATGGTTTTGAGGGAGGGAAATTGGAAGCCACCTACAACCGGCTTAAAAGCGCTTATGAAGATGCTCAATCCCAGGCCGAGGTGGTGGGCAAACGGATTGAGAATATGGAAGGCATCGCCAAGTCCATGTTTTCGGAATGGGAAAGAGAGATTAAACAATTCACGAACCCGACCTTTGCCGCGGATAGTAAACGCCAGCTTGCTGAAACTAAAACTCGATACGCTCAACTTTCTAAATCGGTGCGCGCCTCTGAGCAGTCGATGCAGCCGGTTCTCAAGCAGCTTAACGACTATGTTTTGTACCTCAAGCATAATTTAAACGCCGCGTCCATCGGTTCGCTTAAAGGCGAGGCCGGCAGCATTCAAACCCAGATCGAGCAACTGATTCAGCGCATGAATGATTCCATTGCCGAAGCCGATGCCTTTATTCAGAGTATGCCTAAGGAATAGATCTTGCTGATGACATGTTTTAAAGGGAGAAAATAAGGAAGGTTTTTTAACCATAAATCAACCGATGCTGATAGCCAAAAATTCAAAAGGTATGGAATTTTGTTTGCTTCCCCGCATGGCAAATCGCCATGGCTTGGTGGCGGGCGCAACCGGAACCGGGAAAACAGTGACTTTGCAAAGAATGGCCGAGTCTCTCAGTAAAAACGGTGTCCCGGTTTTTTTGGCAGATGTCAAGGGCGACCTCTCCGGAATCAGCCAAAAGGGTTCCGAGAATCCCAAAATCATTGAGCGCGTCAACCTGATTCATCTCACCGCGCATAGTTCTCAGGATTTCCCTGTGGCCTTTTGGGATGTTTTTGGTAAAAGCGGACACCCTATCCGGGCTACGGTTTCCGATATGGGGCCGCTTTTGATGGGACGGCTTTTTAATTTGAATGACGTGCAGGCCGGAGTTTTGACCCTCATTTTTAAAATCGCTGATGATAATGGGCTGTTGCTTCTGGACCTCAAAGATCTGCGGGCCATGGTTCAATATGTCGGTGATCATGCTTCACAGTTTACCACCCAATACGGGAATATTTCCAAAGCATCGGTTGGTGCTATTCAGCGCGGATTGTTGGAACTTGAGACGCAAGGCGGAGATCAATTCTTCGGCGAGCCGATGCTGAATATTTTTGATTTGATTCAAAGGCATTCGGACGGCCGCGGCATCATTAATATTTTGGCGGCAGATCAATTGATCCTGCGGCCAAAAATTTATGCCACTTTTCTTCTATGGCTTTTGGCAGAACTTTTTGAGTGCTTGCCCGAAGTCGGCGACCTGGACAAACCTAAGATGGTTTTCTTTTTTGACGAAGCGCATCTGTTGTTTGAAGATGTTCCCAAAGCGCTTTTTGAGAAGATTGAACAAGTCGTGCGACTGATTCGCTCCAAAGGAGTCGGTGTTTATTTCGTGACACAGAACCCCAAGGATGTCCCAGCCAAAGTGCTGGCCCAACTGGGCAACCGCGTACAGCATGCGTTGCGTGCGTTTACACCGCAGGAGCAGAAGGCTGTTAAAATTATGGCGCAGACGTTCCGTCCCAATCCCCAGCTTGATATCGAAAAAGTGATCACCGAATTGGGTGTCGGCGAAGCCCTGGTTTCTTTTTTGGAAGAAAACGGTACCCCGGCCATTGTTGACCGGGCCTTTGTTTGTCCGCCCGAGAGTCGTGTGGGGGCCGTTACCTCCGAGGAGCGCCAGAGGATTATTCAAAATTCGATTCATTTTGGCAATTATGAAAAGGCCGTGGATCGCGAATCAGCTTTTGAAGTGATAAAAAAACGGACCGAAGGAAGATTAGCGCAGGTTCAGCCGAAAAGCCAACAACAGCCAACGTATCAACAACCCCAACCTCGTTACCAAAAGCCGGTCGTCCGCCGTCGAAGCCCAGGACGGCCGCGGGACAGCTTGGGCGAAGCCTTGGCGAAAAGCGCTGCGCGCTCCATCGGCAGTTCTCTCGGCCGGCAGATCATCCGAGGGGTTTTAGGGTCCATTCTAGGAAGAAGGAAATAATCTCTGCCGTTATGCCTGTATAAAACGGGCATGTTTTTAAACAGGCGTTTCTTTGGCATGATTATAATATACTATGGCCGTTCTTGGCGATAATCGGCAGGAGACGATTTATAACGGAACGGATCTCATCGCCGCTCAATATAAAAAGCCCCTTTAAAAAGGGGCTTTTTATTTGGAAAAGGCCCACAGCTTGCCTTGTTCTCTGCGCCAGCGGAGACAAGAAGCTCGGGGCCCCATCGCCGGCGCATCGGGAATTTTCTGTAAACATGAAAGAGTATGACGTCACAAAATAATCATGACAGGAGATACTTAATAAAAATTGAAAAAGCAGGAACGAGCATGCCTCAAGGCCGCATCCTTATTGTCGAGGAGGCCCCCCACACATTTTAAAATGGGTTCAATACAGTTTTGAAAAGGCGGATCTCGTTTGCACAGTCACGATAACGGGAGAAGACGCGCTAAACATCGTCAATAAGGATCCCGTTGATTTGATTGTTTTGCATCTTATGCTTCCGAAAATGGATGGGATTGAGGCCTGCCGGCTGATAAAACAGGATAAAAAATTAGCCGCTATCCCTGTCATGATCCTGACCGCCCCAGGGGAGGATCATGACTGTGTCGTCGGATGAGAGCTGGCGGCGGATAATTATGCCGTTAAGCCGCCCTTTTAGTCCCAGGGAGCGGGTGTTGCGTGCGCAAGCCCTTTTAAGGCGGGGAAAGCCCGGTAAAGAAAACGTTAAGGAAATTCCCGCCGGGGGGACCTTGTTTAGGATATCTCCCGCCACAGGGTAACGGTGGATAAAAAGGAAGCGATATTGTCCCCGAGGGAATTTAAGCTTTTGTCCATTCTTGGGGAGAGGAAAGGCCGTGTTCAATTGATATTTTTAAAATAGGTGTAATTTCCTTGCGGTGTTCTTCGCTTTTTTCTCCAGGAATATTGGCGTTTTTGAACTTTATTATTCCGGGATATTTTATTAAAATAGTTTAACCGTGTTGGGATGGCGATACAAGGGGTTTGCCCGAATGGCTTTAAAATATAAAAATGTCGTTCCGTGGGGAAGGAATTTTGAGGAGTATAGAAGGATGTTTGATTTGCGCGAGAACGAGCTGACATTAAGGATACTGGGGTGTGGAGACGGGCCCGCCAGTTTTAACTGGGAATGCAATCAGAAAGGCGGCCGGGTCATTTCGGTTGACCCGCTTTATAATCTGACGAGACAGGAGATCCAGTCCCGGATTCAGGAAACCTATAAAGACGTCATGGCGCAAACAGAACGGGATAAGGACAAGTTTAAATGGGACAGCATCAAATCGGTAGCGGCCCTCGGGGAAGTCAGGATGAAGGCGATGAGCGCCTTTTTGGATTCCTATGAGGAGGGTAAAATCAAAGGACGCTACATTCCGGCGGCCCTGCCGGACCTCCCGTTTCCCAACGACGCATTCGATCTTTCTTTGTGCTCCCATTTCCTGTTTTTGTACACGGAGCAGCTTTCATATGAATTTCATGTGAAGGCCATCAAGGAAATGTTGCGGGTTTCAAGAGAGGCGAGGTTTTTTCCGCTTCTGGATTTGAATGCCGGGAGATCGCCGTATATCTCCAAAATCCTTTTGGAATTTCAGGCCGAATGTTTAGAAATCAGGAAAGTCGCCTATGAATTCCAGATCGGCGGCAATGAACTCCTGATCATAAAAAAGACGGGGCGCGGCGGGTGAATTGGCCCGGGGTCCCGTGAAACCTTAAGGAGACATGACATGAAAATCAGCCTGGCCCCGATGTCCCGGGATGACCGTGAATCGGTTGTTGATATCTTTAATTATTATGTTGAGAACAGCTTCTCGGCCTATCCGGAAAAAAAAGTGCCGTATGAATTTTTTGATACTCTTTGGGCCATGTGCCAGGGGTACCCCACGGTGACCGCAAGGGATGAGAGGGGAGAGGTGATCGGGTTTGCCCTGCTTCGGCCGTATAACCTTATGCCGGCTTTTTCCAGGACGGCCGAAATCACGTATTTTGTTAAGCCGGGTTTTACGGGGCAGGGGATTGGCCGGATGTTCTTAGATTATCTGATTGAGGGGGGCAGAAAGAAAGGCCTCGCCCATATCCTGGCCGGCATAGCTTCCTTAAATGAAGGCAGCTTGAGGTTCCACCGGAAGAATGGTTTTGTGGAGTGCGGCCGTTTTGTCAATATCGGCCAGAAGCAAGACAAGCTTTTCGATGTTGTTTATTATCAGTTAACGCTTTAAGGCTTGTTGTCGCGGCGGCCTGCGCGGGGCCGGGGAGGTTGCGATGGCGTATGTGGAGTTGGTCAGAACGTTTAACCAGGGTGACATCGCCTTGATCAAGTCGTTGCTTTTGGCCGAGGGGATAGAATACTATTTGCAGGGCGAAGATTTTAACCTGGTGCGTCCGCTGGCTGTCCCTCCGGTGTTTATGGTCAGGGAAGAGCAATATCAGGACGCGCGGGAAATTATTCAGGGTCTCAATATTTCACTCGGCTCTAAGACAACCAAAGAATGCAGCCCGGATGAGACAGATAAGATCAGGTAGCGCGTCATGGCCGTCCGGGACACAGATGAAAATATGCCCGTGATCCCTCCATCAAAAGTTTCGAGCTTCTCCACCCTGGTCCGCACTCTGTCTCATGATTTTTAGGCCTGGCGGTGGTTCTCTTGTCTTTTGGCGCAGCCTCCGGTTAAAGCCGCTCTGGTTTCAGAAAAAGATATGCGGGCGCAACACCGGGTTCTCGCCCGCATTGAAAAGCAGGAACTTCTGTCTGCGGCGCTTTTTTTGTTGGCCTTGGCCGGGATGCTGACCCCTTACCGTATGTTTCCCGCCTCCGGCCCCGGCCAGCCCGGTGGGCCTGAATTTGAAAGAGGCGTATTTCCGTCGGATTATTAAAATAGCCATGAGAAGTAAGACCGGGATATCAAGCCATAATCCGACCAACAGCAGGGGGCCCTATACGTTATCGTATATAAAGAAGAAAACAGTTGTTTTTATGACCTGCAGAACCAGGCAGGCCAGAAGCTCCGTATGTTGCGCCCAAAGCGGCCCAGGGTTACGCAGTATTCTTCTCCGGAAGACAATTCCACCAGGGCTCCGTAAATTCCGCTATAAATAAGGAATTTGAAAAGATATATGGGCGCGGCCAGCAGGATTCCGTAGCTTCGAAGGCGGAGGGGTTGCGTGTAAATTCCCAAAATATTTTCCTCGCATAAATAGATAAGGATGACCGAGGAGAGGTAGGTGTTCAGGATGTGAAAGGAGGATTGAAGGATAGGGCGTGTTTTATTCATGAATCATCAGGGCTGATGCCGGTTGAATTGATATGGAAAAAATTCCTTTTCATTATCGTATATCAGGGTAAAAAAAAAGAATTTTGTGCCTTGCCAACAAATCGGCCGGAAACGGCACGGTATCTTGCTAAAAAGTTCAAAAGATTTTCCCGGGACGCGGTATAATAGCACGGTGTAGCCAGGGCCAGGAACAGCGCGGGACCTGGATTACGGTGTTTTATCCGCCTTTGCAGAAGACCTCGGGCCTGCCCGTGGATGAGTGCGAGAGGTTAACAAGGCCTTCTGCTTCGGGGATGTCCGCTTGTGTGTTAAGACGTCAGATGATTTCGCGAAGCGGATTGTTCCTGGGCCCCACGCTCATGGGCGCGGGGCTTCCTAAGACAGGGGGATGTTATGGATAATGCCGGACAGATACTTCGGGATATCTTTATAGCCGTTGTGGTGGCCGGGTTTATTTTGTGGCGGTTGGTCAGGCCGTATCTTATCTGTAAGAGTGTTTTGGCAGGGCGGACCGGACGGATAGGCGCGAAATATGTCCTGTTCGAGGGTGTGCTGTTTACTGTGGCCGGTGCCTTTTTTTTGATTCGGTCTTTGCGTCCGCTGTCTAACGTGACTGCTACTGTCGTGTGCGGGGCCCTTGTCCTGGCCGGCCTTTGGTATATTTTTAACGCGGTCAGGGTGTTGGCCGTCCCAAACAGAGGCCGGCCTTGTGATAACCCGCGAAAGGGCGGCCAGCTTACGGAATAAAGCACCGTTTTCAATGGATGTCAATCAACAAAACGTTAGGTGGGGTATGATGAAAGCGTTACGGATCATCGTGCTGTGGGCTTCCCTGGCTGTCTGGGCCGGCGGGGCGGTATTCGCGGATGAACTGATGGATTCCGCGGAAGCTTTTTTTAAAAGTTATGTGGATGGCGGGAATCAGGCGAGCGCCTCTGTTGTCAATTATTTCGCTGACGACGCCCGGATTATCGCGGTGAGGCATCTACCGGAGGGCGGGACGGTCCGGATAGAAACAACCGGAGAGAAACATAAAAAAATGCTGCGGAAAACACGCCTCCGAGCCCGGGCCAGTAAAATTTCGATGCAGGCGTTGACGACATTTTCGGATATCGCCTATGATCTGGAGGACGGGTGTGTCAGGGTCACGGCGGTGAGGCATGTTTCTCCGAGGCAAACGACGACCCCGTATTCTCTTTTGATCTGCAGGAAAGACGACAAGGATTGGTGTATTAAAGAAGAAATAATAGAGCTTAAACAAATTCCGGACGTACCCCCTGCCGTTGAGCCCTAGCGCCGGCCTCCGGGAAAATACAGGGCGGGCTCGGCTTGGCTGCGGCCGTGTTTTTCATCGGCGCCGGTGGAAAGTTGTTGAGGCGGTTGTCCGCAAGGGAGAGGATGAAAAAAAGTTTACAGCAGCGTATTGAAGACGCGGTCCGCGAAGAGATCCAGATCGTGGCGTATGACCCGTCCTGGCCCGGGCAGTTCGCGGAAGAAGAGGCGTTCTTGCGGTCCCGGCTGCCGGAGGGCATGGTCGTCCGTATAGAGCATTTCGGCAGCACGGCGGTTCCGGGGCTGGCGGCGAAACCAGTGATTGACATATTGGCCGAAGTCCGAAGTTTGGATGAGGCGCGGGTTTGTATCGCCCCTATTTTGGAATCGGAGGGGTATGAGTATTTCTGGCGGCCCGAGTTTGAAGGCCCGCCGTATTACGCGTGGTTCATTAAGCGCAATGCGTCCGGGACAAGAACGCATCATATTCATATGGTGGAAGCGGATTCCCGCCTTTGGATCAGACTTTATTTCCGGGATTATCTGCGGGAATTTCCCGGGGAAGCACAACGGTATTCCGCTCTTAAGCGCGCCTTGGCCGCGCAATTTCCCGGCGATCGGGTTGGGTACACGCGTGGCAAAAGCGAGTATATCAATTCGGTCACACGGAAGGCCCAGAGCTATTATTCTGAGAAGTAAAGCCGTGGGGTGGGCCCGTCAAACCCGGGCGGGCGTTGACAATCAGGGAAAAAATATTTATATTATAAAAACTGTCTTTTAATCATCACGAAGAAGACTGCTTTTCAAGGAGTGTACCCGCATGAGGATAAGATTTTCTCAAAGAGTTTTGTATTGGGGGGTTGTTTTATTTTTCGCCGCAGCAGGGCTGTTGGCGGCCCCCGCGGTTTTCGCCCGAGATAAGGAGATATGCTGGGGTGGAGCCGGATTTAATCCGAAAATAAAAAATTCCTGCCGGTTTGTGGCATACATTTATAAACCGGAGATGCAGGTCAGGATCCGGCTGGACACCTATGAAACGTTCGAGGACGTCGCAGCGTTGCGTCTTATTCCTCCACAAGGGCGGGAATGTGTCTCTAAACAATGCAAACGAATGTCACGGCACATCTACTCACCCTGGGAATGTTCTTTCCCGGCTGCCGATTTTATAAAATTATCGGGTTTGGGGATACTCATCGCGGAAAATCAATACGGGCAGAATTTACTTACGGATGAAATAGATTTTGATGAGATCAGGACTTTGTTCCGCGTGGAAAGCAAGAAAGAAGGAGACGAGGATCCCCAAGGCGAGTGAGCCCAAGCGAACGAGTCGAAGGATGCTGGTTGAATACCCCGGAATTTGCCCTGGGGTCATGCCGTTGATTTTTTAATATTAATATGAATTTTATTATGAATGGAACCAGCTTGAGGTTTGTTTTATTCTGCGCGGGGGCGCTGTGCTTCAGCGGGTGTGCGGTTATGAAAGCGACAGGCAAAGCGGCTCAGGTGCTTGGAAAAACCGGTTATCACACGGCCCGTGTGGCGGGGAAGACAGTGGTGACGGTCGGTAAAGCCACGGGCGGGGCGGCGAAAACGGTTGTGCATATCACGCGCGGAACCCAGGTTGTCCCTTTGGAAAAACGGGGAGGGCTGATTGCGGAAGTCACCGTGAACAAAAGAACCAAGGCAAAATTTCTTGTGGATACCGGAGCGGAACAGATGCAAATTTCTCAATCCTTGGCCAGGCGGCTAAAATTGGATTTGCGCAACGCCGAAGAGGTTCCTGTCCGCGTGGCCGGGGGAACCGTGGTGTCGGCGCGGGCCGTGATGCTTAAAGAGGTGAGGATCGGACGGGCCCGCGTGGAAAATGTGCGGGCGGTTATTATCAGTCGCGAAGGAGCCATGGATTATGACGGCCTTTTAGGGATGTCTTTCTTGAGTCATTTTAATTTTCAGGTGGATACCGCGAACGCCAGGCTTATCCTTAGAAAAAGGCTCTGAAGGCCCGGCGACCTAGTAAGAGTTTACGTTTTTATTTTTCATTCAATCCCGCGTTTTTTAGCGCGGGATTTTTTATTCAATGAGCATTTAATTTACACGACCAACGGGAGTGTCAATTAGAGATGCGAATTGATCCTTCAGGCGAGTGAGCCCAAGCGAACGAGCCGAAGGATGCTGTTTTTAATAGACGACCAACGGGAGTGTCAATTAGAGATGCGAATTGATCCTTCAGGCGAGTGAGCCCAAGCGAACGAGCCGAAGGATGCTGTTTTTAATAGACGACCAACGGGAGTGTCAATTAGAGATGCGAATTGATCCTTCAGGGGAGTGAGCCCAGGCGAACGAGCCGAAGGATGCTGTTTTTAATACACGACCAACGGGAGTGTCAATTAGAGATGCGAATTGATCCTTCAGGGGAGCGAGCCCAGAGCTTGCTCTGGGATTTATACCTTTGATTTTAGTTCTCCCTACTTATAAGTGTGTGCCGGGAGGTGTTTTTTACCCGGTCCGGTTATCGTGTAACTTTTTGCAGACAAGTCCGTTTATATTCATGACAGCCCTGAATCCGGCCTGCGGCGGCTGAGGAAAAGGCGCTGAAGCAATATTCAGCGGAAATTTGATTAAACAGGGCCTCTCACGATAGGAAAACGCAAAGGAGGCGGTTATGCACGGCAGATTTTGGGGAGTGGTGGCAGCAGGGGTGTTGGGGATGAGCGTGTTGTGCGCCGGGCCGGCGCGGGCGGAGCATCCGGATGACAGCCAGCGCTTTATACAGTATCTGGATGTGGGAGAGCCGGTGTATTTTAATAATTTGACGGTTATCCCGGTCTATGCCCAACGGGGGGAAGCCCGCCGGGCGTATACGACGCTGGATGATGCGTTGGCCAACGGCTGGCTTGCTATTTCAGAAGTCTCGGGGGGGCATGTCCCGCAGGTCGAATTGAATAATTATTCCAAACAGGCTATTTATATCATGGGCGGGGAGGTTATTTCCGGCGGAAAACAGGACCGTATTTTCGGGCGCGAGGTTCTGCTGTCCCCGGGCGCGCGGCATGTGGTGGTGCCGGTGTATTGCGTTGAACAAAACCGCTGGCAGTATGAAACCGACACCTTTTACAGCAAACAAAACCTGGGGACATGGAATTTAAGGGCAACCGCCCAAAGGGCGCCGGAAGGAGCCCAGGCAGAGATCTGGGGAGATATTTCCGCGGCGCACCGTGATATGGGCGTGCGGTCCCGCACGATGGCGTATCAGGAAGCCTATGAGCAGAAAGGCGTAAAAGAGAAAGTCTTGGAGCATGAGCGGTATTTCCAGCGCATCCCGAGCCTGCGGAAGGATACGATTGGCGTCGTGGTCGGCGTGGGGGGGCGGGTTGTGAGCGTGGACCTTTTTAGCAGTCCTTCGGTATTTCAGTCCCTTTGGCCCAAGATTCTGAAATCATCGGCCCTGGCCGCGGTGAGCGGAGTTGGGGCAGGATCTGTCACTCAGGATGACGCGGCCTGGTTTATCCGCCGATTATATGATATGCGCTATCAAAGAAAGGCGGCGGTCGACTTGGGCGTAGAATTTTCCGCCTACGAAAGCGTGAACGTAAATGCCCTGGTGTATAAGAGCGAGGTTGTTCATCTGTCGGCTTTTTCTCAGGAAAGGACCTGGAGCTCGACCCCTTTTCCTCCGGACACGGAACGCCGTATCCCGGTTATGCGCCGTTAGTCTTTGTTTTTGGAAAATTTTTTGCCGCCTCCAGCCGCAATCCGGAGGCGGCCTTTTTGTGTCTTGGGTGCGAATTGATCCTTCCGGGGAGTGAGCTAAAGCGAACGAGTCGCAGGATATTGATTTCATGCCCGGCAGCTTGCTGCGGTTCAGTGAGTCCAGAGCTGTCTCTGGGGTTTATACCTTTTATTCAATGAGCATTTAGTTTACACGACTGAAGGGAGTGTAAACTAGAAATGCGAATTGATCCTGAGGCGAGAGAGCTAAAGCGAACGAGTCGCAGGATATTGATTTCATGCCTGGCAGCTTGCTGCGGTTCAGTGAGTCCAGAGCTGTCTCTGGGGTTTATACCTTTTATTAGTTTCGTGAGGCCAGGGATTTATGATATACTACCTCCACCATCGGATATTTAACTGGCATAATCATGTCGTCCTCAATTCTGTTAAAAAATTGTCGCCGTCTTTTTATTCTGGCGCTGATTCTTTTTTCCCTCTCGGAGGCCATCGCTGTTTTTGGGGGGGCCGTTCTGATGGTGCGGCGCTTCAAGGCGGCGGGATGGAATTATGAAGAAAGGCGGCGCGATTTTAAGGACGCCGCTCCCTTGATGGACCTGCGGGCCATCCTCCCGGACGGGGCGGTTGTCCAGCCGCCGCTAAACGGGAACAGGATCACTTTCGTGGCGGCCCGGTATATCCTTTATCCCGTCCCGGTGCTGGAGGAGGGAAAGTATCTTATTGATTTTAAAGGTGATGTTGTTTTTCCCCTGGAAGGCCACATCGTTTCGTTTCCCGATCACGCATGGGCCTATGCGCCTCCCGGATCCTCTTTTCTCCAGGCCCGCGGCCCGGCCCGGGCCTTCTCCGTATTTCAAGCGGCGTCCTGGAGTTTGATTTTTATTTTGTTTCAATGGTTACTCGGGGCCGCGTTCCTAGATATGTTCGGGTTCCCCCCATGCCGGCAGACACTTTTGTTTTATCCGGGCTTGAGTTACCTGACCGGCTATTTGTTTTTTACCGTGTCCTTGTGGTTGTTTTATCTGGCCGCCCGGGGGGAGTTCGTGTTCGACCTTTTGCTTGTCAGCGGCGTTGCCCTGGCAGGGACAGTATTTATTATGCACCGGGGGATTATTCCTAAGGTCATGAAGAGGCTCGTTTCTGGCTGCCATGCGGCGGGCTGTTGTCCGGCCCCCCGAACGCTGTGGCCCGGGGTGCTGCTCGGGGCCGTGACCGCCTGTATTATTTCAATGACCATTTCAACTCCGGTGATAGACTGGGACGGGATGTCACATTGGATTTTAAAAGCCAAGATCATCGCGCATCAGAATCAGATGGATTTTTCTTTCACGCATAATAATTACTATCCGTTGCTGTGGCCGCTTAATATCGCGGCACAATTCGTGGTTTCCGGCGGGCTGTATGACGCGCTGGCCCAATGGACGTCCGCCGCCCTTTTTTTTGTTTTTGCCGGGGCGCTGGTCAACGCGTTGGAGAGCCTGTCCGCCGGTAAAAGGGCGGCCCGGCTCATGACGGCGTTGTTTGTGGTGTTGAGCTTCCGGGTTCCGCTGGGAGACGGACAGTGGTTTTATAATTACAGGCAGGCCAACGCCGAAAATCTTTTTCTGGCGTTCCTGGCCGGACTGCTGTTGATGATGATCCGCTGGTTCAATTCCAGGGAAACCCGGTATCTCGCCATGGCGGTTGTGCTGGGAACAGGGCTGGTGTTAACGAAGCTGGAGGGTGCGGTGGCTGTCGCCGCGGCCATGGTGCCTGTGTGGGGATTAAGCCGGCGGCTGAAAATTACCCGTAAGGAATTTTGTCTTTTTATGCTGTTGACCTTGAGTATGGCTCTGCCGTTACTCTGGATCCTGTGGGTCAACGGCCATGGGTATGGGGAGTCCATGCTGCATGTCCGTTCCGGCCTGACCTGGGGAAAAATGATGCTTCTCACCCAGCGGATCAGCGGTTATGTTTTTCAGGATGTTTTTATTGTCCTCGGCCTGCTGGCGGCCGGCATCGCGCTTGTTTCATCGGTGAGAAAGCCCTGGCCAGCCCGCGACGTGTTTTTAGCGGCACAGGCGGCGGGCCTGCTGGGTTTCAGTGTTTTTGCCATTTCCGGGTGGCCGGAAGCGAAGCTGAAAACCACATCTCTGGAAGTTTTTCAACGGCTCTTTTTGCATGCCGCGCCGGCCATAGTGTTATTTTGTGTGAGCCGTTTTTATTCAAACAGAAGCGCGGGAGAAAGCCTGAGGCCCCAAGCTGTTGCGGCGCCGGGATCACCAATATGAAGTTTTAAGAAAGGAATTCCCGGAGATGATTTTTAAAGAGGTGGTGTCCTGTCTTGTTGATGAGCGCGCTTTTAAGGAATTTTTTAAAGGGGTTTCTTTCTGGGCCCTTTTGATCAGCGCGCCGTTGCTGTATCATCAGTTTTCCATGCTGCGGCCGGGGTTTTTCTGGTACTGGCCGTTCTTGAGCGTCCTGATTGTGGCGACAAGCCTTGTGCTGGCTTTTGCCGCCGGGCGGGGCCTTTCCTGGAATGACCTTAATTTTGAACAGAAGATTTTCGCAACGGTCGCGTGTTATAGCGCGGCGTTTTTCCCTGTATGGCTGGCCACGTTCGGCCCGGAAGTGCTGGGCCGGAACGCCTGGCGCGGTAATGTGCTTTTGATTAATATTATCATCGGGCTGACCGGTTTGTCCGGGGGGGCCTGGTCGGCGCTGGCCCTGCGCTGGCTCCGCCCCGGCGTTTTTTCTTTCTCCCGCCTGGTCCGAATCGCCGCCGGAGGAATCGGTTTTCAGGTCTTTTGGTTGATTGGTTCGCACGTGCAGGCCATTCCTTCTTTGTCCACGATTGTTCGTGTGTTGACACAGGGGGGGTGGCATGAGTACACATGTTATTTTTTCTGGGAGGCGTGTATGGCCTCCCTGGTTTGGCCGGGCGGCTTGACTGTAGGGTTTTTGTTTTATATCGGCCGGGAGAAAATTTTTAAAGACGACCAGCAGGATAAACGGTTTAAGAAACAACACACGCCGTCCTGGTGGGATTGATGTTTCCCCGGACGGGACATTTTGAGGGGGGAGGCGCCGGGCCGGGAGGCATGCGTATCGCGGGTCTCCCGGGTCTAGACAGATGAAGGGCAAGGGGCAGATTCAATATCTATCTGTTATAATCCTGGCGGCAGTCTTGGGGGTTACGGCCCTGGCTTTCAGCCCTGTTGTGACTCACGGGTTTGTTTTGTCCTGGGATGACGACAGCCATGTCGTCGGAAACCGGTTTATCCGTTCGTTGGCCCCCCAGCGCGTCCGCGCCATCTTTACGTCAACGGTCTGTAACACGTATATTCCGTTAACGGTTCTGTCCTTTGCGCTGGAATACCGTTTTGGGGGACTGGATCCGTTTATCTATCATCTGAATAATTTGATTTTACATCTCGGGGTCACGGGGCTAGTCTTCCTTTTTGTCCGGCGTTGCGGTTATTCGCTTTTTGTGTCTTTC
>JAGOJP010000161.1 GCA_017995055.1 Candidatus Omnitrophota bacterium
CGGCATAGACGCCGAGATGTGCGCTTCATTGGCGGGGCAGATCAAAGAAGTCTGCGGGCTGGGGGTTTCTGTGGCGCTGGTGGTGGGCGGCGGCAATATTTTCCGGGGGCAAGTCGCTTCCAAACGGTTTGGCCTGGACCGGTCTGTCGCTGATTATATGGGGATGCTGGCCACGGTGCTTAACGGGCTTGCTTTGCAGAACGCTTTGGAGAAAGTCGGGGTCCCTTCCCGAGTCATGTCGGCGATCGCCATGCAGGCGGTTGCGGAACCATATATTCGCAGGCGGGCGTTACGGCATTTGGAAAAAGGGCGGGTGGTCATTTTTGTCGCGGGGACCGGGAACCCGTACTTTACCACAGATACGGCCGCGGCCTTAAGAGCTGCGGAAATGGACGCCGATGTTATTATGAAGGCGACGAAAGTGGATGGCGTCTACTCGGCGGATCCAAAAAAGGAGCCCAACGCGAAACGATTTACATCCCTGAAGTTTATTGAAGTCTTAAAGAAGAACTTGAAAGTTATGGACGCCACGGCGATCAGTATGTGTATGGATAATAACCTCCCCATTATTGTTTTCGACCTGACGAAAACTGGAAATATTAAAAAAGTGGTGTTGGGTGAAAAAATCGGAACTATTGTTAAATAGCGAGGGATGACCTATGAATACGAAGGAAATCCATAAAGAAACCGAATCAAGAATGAGGAAAGCCGTTGAATCTGTGGGACGTGAGTTTGCCGAAGTCCGTACCGGACGGGCTCATCCGGGACTTATTGAAGGGCTGCATGTCAATTACTATGGGACGATGACATTATTAAAACAAATGGCATCGATTTCAATCCCGGATCCCAAAACCGTGGTGATCCAGCCTTGGGACCCCAGCGCCATCGTTGAAATTGAAAAGGCGATTATGAATTCAAAGCTGGGGGTTATGCCGCAGAATGACGGGAAAATCGTTCGCTTGAATATCCCACCCCTTTCCACGGAACGGCGGGAGGAGCTTAAAAAGGTTGTTAAGGAGATGGCGGAACATGGCCGTGTTTCTCTCCGCACCATCCGCCGGGAAGCTAATGAAAAAATTAAAAAATCCGAGCACGAACATGTGATCACCGAAGATGAGTCTTTCCGCGGTCAGGAAGATATTCAAAAGCTGACGGATAAATTTATTAAAGAGATTGATGGTATTCTTGCCGGGAAAAGCAAAGAATTGGAAGATTTTAGCTGATCCCGGGTTGAAAATTCAGGGTGTTCTTTCTTAACAGGTATGTTTATGACCCACTAGCTCATGTGGTAGAGCACAGCCCTTTTAAGGCTGGTGTGCCGCGTTCGAGTCGCGGGTGGGTCACTGATTTTTTCCAGTCACGAAGATGTCCTTTAGATGAATTTATACGCATGACCTTGCCAGCGTCTGATCTTTTTCAGGCCCGGTCCCCGGCTCCCACGATAGGCACGGAATCCTGCAAAGAGAGTGAGGTCTAGGTGTCCTTGCAGGAAAACGTTATGTGGGGATAAACGTGTGAAGTTTTTTCGCGGGATCGCGCTTTGGATTTAAAATAAAGCGGGATGATAGATCATCTAAAGGGCGGATGGCGGAATTGGTAGACGCGCATGCCTTAGGAGCATGTGAGGAAACTCGTGGAGGTTCAAGTCCTCTTCCGCCCATGGTTTTCATGGCGCGGGAAGGTTGTAACCGCAGCCGGTTTCTCATGGGATGAAAACGAAGCGTTATTGCCGGGTAAGATTTATTTTTCCTTGAATTCTTGAAGAAAGATAAATCTTGGGTTATAATTCAAAACAATAATACTTTCTTGTTTGCGGCGGTAATTCAGTTGGCTAGAATGCCACCTTGCCAAGGTGGATGTCGTGGGTTCAAATCCCATCCGCCGCTCTTTTTTTGTTTGAGGCGGAAGCTAAATAAGTTAACCGTGAAAGCGGCAAAGAGGTTTTGGAATTTTTCATAATGCTTGGCCGTACGAAGGAGTCCTTAGATGAGAATCAATGAGTTTTTATGTAAAGACGCTGTTTGCGCTGATTTAAAATCACAAACAAAAAAGGAAGTCATAGGTGAACTTGTTGACCTTTTAGTGAAAGCGGATGCTATTGAAAAGAAGGTCAAATCAAAATTAATTGAAATTCTCCTGGCCCGGGAAGCGCTTGGCTCTACGGCCATCGGGCAGGGTATCGCGATCCCCCACGGGAAAGGTGAGAACATCACGCAATTAACGGCCGCGTTGGGAATTAGCAAGAATGGGATAAATTTTGATTCCCTGGATGGAGAACCGACGTATATTTTTTTCCTCTTGGTCGCTCCGATTGATTCGGCTGGCCCTCACTTGAAAGCTTTGGCGAAGATCTCCCGGTTGCTTAAAGACAAGTATTTCCGGGAAAATTTGAAAAGCGCCAAAGATGAAAAATCTATTCTGAAACTCATAGATATTGAAGATAACCAGATGATATAATCTTTTTCTTCCTATGCCGAATAATTTGATTAAATGGCTTTATCCCGGCATGAAGATCAAGAGGTGGTTCTTTACTTCTGTCCTGGGCGTGGGGGTTGTGGCCGGAGGGGCCATTGCGTTTGCCTCAAACTTTGTCCTTGTCAGAATTTTCGGCGTTGTGATTATCCTTTGCGGGATTATTCTGATCGTCATGGGCATAGGGAAGATGATCGTTTCTTTGATAACGCTGTTTATCCCGAAAGGCGAGAGGGAGCTTGTCAATATCCTTTATCGGAAGCGTTTTCTGGACCGCGGCCCGAAGATCGTGGCTATCGGCGGAGGTCACGGCCTTTCGCATTTAATTCTCGGATTAAAAGAATACACGTCCAATATCACGGCGATTGTAACGGTGGCTGACAGCGGGGGGTCTTCCGGGCGGCTTCGGGAGGAATTCAAGATTGTCGCCCCGGGGGATATCCGGAACTGTCTGGTCGCTTTAGCGGACGCGCCGGCTTTAATGGGTGAGCTTTTTCAGTTCCGTTTCCCCAAAGATTCCCAGTTGCAGGGGCATAATTTCGGGAATTTATTTTTGACGGCGATGGTTCAGGTCACAGGCGATTTTGAGAAGGCGGTCAAGGAATCCAGCAAAGTTTTGGCGATCCGGGGAAAAGTGATCCCTTCCACGG
>JAGOJP010000056.1 GCA_017995055.1 Candidatus Omnitrophota bacterium
CCGAGGGGCGGTGGGCCGCGCGTTAGAGGTGATGAGGCGGCTGGCAATGATGTGGCGGGATATGCAGGACCTGCACAGCGTTAAAATGGATTGGAAGTTTTGGCGGGAGTGGGAAAAGCAGCAGGCGTTGAAAGATTTTCTGGAAAAGAGAACCCCGTTATTTTTGTTTAGGCTATGCTGTGTTTGGGGCAAACTCAAGAAACGTAACGTGATTGTCTTGTGGGTTTTTTATGTCCGTAAGAACTGTTTATCCAGAAATTCTTCTTTAATTTCGATGATGGTCGGGCGGCCGTGAGGGCAGGTAAAGGGGTCCCGGCAAGCCAAGAGTTGTTTTCGCAGAAATTCGCATTGTTCCTGGCTGAGTTTGTCTCCTGTCATAATGGATGCCCGGCAGGCCCGCCTAGCCACGCTTTCATGGTCGGCCCGGGCGAAATCCCCTCCGGACAAAATATCCTGCACCGCTTTTGCGGGATTTTTGATGAGGACCGGATAAGACTGGATTGCGATTGTTTCCGGGTCGAATTGGGTTGAAGCGAACCCGATGTTTTCAAGATCCCCTCGGGTTTCCTCCCAGGAGAGCATGTCCTGAGCGGAAAGATTCAGGAGGTACGGGCTGAGGAGGTGTTGCACTTCGATTTGTCCTTTTTCCATTTGCAGGAGAAATTGTTCGAACGTAATCCTTTCCTGGGCGGCGTGTTGGTCTATGACCAGCAACGTTTGGTCCACTTCAAAAAACAGGTATTTGTAAATGAAGGTCCCGATGAAACGGGCTTGGGTTAGCTTGTCCTTGAGGCTGTCCTGTCGTTTGACCAGGACTGTTTCTCCCTGGGGAGACAGCAGGGGTTTCGTCGGGAAAGAATACTGTTCGGTGGGCGTGATGCGAAAGTGCTGTCCGGATTTTTCTTCTCCCTGCTCGGCCAAAGACATTTTTGTCCTTTGGGGGTCACAGGTCGTTGCGGATAAAGCCTGCTGAACCTCGGCGGGTGTTGCCTGTGGCCCTGGCTGCGTGGCCTGTTTGGGAGCCCCGCCTGTCATCAGCGCGTGTTCGATCATGTGTTTTATGAGCGCGGCTACAGCCTGTTCATCTTGGATTTTTACTTCGCGTTTTGTGGGATGGATGTTGGCATCCACGTCTTCCGGGGGCATGGTTATAAAAAGGGCGAAAAACGGGGCAGAGTCTTCCGGCATAATCAGCCGGTAGATATGGTTGCAATGGAAGCCCAGGGCTTTGCTTTGCACGGGCCGGTTGTTGATAAAAATGAATTGCATGTCCCGGCGGGAGCGCTGGATGTTGATATCCCCGAGTACGACTTGCGCCGAAAGCAAACCCTGGTTCCATTCCTGTTGCGCCAGAATGAGGTGGTCCGGATTGAGATGCAGGGCTGCTGCCGCGCGTGCGATAAAATCATCGCTGGCGGGCAAATCCACCAGGATTTTCCCGGCATGGCTCAGTTTAAAGCGGATCCGGGGGTACATCAGGGTGTAGGGAATAAAGATTCTTAAGATATGGTTAAGTTCCGTTGTGTTGGCTTTCAGGAATTTCCTTCGTGCCGGGGTGTTGAAAAACAGTTCCCGAACCTCGATTTCGGTGCCGACAGGCATAGAGACGGGTTTGAGGTCAAGCTTTTCCCCCCCGCGCAGATGGATGCCCCATCCCATGTCCTGTTCCCGGGTGCGGCTGCGCAACGTGATATCCGAAACCGCGGCGATGCTGTAAAGGGCTTCTCCCCGGAACCCGAGGGAATGAATACGAAAGAGGTCTTCCGGGGAAGAAATTTTGCTCGTGGCGTGCCTTTGAAAAATATGCTCCATATCATCCGCGGCAATCCCTGTTCCCGAGTCTTTGATTGAAAGGCCGATTTTTCCGGCCTGTTCCAGGTGCACTTCTATGGAGCGCGTTTCCGCGTCCAGGGCATTTTCCAGGAGTTCTTTAAGCACCGAAGCCGGCCGGTCCACCACTTCTCCGGCGGCGATTTTGGCGATAATGTCAGGTGACAGGACACGGACACGGCTCATGGGCAATACCCCTCTTTCGAATAATTCCTGTGGTTTCCCGGGACCGCATAAGAAGTCTGTGCCGCGCCGCCGGCTCCCGATCCCGGGCGGCACACTTTTGGGGACGTCATTTTTCCAGTATGTTTTTGATGTCCTGAAGTTTATTTAAGGCCTCCAGAGGGGTCAGAGAATTAATATCCATCGCCCGGAGGATGTCTATAATCTGTTCTGTCGTTGGGTCAACGGCGTCCTGCTGGAAAAACGTGAGTTGATGATCTTGGCCGGAAGAAGCCGCCAGCTTTTCCTTGATGTCCGACTGCAACTCCAGACGGGAGAGGATTTTCTGGGCCCGGGCCAGAATGGGTTTGGGAACCCCGGCCAGTTTCGCGACGTAGATCCCGTAGGAGTCATCTGTGCCGCCGGGTACGATTTTATGAAGGAAGATGATGTCGCCCTTCCATTCTTTGACTGTCACGTTGTAATTTTTGATTCCCGGGTATTCGTTCGCTAGGGCCGTCAGTTCATGAAAATGGGTGGCGAACAGCGTCCGCGCTTTTGATTGCTGCAGATGTTCCGCCAGGGCCCAGGCCAGGCTTAATCCGTCGTAGGTGCTGGTCCCCCGCCCGATTTCGTCAAGGATCACAAGGCTCCGGTCGGAGAGATTATTCAGGATGTCGGCCGCCTCGGTCATTTCTACCATAAATGTGCTTTGGCCTTTGCTGATATCATCGTGAGCCCCGATCCGCGTGTAGATTTTGTCTACGATCCCGACGCGGGCTTCCGCGGCCGGGATATAGCTGCCCATCTGGGCCATAATGACCAAAAGAGCGATTTGCCGGATGTAAGTTGATTTTCCGGCCATGTTGGGGCCGGTTAAAATAATTAAATGATTATCATCGCAGTCAAGATAGGTGTCGTTGGGAATGAAATTTTCTCCCAGTTTGTTTTCAACGACCGGATGGCGGCCCTCTTTGATATCAATAACGGTGTCTTCCGTAATGGCCGGGGCGATATAATGCGGCTCCCGGGCCAGGGCGGAGAGGGAAAAGATAGCGTCGAGTTCGGCAGTAAGCCGGGCGAAATGGTGCAGGGCAACGGACGCGTTCAGTATTTCGGCCGTGAGCCGCTTGATGAGCTCGTCCTCTATTTTCAGGATTTTATCCTGGGCGGTTAAAATTTTTTCTTCATATTCTTTCAGTTCCGGGGTGATGAACCGTTCCCCGTTAACAAGCGTTTGCTTGCGGATGTAATCCACCGGGACGGATTTCAGGTGGCTTTTTGTCACTTCGATGTAATAACCAAAAATTTTGTTATATCCTACTTTCAGGGAATTGATCCCGGAGCGCGCCGCTTCTTTTTGCTGGTAGTTTTTCAGCCATTGCCGGCCGGATTCCTGGAGCCCCCGGAGGGAATCCAGTTCTTCATAAAACCCCGGCCTGATGATTTTCCCCTCGGCATTTGTCAGGGGCATGTCCGGGTTAATGGCCTTCTCCAGACTTTGCCGGAGCGCGGGGATGTCATCGAGCGCGAAAAACCGGTTTCGGGCCGCCAGGGGCGCGCAGGCCTGCTTCAGGGCCGGCAGAGAACACAGGGCGTTGCGCAGGGCGAGAAGATCCTTGGGCTGCGTTAACCCGCACGAGAGTTTTGAAAGGCATTTTTCTATGTCGGGAAACCCGCTCAAGAGTTCTTTCAATTCTTTTTGGATACCGGCCTCATTCTTAAGCAGGGTGACGGCGGCCTGGCGTTCCAGGATCGCCGCCGGGCTTTTGAGCGGATGGAATAACCAGTATCGGAGTTGCCGGCGTCCCAGCGCGCACAGGGTCCGGTCCATGGTCCGGTAGAGGCTGTCCAGTTCCAGCCCGAATGTGGCGGCGGGAGAAATATGCACGTAGTTCTGGTCGGCGTACAGGGCGATCCGGTCGACGTGCTTGAGCGGCTGCTTGTTCATGATGCGAAGATATTCCAGCAGGGCTCCGGCCGCGGATATGGCCTCCGGAATATCGTCAATGCCGAACCCGGCAAGATTTTTGACCGAGAAATGATCCTGTAATGTTTTTCGGGCCAGCTCGGGATTAAAAATCCAGTCTTCATAAGGGCTGAGGACGATGGTATTGGTCTTTAGTAGGGGGTGGTGGAGAAGGTTTTGAATAATGTCCGCCCGGCTTTCCGGATAAAGGCATTCGGTGACCGGCAGCCGGACCAGGACTTCCAGGGCCTGGCGGGCCGAAGGGTAAGCATTGGTCAGCATGGCGCCGGCGGCCGGATCGATGAAAGCAATCCCGAGCGGGTCTTTATTTTTATTGCCAGGACTGACACACATCAGGTAACGGGCATCGGGCGAAGCGTCATCCAGAAAGGTCCCGGAAGAGATGGTCCGGATGACATCCCGCTGAACAATCCCTTTAGCGAGGGCGGGGTCTTCCATTTGTTCACAGATCGCCACTTTTTTTCCGGCTTTAATAAGCCGGGCAATATATCCTTCCGCCGCGTGATAAGGGATTCCGCACATAGGCACATGACTGGCCGTACCTTTGCCGCGGGAGGTGAGAACCAAATCCAAAATGCGGGAGGCTTCCTGGGCGTCCTCAAAAAACATCTCATAAAAATCCCCGAGGCGGAAAAACAGAATGCAGTCCCGGTGTTGGGCTTTTATTCTGTGGTACTGCTTGAGCATGGGGGTTGCGGTTTCCATGGGGAAAAGGGTTCTTGTGCACAGAACTCTTTTAATGCGTTGTTCCTGGCTTCATGAATGTCTTTTTGTTGTTATTCCCGCCACGAGAGGGATGGTCCCGGGATATAAATCCCCATAGTTATAACATAAATCTTCCTTTTGGTGAATAAAAGATTGCGAGCTCTTTTTAAGGAAGACAAAATTAATTTCGGGAGATGCGCGAGCCGCCGGATTCATAGCTCCGCAGGCAATGACGGTTTGTTTCGTGCTAGTCCGGAGATGGCCTCGGCGGCATGAGAATTTTCATAATGTGTTGTTAATAAACAATTTAAATCTTTAAGAATCCCCTTCTTTTTGTAAAAGTTCGTGATAAAATACTTATAATGTGAGAATATTGCGAAATTTTTGCATAAATGTTATACTTATAACACTAATAGTATTCTTATTCCTTACGTAATCCACAAAAAAGAGGGGCTATAATGATAAGTCGAAAAACAGGGCTTAGTTTGCTAGTCTTTGTAATGATGTTTCTTTTCGCGCTGAATTCGCTCGCCAGTGCCTATGAAAGTAGCCTGATCGCTGATCATTTGGTCATGGAGGGGAAAGGTTATTACGCCTCCGGGGATTACGCCCGCGCCCTTCATGAGTTCAGCAAAGCCCTGTTGATAGACCCTTATAATGCCGAAGCCCAGTATTATTTGAATCAAATGGGAGCGGCGGCTGGAGTGTTTTTAGGCCGCGGCAGTTCTTCCATGAGCCAAATGGCTCATATGTCCAGGAATCTGGAGTGGTACAAATCCGAATTGGCTAAAATGGAAAGAGACAATATTGAAAAAGTGCAATTGGCGCAAGTGTTGGAATCTGAAAGGGAAAAACTGAATCAAAAACTTACCCACAGAGAAAAGGAAAATAAGATTTTGCAGCAGAAGATTACCGACGTGCAGGCGCATTTTCGTAAGAAAGCCAGCCAGGACAGGGCCATGATTAATGATCTGGAGAAAATGACTTCTCAAAAAGATAAAGAAATCGCCTGCTTGAATGATGAGCTTTGCACGCTGGAAGAAACACTGTTGACCAAAGTGGAGTTGGTCGAAGAGCAGGACAAAGAGATCAAGGACCTGGCGAAGAATGTGCAGGAAGTCAAAAAAATATCCCAGCAGCGCGCGGCGGAAGATCAGGTACTGATTAAAAGCATTGAAGCCGCTTCGGAACTTAAAAGTAAAGAGATCGTTAAGTTAAGCACGGATTTGACAGAAACGAAAGATAAGCTGGCCAACAGCAAACAGACGCTCACGGAGCAAGACAAGAAGATGAAAGAACTCATTGAAGAAATCAGTTCCATGGAAAAAGAGCTTAACACAACAGAGAAGCGCTGGGAAAGCACAAAAGGGGATTATGAAAAGGCGATCCAGGGCCTGGAAGCGGAGATCGCGCAAAATAAAACACAGTTATCCGAAACAGATAAGCAGTACACCCAGAAGATAAAGAATTTGCAGGGCGCCTTACGGGAGAAACGGACGGAGCTGAAAGCCAACGAAGACCGTTTGATCGCGGCTAATTATAAACTGGAATTGACGAAAGAGGCGTTGGAGGCGAAGAACCACGTTATCGGGCAGTTGCGTAAATCCCTGCTGGCCTTGGAGCAGGAACTGGTGCATGTGCAGGCCCGGAATAAGAATGAGGTCCTGGCCAAAAAATCCGGGAAGACCGTTTCTAAAGGCGACCAGGAACGGATTGATTTCCTCCGGAAACAGGATCAGTCGATCCTGGATTTGAAACAAAAACTCGCGGATGCCCGTCAGGAAATCAGGAAGATGGAAAAAAGCACTGGAGAAAGCGACGTCAAGAAATTGCTTGATTTGAAAGAACAGTTAACAATCGTGAAACTGCAGCTTCAAGACCAGGACGCTCAATCGTCTCCCAACAGGGAACAGTATGACCTTTTGAAAAGCCGGCTGGTGGACACGGAAAAACGGCTGGAGGTTTTGGTTCAGATTTCTCAGGATAAAGATATTCAGGTGAAGGAAATTGAAAGGCAGTTGTCGGAGGCCCTGACGCAGGGGCGGGTTAATTATTGATACAAAATGGTGTCAGGGAGTTTTGGATGAAGGTGTCCTGAGAGAGGGGATGTTTTTAAAAGCAATCCGAAAGGGTTGCTTTTTCTGTCCCGGGGGCATGTGCGTCGCGCGTGATAATGAATGGAATGTTCATTTGAAAATAAAGCATCTGTGATACAATAACCTGTCTGCCCTGAAGAATTTGTGGAAAAGAATTATGCTGAACCGCAAAATTATTTTTGATCAACTTACGGCTTTGCTTGATAAGAAAGTGACCGCTGAAGCGATGTATGGGTGGGCTCTCGGTATAGTTGTCACGGAGGAATACGAGAAGATCAGTCAGGAGGATCCGTTGATTCATACGGTGCTTGAGGACCTGATGAATGTCGCCCAAGCGTCCGAAAAGCGCCGCCCTTCCGAGGAGTTGTTGGATTATTACCGGCGATGTCTTTCCGGGCAGGATGATTATGACGCCAAGTCGGCGTCAACATTGTCAAACAAAGCCTACGCGCGTTTAAAAGGATCGGAACCCGAGCCATCCTCGTTCGCCGGTTTGAACAGGGGGATTAAGAAATCCTATAAGAAATCCAAGCGGGGATTCCTGCTTTTTCTGAGAGGGTATGTCTATTTTTTTGCCCTTTGCATTATCGCCATTCATTTCGCGTCCATGTTATCTCCGGAGATTGTGGATTATGATGGCACCGGCAACACGAACCGGTATATTATGACGGAAGCCATCCCTCATGTGACGTACGCGTTTATTCTTTTGGTGCCGTTTCACTGGCTTGTCAGGAACCAGTGGCTTTTCTTTTCTTTGCCCGCCATGATATTCGGGGCTTTTTATTATTGGCGGGTTTCACTTGAATTGATTGTCAAACTGTCGCTTCATCAGTTTTTTATTTTGGTCATCTTGCCTTTCGGAGCCATCCCGGCCACAGTCGCTTTGGTGTTGCTGTTAATCGAGTGGAAGCGTACCCGACGAAGAATGTAGGTGCGTTTATTCCGGAAGAACGGTTTTCCCTGATGCCCAATCTCCTTGGCACGGAAAGGGGGATTGGGGCTTTGGTTTGTATCAAGAGTTTTTGATTTAGAATAACAGTGGAGCGATATGGGGTGGGGCTGCGGCCGTCAAAACAAAGGATGCGGTTTTTGCCGTTATGAATTACCCTGAAGAAAATTCCCAGAATGGCAGTCCACGGGGCATTTACGCGATAGGATTGTGGCTTTTGATATCGACCGCCCCCGGTCTTTATTGGTCTTATCAGATGAGAGAAAAGTTAATCTTTTCTCAATTAACGCCTGTCATATGGGCGTATATTATAGTAGCGTTCATCTGCGGCCTGGGTTTATTTTTTAAGAGGGAGTGGGCCAGGAAGGGCTCGGTCTGGCTGCTGTCTGTTTTGTTTATTTGGGCTCTGGTGGTTATTTATTGGCTGCTTGGCCCGTCGATTAAACCCTTGGCGTTCTGGCTGACCGGGTATGTAACGCTTGAGCAGAGCACGATCCAGAAAATTTTGTTCACGTTATTTATCGCTTATGTCCTCTGGCCGGTTATAGCGGTTTTTTATTTAACATATCCCGGAGTTAAAACACAATTCCGGAGAAAGCTGTCTTCCAAGAGCGCCAAGAAAAAAGTGAAATAGAACGGGAGAGCTCCTGACAATGATCACACAAAGGGAGGGGTTATGAGCAAGAAGATTTTGGTGACGGATGATAATAAGAGAATCACTGACTTGTTGGGAAAAATGCTTTCCATGAAAGGGTATGAAGTCATGGCGGCGGAGTCTGGGCAGGACGCCATTATGAAGGCCCGGAGCTTTGCCCCGGATCTGGTGATTATGGATCTTATGCTTCCTGACATGCAGGGATCCGAAGTGGTTCGTGAGTTAAAAAGCCAGCCCGCGTTTGCAGCCACTCCGATTATTTTCTTATCTGGCATTGCGGAAGATTCTGATTCCGGCAGCTGCTCTACATTGCAGGTTGACGGCGTTGTTTATAAATCTTTTGCCAAACCTTTTGATATTGAAAAATTCTCCCGTGAGATTGAAAAGTCCCTTTCCTGAAGCCCTATTTTGTCCGTCAATGTGTTGCTGGCTTCTCCTGTTTTTTCTCGCCTGCTAATTCTTTGTGAGCTGCGATATCTTTCTGGTTATTTTCTTTTTGCGGTAGGGGACGTGTTTTTTTATTCAATGAGCATTTAGTTTACACGACCCCAGGGAGTGTAAACTAGACATGCGAATTGATCCTTCAAGCGAGTGAGCCCAAGCGAACGAGCCGAAGGATGTGGGTTTCATACCCCGCAGCTTGCTGCAGTTCATTGAGTCCAGAGCTTGCTTGGTGGGGGCATACCTTTGATTTATTGGACCAGGATAGGGCTTTTTAGAGGAGTTTCATAGGTTGTTGACGATCCGGGGTTGTTCACCCGTCGGGGTGACGGGGCCGCCTGGGCGTGCTTGACCGGCGCCAGGGGATCATTATCCGGATCAATGACGATGGGGCGGGCCGCGGTCATCTCGGCTGGGCCTGTTATGCTCTGCGTTTCCGCCGGCACGGCTGTTCGGGCCGGGGCCTCCGGTTGCATGGATTGGAGGAGCTGATAATTATACAAACCCGCCGCCACGATTCCCCCGAAGATAACGAGGATCCCGAAGCCGAGCATCATTTTCGTTAATGGGCGACCGGTCATTCTCCCTCCTGCCAGACCATGCGGTCAGTGATGTCATTCGCGAAAGCAATAAATGTGTTAAGTGTCGGGAAATACGGGGGGGCTGCTCCGACCAGCATTCTTTGGTCATAGATGAAATTCCGTCCGTAGCCGGATATTTGCGCCCCTGTAAATCCGTTGAATAATCCAAACGCGCCGTAATTATCCGTGACAACTCCGCCTAAAAGGGTGGCGGTCCCCCGGGGGCCGACGCCGGAGTCATCGTAGTTATCGACTTGGAATATCCCGTTTTGAGCCAGGACTGTGCCGTGCACCTGAATGTCATCGGGAGCCCCGGTCCCGATCCTGATGTCCCCTTCCCAGGAGACCATCCCGAGCAGGTTGTTTGTCCCCGTCGCTGACGGCGGGATGTAGCCGGCATCTCCCGGATTTCCGACAGCGGGGGTGTAATCCGAATATACCAGATTATTCGTGATTTTAATGTCATTTTTCCCCGATACCGTAACCGTGCTGTTTGATTCCACGGTGCCGCTGAGGCTGCCGATTTTGCCGTCGACATGAATGATGGTTCCGGAATCATCCAGCCCGTCCGGAAGGCCTGTATATGTCTGGCTGGTTCCGGCGCCCACATCTTCCACTGTAGTCTGATTGTTGGCCGCGTCGGTTGTGACGCGTATGGTGGTGGATCCCTGCGTCAGGGTATAGACCTGGTTGTTCCCGCTGACCGAGAGCAGGATCGACGAGGCGTTTCCTTTAACGTAAATCCCCCCGTTGAGGTCGGTGCCGTTATTGGGGATGTAAATCCCGTCGGTACCGAATGTCTGCCCTCCCAGGGCCTGGTCCGCCACGTCCTGCTGTTGGGTGGACAGATTAAGAGAAATGGTTCCGGCGTTACGGTTAAATCCGTTATGAAAGACCGGAGCATCATGCGAGCCGTTGGCGTCAGCGTTCAGGAGGACCGGAGAGCCCATGTTGTAAAAACGCGCTTTCTGTTCCTCCTGGGACGCGACGTCCTCAAATGTCCCGCTGGGGTTTAACGCGAAATTAAAGCGGTCGTTTGTGTGCACCGGGCCGGCAAAATTTGTTTTGTTTGTAAACCAGACCTCGTCACCCGTGGGGGTGCTTTGCGTGTTGGTAAAGAGCGCGAATTTCGCGAAATTGTCTTTCTGGACCCTGACCGTGAAATCGCCGCTTAACATGATGCTGTTGGCCGCCCCTCCGGCGGTCCCGGTGGTTTGTAACCGGTAGCTGTAGGGGAAGTCCCAGGCGTCGCTCCCGACAGCTACGGGATCGGTCTTTTCTGTCATAATGATCATGTATTGATAACTGCCTTGGCCCATTGAGCCGTTGGCGCTGTATTCCGCCTGCTCGCCGTTCTGGGACAGGACAGGGCTGTTGTTATACCGCACGGCGTTTAAAAGCCAGCCGATTCCGTCCCCGGAAGAAACTTTATTGGAAGCGGAACTGATGACCCCGCTGGGATTCGCGCTCGCGATCGTGTTGCGGAGGTAATCATTAATAAGAACATCCAGTTGCTGGAGGGCTTTCTGGTTCCCTCCCTGGGCGGCTAAAGACGCTTCCGCCATGTCCCGCTCCGCCCGGGCTTCTTTGTTTTCCTGCGCGGAACGGAGCACGAATATCCCGCTTGTCCCCACCAGGATGACCATAAACATCAGGGTGACCGCCATGGCAATGCCGTTCTTGTTACGGATATTCGTCATTAGTTTTTATTCCTCAATAAGACGTCCAGGCTTCCTTCCAGCGACAGCGGCCCGAAAGGCGGCGCGTTCCGTTCAAACTCGACGTCTATGGTTGCAATCGTTTGCGCGCCGTTTAAACTAACCTGAAAGTCGGAGATATTCTGAGCAAAGATATCTGAATGAATAGCAGTGTTAGAACTGTCCAGAACCTGCCGCAATAATTGTCCGCTGGCGTTGATGGAATATTGAATGGTCCGGTTGTTATAGACAGACGTATCGCAGGCGGAGCAGTCTCCCAGACGGTCGCCGTGCGCCAAATGCGCTTTGACGGCGTTGACCGAAACCTCAATGGTCTGTTCGTTGCTCGGATTGCCGGGGGGGAGGTGGCATATCGTGACCTTATTATTCGCGTTTAAAGGATAATTGGAGCCGCAACCGGTCTTAAGCCACGTCATCGGCGCTCCCCAGAACCGGATGTTCCCATTTTCGTCCATGGCCTGCGCCCCGCAGAGGCAGATCGGGATGGAGAAGCGCAAAATATCCGACCCGTTGACACCGGTTCCGTCCAGGATAGACACTTTCAGGTTATGGCTGCTGTCCTCTCCGGACTGTTGCAGTTCGCTGGCAATCCGCTGTAAAGATCTCCGCAGGTTTTGCTGCATCTGGATTTTGGCGTCGGTCACTGACCAGGCGTTGTTCCCGGCGACAAACAGGAGGAAGCCCGCCAGCGTGATCACAGAGAAGATGCCCACCGCGACCAGCATTTCAACCATGGAGAATCCTTTTTCTGATTTCATGAGTCACCTTTTTTATAAATTCACCCTGACCGACGCCAACTGTACAATGGAATCCAGTATCCCGTTACCATTGACATCCTCCCCGGCATCGATTTGTCCGTCCAGATCCTGGTCTTCCCCGAACACCCGCCCGGTCCGCTCCCGCCAGGAAAAAGACGCGCTGATCTCCAGCACGTCCGGGTTGGAATTATTAACGTACACAACGCCTGTCCCGTTTAAGTCAGGGGTGGTAAACGTGGTGTTGTTAAAATTCCCGTACACCTGCGCGAAGGTGGTGTTTTCTATTTCCGCCATTTTATTCTTGCACGCCAGAACCGCCATTGATGAATGGCGGGCCATTTCACTCAGTTCCATACATTTAATAAAGGAAAAAATTGTGCCGACAAATAAAGGAAGCAGGATAATGGTGGCAATTAACAACTCAGGAAGGGTGAGGCCCTGAGGAGTATTTAATTTGGTTCTTCGGCTACGCATCGTTTCGTCCTTGTTAATGATGCTTCAAACCATAACTCATCTTTGGCCCCAGTCACCTCAAGTATAAAATATTCGCACCATGAAAGCAAAATATTTTTGTGTTTTATCGGGAAGAGGGAAAATGATGAAATTTGCAGTTCTGTCGACGGGAGCATATTCATGGGGCAACCGGGAGATCCAGGAGCCCGGATCGACAAACCCGCTTTTTCAAGGCAGTGGCGGTTAATCTGCCGGGGCGGGCTTGGGGCGTGGGCAAAAAAGACAGTGAATGGCTTGCCCTCCCATAATTTCAATAATAAGATTATATCAATATAGAAATTATATAGCATAAAAGAAACACTCCGGCTTAACCTGCGAGGGACATAAGGCCGGATGACGTGATTAGCGTGTGCGGAAAGATCTGTCTTTTTCCGATCTTTATTATTCTAGAGAAAGTTGACACAATGAGGCCGGAGGATTCCCTGTCCTTTTCGGTGGACGATCCTCTGGTGTTAAAATTCGTGCCCGAAGAACTGGAAAATTATCCCGGAATGATGCACCGTGTTAATCCGGTCCGGGAGGGGAGGGTTATTTCTATTCATCGTGGCCCTGAAAGCGGAGGAGACACATGAAAGGGCGGACTGATAACCGGCCTTTCATGGTCGCCGGTTTTGCGGGGTTAAACGTGTTGATGTGCGGGACGATTCAAAAATTCTGGATTGGGGGGAGCAGCTTTTTGCCGATGATCGGCCAGATGGGGCCTGATAAGAAATTTTTGTTTTCTTTTGTCGTGAATTTGGGCGTTATCACCGGCGCCTTTCTGGGCGCGGTCAGTCATGGGGAATTCCGTTTGCGTTGGCCGCAAAATTTTACCCGGGCGGTCGCAGGCGGGGTCTTGATCGGCATAGGCTTTGGATTTTTTGTGCAGAGGGCCGGCCTTTGTTTTGCCCACGGGTTGGGAGAAATTATTATAGGGAAGGGCAAATGTGTCTTTTTTTCTTTCTGCTGATTTTTGTCATCACGGGAGCCGGATTTTTATTGTCCGGCGCTTTAGACCCGTCTTGGGGATGAAAGCGGGGAGGAGAAACCCGGGGGCATGGTTTTTATAATATTCTTTCTGGAATAATTTTCGGCGCGGGAATCGCCCTTAACGGAGGATGCGGGCTGGGAACGCTTCGCCAAATAGGGGAAGGAAACCTGATGTTTCTGGTTGTCCTGATATCGTTTATCCCCGGGATGGGTTTGGTGGTTTTTGTTTTGAATCCATTATGGGAGAGCGGCTATCAGACTCAAACAACTCTTTTGCCGGAGCTCCTCGGGGCCCCTGCCGTTGTTGTTATGGGGGTACTTGTGCTGGCGGCTCTAGCCGGGTTGACCTATCTCCGTCCTCTCAAGAAAGGATAAAAACAGCCTGTGGATACGAACAAAAATGAAATAAGGCAAGTTTCACAGCGCGCTCTTGAAGTTTTTGAAGAAAGGGACCGCGCCTTTCGCGTCTTGTATGATACGGTCATTGAATTGGAAACACACAAAAATGTTTCCCCGTATCTTATTTTAGCCCGGAATTTAAAGAAGATATGCCAGTCTGAATTGGTGGCGATCGGCTGCGTGCAAGACGTCCCTTCCGAGGTTCCTTTGGAGGCAGTGGTGTCTGAATTAAGGGGAGAGGAGGGCCGCCGAAGCCCGGCTCCTTTGATTTTGACCCTGCCGGAGCCCGTGCTTTCTTTATTCAGGACGTCTTTCCTAGAAGACGTTGTTCATCCTGAAGAATTTTTATCCCCGGATTTTTTAAAAACTGTTTTGGACGGCCGTTACGCACAAGAGGTTCTGTCTTTCTCCTGCTTTTCCTGTAAAAGCCATGAGCGCCTGGTCGCCGCGGGAATCATCGCGGTTGATAAGGCGCGTAACATCACGCCCCGGGATATCATAGAGATTTATCTTAACTTCGCCGGCATGGTTATTGAGCGTTTTCAATCGATCGAGACGATTAAGGACAGGGAACGGACCCTGCAATTGATTCTCGATTCTATCCCGACAGGGATTATGATGATCGACAGGGAGAAGAAATGCGTGATTAACGCCAATACGGCGGCCCGGAACCTCATTGGCTGCCAGGGAAGGAATTTGTCCGGGGTCTCCTG
>JAGOJP010000162.1 GCA_017995055.1 Candidatus Omnitrophota bacterium
GGTCTCGACCTGCTGGGTCATTCTCGCTGACGCGAATTTCAACCCGTTTTTTCTTCCGGAGGCCCCTTCTCCTTTTATTGTATCAGCCAGCTTCCCGGAGACCGAAACAAAATAGCGGAGGCATCATTCCTGGCCTTTATCCAAAATCTTGATCCGGGCCTCTGAACTATTCGCCCGGATTTCCGGAACATACATCGCATGGACCTGGTTCGGCATCCCGTGAAAATCGCCCGGGACCTCCGCCCGCAACTCATACTGAATTTTATGCCGCCCTTGAGGAAGGCGGGTTATAAAAAAAGCGGCTTTCTGGTCACGGAATTCCTGATAAAGCCAGACCTGGCCACCCCGTTCCCGCCCGTCTTCATCTAAACTTACCGCCGAGCCGCTGCCGCTTTTCAGTTCGGTGGCTTCGCACCCGGCCGGTTTATAATCTTCGACAACAAGATACTCATAATGATTTTTGGCGTCTAACGTTATTTCAACCCTGATCCGGTCTCCGCTGGTGACCGCGGCTCCCGGTTCCAGGGGTTGCCATTCATCCTTGTAGCCTTTCAGGAGCGTTTCCTGCTGGGACTGCCGGTAATATTTCCGTTCCACAAAAACTTCATTCCCTTCGGAGGTAATGCCCTCCTCAAGCGTGAAATACTGCAAATATCCAGCCAGGTATAAAGCGCCGGCGCCGTTCATCGCCACCTGCACCATGTTCACGCCATCCCTGATTTTATCATCCGGGACAAAGATGTTCCGGTTAAAAGTAAACATGTTCGTCCGGTCAACGTGCCCCTTAATCAAAGATTCCCCGTTGATACGGATTTCATAATCATAATCCGGGGTCAATTCCGAGGTTGTTTTTAAATAATCCGCCAGCCCTAAAACAGCGATAGCCGTGTCCCGCGTATTTTTCCAGCGCGCGCCCCGCCGGTTCAATGCCAGCCATTTGACAGCCGGCTGTAAATACGGGCTTTGCGGATCGATCACGGCCAAAGCCTTGATCACAAAAGCGGTCGCCTCAACCCCTCCCTCGCTCCAACGGTAATGGATGCCGGATTCGCCCCAGTGCGCCGTACCGTTTTCCTGATCCTCCTTCATCCCATTGGCCAGATTTCTGGCGAGGATCTGGGCGTTGCTTGTCTGCCCCCGCCTGTATTCGGAAAGAGCGAACAACGCCCGGGTATACGGGTTTAACTGATCCCTCATATCCCAAAGGCGCTGGCTTTGTTTCAGCTCATAAGCGCTGGACGATTGCGCTTCCGCCAGCGCGTGCAGCATCCACGCGAGCATATCCGGATTATTTTCCTCTTCCACCAACTCTTTCTGTAGAAAATCAACCGCACGGGACAGGACGCCCCCTTCCACCTTGACCCCGGCCTGCTGTGCCAACGACAATCCCCAGACCACATAAGCACTCATAAAACAGTCGCTTTTGTCTTCCTTCCACCAGCCCCAGCCGCCGTCCTCATGCTGAAATTCGTACAGCCGCTTTAAGGCCGTTTGAGTTATGTCCTTCAGCTGATCCAGAGAAGAATGTTTTTCCATATGCGGATACTGCGGGTCCCCGCGCGCGCCCATAACATCGGCAAGATAGGTGTCCACGTCCTGGCGGGAAAGCCCCAGCTCGCTTAATGTTTTTGCCACGATGATCGAAGGGAGAAAGCGGCTCATTGTCTGCTCGACGCAGCCGTACGGATACTGCACCAAATAAGGCAAGGCGTCCAGCATGGCCGCGGCCATGGAGGGGGAAAGCAGAAGTTGAAGCGATGTCGATTGCCGGATCCGTTCCGCCGGGACTTCCAGCGTTATTTCCCCCTGCCGGATGTTGTCCTCGGCCTTTTGCAGACTCAGAGCCCGGGCGACAAACTTCTCGATGCCATGCGGGATAACCGTGTAATTTTTTTTCATCGCGTCCGCGTCCTCCGCGGCTTGCGCCATAACTGTGATGTCCGCCTGACCGGGATGCGAGGCGCGGCAGAACCAATCCACCCGCTGTTCGCCCTGCGACGGCACGGTCACCCATGTCTCCGTATCGTCCAAAACATCAAGACCGGCCGCATGGATGCTGACTTTAATTTTCTGTTCCATGTCCGTATAATTATGCACGTTGGCGGAAAGCGTGACCGCGTCGCGTTCCGTGAAGAAACGAGGCGCCTGCAGCCGGACAATAATATTCTTTTTCGTTTTAACCTCCAGAGAGATATTCCCTACCTGCGTCCCCGGAGTGATGGCCCGCGCGGTCGATTGCCAGGTCGTCAAAGAATCCGGGAACCGGGTTGCAACGACCGCCCGGCCGTTTTCATCGGTCTCAATCGCCGGCTGCCAGAACACCGTCGAGCGGAAATCCGTCCGCACCTCCGGAGTGGCCAGAGTCCCGCCGCTGCCCGTCCCGGAGCCCTTATCCATCTCCTGGGACTTCTGTTCCATCGGAGCCATCGCCGGCATAGCCGCCCGCATTTTTCCTAAAACCATAGGGCTGCTCGCCTCCATTTCGAAACTCACATCGGCCAACGCATTCTTTTCCGCGAACACGGCCTCGCCGCTTGCCAGAAGTTCATCTGTCACATACGTTCCCGTTTCTTCTTTTCTAATTTCATCCCCTTTCATCAATCCCCGGCGGGCATGCTCCTCCTCGGTAATAATCCGTCCGTCCTGATCCCTTAACAATTTTTGGTAACGCCGCTGATTAAAACTGGTCTGCGTCTGGACGGTCAGCGGCCTTTTTTCCCCGTAAAAAAATTCCCGGATGTCCGCTGCATAATCGTTCTGGATATAAAATACGCTTTTGTCCACCAGCCCCAGGGCAACTTCCGCCATAACCGGCCGGCCTTCCGCGTCTGTCACTTCAACAGCAAACGTCCCTTCCTCCCTTGGGGCGTAGGTTTCCTTGTCAGCCGTAATCCGGACATTCAAAAACTTCTTTTCCGGCGGCACGACCACCTCCAAAGACGCCATTTTCACCTGATACTGGTCCCCGGAAATGGCGTTAAAAAAAATATTGGGGGTGAAATAATCCTCCACAGGGATTTCTACCAGTTGAACCGGCCCGGGCAGATGCAGCATGTGATACTGATGAATTTCTTCCGTTTCCCCCGTCAGCA
>JAGOJP010000163.1 GCA_017995055.1 Candidatus Omnitrophota bacterium
CGGCACGGTGTTATCAACCAAAATATTTTCCAAAGCCGGGGATAAACACGGCTGCCCGGGGAGGTCTACGCGTCTGAATATGATCCCGGTGTCTTTTTCCGCCGGCTTCAGGCAGACCGTGACAGGGTTCCCGGTGTGCAGCCCCCGGCCCTGAAGAACAATTCCCTTCTTGATGGTCTTTTGTTTATGCATCATCCTCAAGATCTTTCGTTGTTTTTGAGTTCTTGCGACAGCTGACTCAACTGTGTTTGCAATGCCTCGACCTGTTTCTGAAGTTCACTGATTTTTTTTATATATAATGGCAAACGCTGAACACAGGCATTAATCCGTTTAGCTGTTTGATGCGGCTTGGCCGGATACCCCGAAACCATTGTCCCGGGAGGGATGGAACTGACCACGCCGGCCTGCGCGGCGACAACAGCCCCTTCCCCAATCGTTAAATGACCGGCCAGGCCAGCCTGTCCGGCCAAAATAACACGATCTTCAATAATATCACTCCCGGATATCCCCACCTGAGCGACAATAAGACAATGTTCGCCGATCCGGACATTGTGGGCCACTTGAACCAGATTGTCAATTTTAGTCCCGGCCCCGATCACTGTCTTGTCAAACCGGGCCCGGTCAATCGTGACATTAGCCCCGATCTCAACGTCATCGCACACTTCCACAGTTCCGACCTGTGGGATCTTTTCATGCCGGCCTTCAATAGTAATAAACCCAAAGCCGTCGGACCCGATCACCGTTCCGCAATGAACGATCACACGGTTCCCAAGGCTGACCCGTTCCCGGACAGACACATTCGGGTAAATCAAGCTGTCCTGCCCGACAGATGCACGATAGCCGATAAAACACTGGCTCCCGATAACCGTCCGGTCCCCGATACGCGCCTCTCTTTCAATAACAGCATAAGGGCCGATACTGACATCTTTTCCTAAAACCACATCCTGGCCGATCATGGCCGTGGGATGCACGCCCCGCGCAGACACGGGCGGCTCCTCCATAAAAAGCGACACGACTTTGGCAAAACCCAGCGAAGGGTTTTCCGTCTGAATTAGGGTTTTGCCTTCCGCAGTAAAATGTTCCGGGCAGATAATGGCGGAAGCCTTTGTTTTTTCTACAAGCGGAAAATATTTCGCATTCGCGATAAAGGTAATATCCCCGGGCTGAGCCTCCTTAATCCCTGAAAGACTTTTAATTTCGACAGTCCCGTCCCCCTGGACTTTACCGCGTATATGTTCTGCTATATCATCGACTGTTCTGCTCACACCCTCTCCTTACGCCGCTTTGACAAGCCGTCCCCGCAAAAAAGACAACACGTATGACGGGGCCCCATTCAAAAAATACCGGCCCTGGTCTCTTCTTAAAAATTTATTCTTTGATTTTATAAGCTTCGTTTAAAATAGTCAGGACCTGCTCCGTGATATCCAGTGTTTCATTTCCGTAAATCAGGACACGGTCATTTAAAATAAGGTCATATTTTTCCTTTTTGGCAAAATCACTGACTGTCTTTTCAATCTCCAAAAGAATTTCCCGGATTTTTTCATCCCTCTGTTTGGCCAAATCCGTCCGCTGGGCCTGATCAAACTCCATAAGCGACTTCTTCATCGTGTCTATCTCCGACTGAAGATTTTCCTTCTCCTCCGCTTTCATCAAGGCCAATTTCCCAGTCGCTTCCTGAATCTGGGTCAGCTTTTCTTCCCGTGTTGTTTCATAAGTTTTATGGGCTTTCTCAAGCACCGTATCATATTCCTTCGTTTTTTCGTAACTGTCAAACAGCTTGCTCAAATCAATAAAGGCAACTTTCCTTTCGATAACCTGCGCTTGGACCGGCATGGCCAGCAACAGAGCACAAGCAACGGCGCAAATGACAAACGATAATTTTCTCATCTTTTCCTCCTTTGAATTCCCGGGCCGTGTCGGTGTATGCCCACGGCGGCCAGATGCGAATAATGAATCCGCGTTAAAGTTTAAAAGCCCCTGCTGACGCTAAAATAAAATTTTCCCGAACGCTCTTCCTCCCCCGCTTCTGAATTAAGAGGATAGCCATAATCCAGGTTAATCGGCCCGACCGGTGTCTTGACCCTTAATCCCATGCCGGCTCCGGCCTTAAATCCTCCGGAGGCGAAATCCTTCACTTTGGGCCAGACATTTCCGATATCATAAAAAACGGCCAGTTTCAGGAAATCAACAAGCGGGAACAGATATTCAACGTTGCCGACCAGCATGCTCTGCCCTCCGATAGGATCATCCGTGACGGTATCAATAGGTCCGACTTTCCGTTCATCATATCCGCGGATGGTCCGCGCGCCGCCCGCATAAAACCTTTCAAAAATCGGCACCCCCCCGGAATCGCCATACGCCTCCACCATCCCGGCCCGGAGCCGCCATTCAAGCACTGAATTAAATTTCAACGGGACATAATAACTCACCCGGCTTGTAAAACGGTAAAAATCTTTGGTCCCCCCCAGGATCCCTCCGGCGACATCCACAGCCTGGCTAAGGTACAGCCCCCGGGACGGGCTGAACACATTGTCTCTTTTATCCTGGGCGACCATGACGCCGATGCTGCTGATGGTGTTCTCCCCCTCTTCGGCAAGAAGATCGCTGGAAACGCCGTCAGCAAAATTGTCAATGGTGATCTTTTCCCTCTTGTAGCTGATGTTGCCGGACACATATTCCGTAAATTGTTTGCCGAACCGGACATCCCCCCCAATCCGTTTCTCGTCGTAAGCATACCCCACATCGCTTTCCCGGTCGCGCTCCGACCGATAAGCGTCAAATCCCGCCGAAATCGGGTGATCAAACAGCCAGGGTTCCGTAAAACTCAGCTGCGTATTATTCCTCGTAGACCCGGTCTCCGCCCGCAAAGAAAGATTTTGGCCTCCGCCGGTGAAGGTCGGCCAATTCGTAAAATCAAAATTTTTCTGCTCCAGTTCGATAAATCCTATAAACTGATCCACCGTGCTATAACCGCCCCCGAAACTCAACGAGCCGGTTTTGGCTTCCTTCACCTGAACGACATGGTCTTTCTGATCCGGCACCGACGTGTCCGCGATATCATAG
>JAGOJP010000164.1 GCA_017995055.1 Candidatus Omnitrophota bacterium
CGATATGGGGGCGTTGATCGCCGGGGCTAAATACCGGGGAGAATTCGAAGACCGGTTAAAAGCCGTATTGAAAGACGTGGAGAACCGTAACGGCGAGGTGGTCCTCTTTATCGATGAACTTCACACCATTGTCGGAACCGGTAAGGCGGAAGGGGCCATTGATGCCTCCAATTTATTAAAACCCGCGTTGGCCCGGGGGGCCCTGCGTTGCGTGGGGGCGACCACTTTGGATGAATACCGCAAATATATTGAGAAAGACGCGGCCTTGGAGCGACGGTTTCAGCCCGTGATCGTTAACGAGCCGTCTGTGGAAGATACGATCGCGATTTTACGGGGGCTCAAAGAACGTTACGAGGTCCACCACGGGGTTCGTATTCAGGACGCGGCTTTAATTGCCGCCGCGACTTTATCTCAGCGGTATATCACGGAACGGTTTTTGCCGGACAAAGCCATCGATCTTATCGACGAGGCGGCGTCGCGTCTGCGTATCGAAATCGACAGCCTGCCTCAGAAACTTGACGTCAATGAGCGCCGCATCCGGCAGTTGGAAATAGAACGGCAGGCGTTAAAGAAGGAGAAGGACGAGGCTTCGGTCAAACGCCTGCAGGCGCTGGATGAAGACCTGGTCGGCCTGAAAGAGGAGAATAAAAAATTACGGTTGCAATGGGAAGCTGAAAAAGAATCCATCCATAGAATTCAGT
Source organism: Candidatus Omnitrophota bacterium (assembly GCA_017995055.1). Taxonomy (GTDB): domain Bacteria; phylum Omnitrophota; class Gorgyraeia; order Zapsychrales; family JANLHA01; genus JAGOJP01. Next base: position 702 of record JAGOJP010000164.1, read on the forward strand.
CGATAAAAGCGGAAATCGACCGGCAGAAGAGTGAGGAAGTCCGTTTTGAAAAAGAGGGGAATTTGGGGAAAGTCGCGGAAATCCGTTATGGGATTATCGTGGATCTGGAGAAGAAATTACAGGATGAAAACCGGGCTTTGTCCGCCATGCAGGCGAACGGCGCGCTTTTAAAAGAAGAGGTGGATGATCAGGATATCGCGGAAATTGTGTCCCATTGGACCAAGATCCCTCTCTCCAAACTGATGGAAGGAGAAACGGAAAAATTAATCCATATGGAAGCGAGCCTGAAATTCCGGATTGTGGGACAGGATCAGGCGGTGGATCTGGTCGCGGCCGCCATCCGCCGCTCCCGTACGGGCCTGAGTGACCCGCACCGTCCGATCGGTTCGTTTATTTTTGCGGGGCCCACGGGCGTCGGGAAGACCGAACTAGCTAAATCGCTGGCGTGGTTTTTGTTCGATGACCCGGAGGCGCTGATCCGGATTGACATGAGCGAATACATGGAAAAGCATAGCGTGTCCAGGCTGATCGGGGCCCCGCCGGGGTATGTCGGTTACGATGAGGGAGGACAGCTCACAGAAGCGGTCCGGCGCCGGCCGTATACGGTTGTGCTTTTTGATGAAATCGAAAAAGCTCACCATGATGTTTTCAACGCTTTGCTGCAGATCCTGGATGACGGGCGGCTGACCGACGGGCAGGGCCGGGTCGTTAATTTCCGGAATACGATCATTATCATGACATCCAACATCGGGGCCGAGCTTTTTGCCGACGCTGATAACCGCTCCGCGATGGAATCCCGTATGAACGACGCGCTTAAAGCCGTGTTCCGTCCGGAATTTTTGAACCGAGTGGATGAGAAGATTGTTTTTAACCGCCTTAAAGAAGAGGATATCCGGCAGATTGTGGATATTCAAATTCGCGTTCTCAAGGAAAGGTTGTCACAGAAAGACATTGAACTTGTCCTGACTCCGGAAGCTTTGTCTTGGTTGGGCAGGAAGGGATATGACCCGGTTTATGGCGCCAGGCCCTTAAAGCGGGTGGTGCAGAAATACGCCCAGGATCCCCTGGCCCTCCTGATTCTTAAGGGAGGCGTTGCCGAGGGCGATTGTGTGAACATGGATGTCGCTCCGGATGGGAGTGAGCTGGTGATCAAAAGACGGTGACAGGATTCCTTAGATAATGTATTGAGAAATTATAATGATTTGATAGAATAGAAATACTTATAAAGCGGTCATTGTGTGCGTTGTTTTTTACGTTCATAAACTGGATTATTTCAAGGCTTAAGGATAGCCGCCCGGGCTGTCTTTACCGTGGTCCCCTCCCTTAAAACGAGGGGGGCGTGGTTTCATGGGCAAAGGATAGGGTATGAACAATTTGATTGTTCTGGGAATCATCGGTCTGGTGATTTTTATTTTCATCAAGAAAGATACGAGTAAATCTAATAATGCCAAGAAATATCTTAAATCTATGGCGAAATTTTTGGGCCAGGGAAAAGAGTTGCAAGGCGATGACGCCTATCCGCAGCGGATTGATTTCATATACGAGGGGAAGCCTTTTGTTTTTGAGCACATTGAGGAAACCGTCTCTGGAGGAAAAAGGATTCACCGGGCCTGTCTTAAGGCGCAAACTCCCCTTCCGCTGACGCTGAATTTTACAGAACGCAGCCGGCAGTCCATGCGGGCCAGCCTGGATTCTCTCCTGGATGTCGCCAATCCGCAGGCGCTGGCGCGTATCCCCTTGCCGAAAGGGTTGAGCGATTTTGAATTGAGTACGAATGACGGGCTTAAGGCGGTTGAGGTGTTAAGCGATGACAAAATACAGAAGATATTCGAGTCTTTTAAAAACAGGGATTCGGTGGGGCATCCTGTTATGTCGCTGGAAGTTGTTGAAGGTTTTGTTATCCTGCAGTTTCATCCTCCGGGCGGGGGGCTTAAACCCAGTCTGCTTAATTTGCAGTTGAATGTGTCTTCTATTGAAGAGTACATAAAAAAGATCCTCCCTTTGATTGTAAAATTAACAGAAATGAAGGCAAGGACATAGTTTCCGTTTATGGTTGCCAGATTGAAACGTTTTTTTAAAACTTCGGTTATCGGCGGGTTGACCGTGATTCTCCCGGTCGCGATTTTGTTCGCTGTTTTCAGCTGGCTGGTTAATTTTATCACGGGTTTATTGCAGCCGATAACGAATATGATTGTGGCGCATTCCCGGGCGAAGGAACTTCTCGCGGATTTTCTGGGCCTGCTTATTATCGTGCTTTTGTGTTTTGTGGTCGGGGTTGTGGTCCGCACCGGAGTGGGGCGGATCCTTCATTCCTTGATTGAAGAAAAATTTCTTAA
>JAGOJP010000165.1 GCA_017995055.1 Candidatus Omnitrophota bacterium
CTCGTCGAGAACGCGGAGCAATCGCCCCTTCCGTTCGGATGATAGTTCGTTCGAAACCAGTTTCACCCCCGGCTGCATTCGTTTCGCGATAATCAGGGTTTTACCCCCCGGAGCCGCGCACATATCCAAAACCCGCTCCCCCGGCCGGGGATCCAGGGCAAGAACCGGAAGCATGCTGGCCAGACTTTGCCGGTACAGCCAGCCTTGGTCAAAATAACCCGACGCCGTTATAAGACCCCTGGAATCCGGATCAACAATCAACGCTAACGGCCACCAGGGAATTTCCTGAAAACAGACCTCGAGCCCCCTCAAGGCAGCCAAACACGCCTCCCGGTCTATTTTTAATGTGTTGACACGCACGCTTAAAACCGGCGATGCAGAAAAAGACGATAACACGGCCTCCTGTTCCCGCGGGGGCAGAATCAAGCGGAGCCGCTCCAAAAACAATGACGGGAAAGCCTTATTCATAGGGGAACACACATCCTTTCAATGAGCATTGAGTTTACACGACCCCTTGGGAGCGTAAACTAAAAATGCGAATTGATCCTGAGTGCGAGAGAGCCCAAGCGAACACGTCGCAGGATATTGGTTTAATACCCGCAGTTGGATGCGGGTCATGGAATCCAGAGCTTACTTAAGGGGTTTATCCCTTTTATTTTTTCAGAAAACGCGCGAACTCTTAAAAGTATCTATCCCGGGAAAACAGCGCGCCGAAAAGAGCCCGTATTTAAACCAAAAACTCCTTTACATCCAGGCCAAAAAAGTGCTAAAAGATAACATAATCACAATACAAATTCAATGCCCTGCTCCTATCCCCTCAGGCACCGGCTGGGACAAAACGTATCGCGTCTATTATGGAACATTTTAAATTTCATGCAAAAAAAAATTCCGGAGAATATGAAGACGGCGAAATTGAAGCCGTGGACAAAAATAAGGCCTTGGATCAGTTGGAGTCCCAAGGGCTGGTCGTCATCTCCCTGACAAAAGCTCATGCATCCCCGTCTTCAGGGCAACAGCAGCCGGCCAGCGCCGGACAGACCCCGTCCTCCGGGCGGCAAGGACCTTTTCCGGCCCGGGTTGTGATGCATTGGACGATCGTCGGACTCTTCGTCCTTTCTGTTTCTTTTTTTGTGTGGGTCAAAACCTTCTCCGCCGGCCCGGCGAAACGCATGCCGTATAAAATTCTTAACGTAAAATCCATTGAACCCAAAAATTTCAAGCGCAAAGACATTATCCTTCAGGTCCCGTCGGGCTCTACCAGCAAAATCATCAAAACGGCCGCCCAACAGGCCTATGACGAACAAAAAGCCGCCAACCCTTTTTTGGAAGAAGCCCGCTTCTTCTTTTATTCCGAAAAACAGGACCCGGATGTCCACAACCCGATCGCGACCTTGCGCTGGAACTGGGAGAAATATGGAAAATGGGAATACAACTTCACGTTAGACAATGAAAAAGACACCGGAACGACCATCATCCCGGAGCGCCTCCAATATAAAAGAGATAAATTCGTGTCCTACAAATTCACGGTTTCCTCAAACATCTCTATCAAAGCCGTGCAGTCATTGGCGGAAAAACAACTCGTAAAACTGACGTCCGAGTGGAAAGATAAAGCCCCCGTTATCATCGCCGACGTCTATTATGAAGGATATTCAAGGCCTCTGATGCATTGCGAACAACAGTCCCATCTTTCCTCAAAAGCGGACTGCCAATTTAACGCCAAATAAATTCACAAAAAACCAGAAGCGACCCCTCAGACACCGTTGCTTTGCGCCGGACGTATCATGGGCCGCCTGTATCCCCCAAAAAACAAACCTCGAAAGTCACAAGGACTTGGATTGCAGCGCCTTCTTATAAGTGCGGTTTATCGCCTTAACCATACGGTCATACGCCTGCTGGGGAGTTTTCCCCTCTGTCAAATGATCATCACACAGCGCAGCATAGCCGGCTCGGTTGCGGATATTAAAAATTTTCACAGACTTTTTCCCGATCTTCATGGAGCCCCTCCCGGGTGTGATCCCTGTTAATAATTCGCTTCGCGGAACGATCTGACTCCTTAACATACCTGCGAACATCCCCGCGGTTTTCTGCGAAGGCGGAGAAAAAGTCCTTTCTGTTCAGGACTTGACCACCGCAAAAGTGCAAGGCCGGCGGGCCGCTTGCGGCAGGGAATCCGGGGAAACGAAGTCAGTTTTTTAAAACTTTTTTTATCGCCTCCAGGATATAAACCAAATCCGAGGTCTTAACGATAAAATCATCGGCTCCGGACCGGCGGGCCCTCGCCACATCAATGGCCTCGACTTTATTAGTAAACATAATGATTTTGGCCCGCTGCGAGCTCTCCTCTTTCATCTGTTTACATAAATCAAATCCATTGCCATCCGGGAGCATGATATCCAGCATCACCAGATCCGGGGCCGTTTCCCGGAACCGGTCCAAAGCTTCCCGGCAGTTTTCCGCCAAAACGACATCATATCCCGTTGATGTTAACCGCAAATCCATGACCGAGAGCATGTCTTCTTCGTCTTCGACAACTAAAATTTTCTTAGACACGGCCATCTCCTTCCTTCAATAAACGGTATAAATCCCAGAGCAAGCTCTGGACTCCATTAACCGCAGCCAACTGCGGGGTCGTCGATACCCACGGGTGAAACCCGCGGCATTCATCTAATTTTTACGGGCTTCGCCCGACACCCTTCGAGCGTTTTTGCATTCATCCACGGCTAAAAGCCGTGGAATTCTTCTCTTCGGGTTTATTCAACTAGCATTCTGCGGCTCGTTCGCTTGGGCTCTCTCCCCTGAAGGATCAATTCGCATTTCTAATTTACACTCCCTTAGGTCGTGTAAACTAAATGCTCATTGAATAAAACATTTTCCCATTCCGAACATTTCAGGCCATCCGGCCTCTAAAAGCAAACCACCAGACCACCAGCCAAATCACGATAACCGTGATGCTGATAAAAAAAACCACCGCGGGGCCATACGCCACAGCCATGGGAACGGCGATAAACGGCCAAAGGCCTCCTCCCATCAAC
>JAGOJP010000057.1 GCA_017995055.1 Candidatus Omnitrophota bacterium
GTTTTACGGAGGACGGACCTGGATGCGGAATATGGACTGGAAGGATAACCGGCGGCTGTATGAAGGAACGGTCCGGATGAATCCCGAGAGCGCCGTGATGCAGAGCAATCTCGGGATCGTGTACGCCCAGGAGGGGGAATGGGACCTCGCGCTGAACGCGTTTCAGGCCGCGATCGCTTTGAAGCCGGATGACGCGCATTTTTATTTCGCCGTGGCTCCTGTGTATTTGGAAAAAGGTCTTCCGGATCAGGCGATTGCCGCTTACCGGAGAGCCATCGCCTTGAATCCTGCTTTCGCGGAAGCGTATTTTAACCTGGCGGGCGTGTATGCCCAGGTCGGGAAAGAAGACGAGGTCCGCAGTAACCTGAATCGGTCTATTTGGCTCTTTCAACAGCAGGGCCGCGTGCTGGAGGCGGGCATGCTGCTTCAGCAGGTCGAATCCGTTTTGCAGTCTCCGCCGGATCCGGACCGGGACGCGTTAACTCCGAGGGTTTTTTAATGCCCGAGCTGTCTGTTGTTATCCCTGTTTATAATTCCAGGGATCTTATCATCCCTGCGGTGGAAGAGCTTGCCGTTTTTTGTGACGGGCAAGGCTGGGAGTATGAAATTTTACTTCGGGATGATGGGAGTTCTGACGGCAGTACTGATGTCCTGCGCCGTCTTGCGGATCAGCGTTCCGGCGTGCGCTGCGCGTATAATGAAAAAAACCGCGGCTTGGGGTTTACGTTAAGGCGGCTGTTCGAAGAGGCGCGGGGCCGGACCGTGGTGTATTGCGACGTCGACCTCCCTTTTGGCACCGCTGTTTTGAAAGACCTGGTCGTTCTAAGCAAAAAACACGAGATGGTTGTCGTGTCCCGCTATCTTGCCGCGGGGCAGGGCCGCGTCTCGTTTCTGCGCAGGACGGTCAGCCGGATGTATTTCTGGCTTTGCCGGATACTGTTTCATGTCCCGGTTTTCGACATCGGATCCGGGACTGTCGCCATGTCCCGCGAGGTTTTAACGCGGGTTCCCCTCCGTGCGGACGGCTTTGATATTCATATGGAAATCATCAACGCTTTCTCTGCCCGCCGCTATTCCATCCTGGAAATCCCGGGTCCTTATTGCGACAAAGGGCCGGGAACATTTTCCATCCTGCGGCACGGCCCCCGGGTTGTCGTCGATACAATACGCCTGTGGTGTAACCGCCACTCCCGCATTCCTTAAGTCCTCTTTGAGTAGACCCGCGTAATCCTACGGGCGTGAACCCGTAGATATCTACTGGAATCCCCCGCGTTAAGGCAGCTGGATATTTTTTTGGGTGAACGTTTTGATGATCTGCTGGATTTTCGGATGCTGGAGCAGGCGCTGGAAGTCTTGGTTTTTCTGTATGGTGGCCGGGTCCAGTGTCGAGAGGTCGTTCATGAGGTTGCTGTTCTCGATGATTTTCACCACTTCCGGGTCCTGCATGAGGTCCTGGATCAGTGATATCATCTGCGGATCGCTCATCAGGGCCTGCTGGACCATTTGCAGAGCGTCCGGGGAATTCAGGACCTGCGTCCCCGGGGAAAGGGGAACGGTCCTGGCCGCGTTCTTCCGGGAGCCGGCCGTGTCGTCCTTTTCCTTGCGCTGGAAGTTCCCGGAAGAGATGCTTTGAATATCCTGCGGGTTCACCCGGATTTCGCCCAGGTGTTCGGTGTGAATAATATAAACCCCATTCTCGACGGAAGTCAGCCGTCCCCGGATCAGCGTGCCGTCATTCAGAGAGATAAACTGCAGGGGCACGGATGCGGTGTTCTCTCCCGCCGCGGCCAGTAAGGGAATAAGGAGAAAGGGTGCGGGCAGGAGGAACACGAGTGTTATGCTCAACAGGCGTTTTTTCATCATGTATAAGTGTAGCATTGAATCAGAAAACGGGCAACACAACAAATTCGGCCCCGCGGGGCTTAGGGCTCTTCGGGCGGGAGCTTTTGGATCCGGTAGAGTTTTTCCACGCCGACACGCAGCCGGGTGACGCCCTGGTGCCAGTCTTCCGAAAGGGTTTCGCCCCGGTATTCAAGCCGGTAATGGGATTGGATGAATCCGGAAAAGCGTTTGCCCGGGTTGTAACTGAACAGGCCCGAGGAGGTTATATAGACAGGCACTCCGTCGGTAAGCAGTTCGTCCAGCCGGGCCCGGAACGTTTCCAGGTCCGCGGGCGTGATGCGGAAAGGGTCATTAGGCCGGCGGAGCATGTCCCGCCGGCCGTAATAAATGATGAACGGAAATTCGTCCCCGCAGATGATTTTCGCGTTGGGCTCAGTGCTTTTCTGGACGAAACGGGCGAAACCCGGCAGCAGTTCATGCCGGTGGCGGAACCGCAGGATCGGGTGGATGTTGACGAACATGGTGACAAAGATAAGGCCGAAAGCAAAGCCGGCGAGCAGGCGGAAACGGGTGTTGGGGAAATTTTTAAGATGAGAAAAGAACGCCCCGGAAAAGATTAAGAGGGGGATCAGCGCGATGAGGATGAACCGCGGTGTGGTCATGGCGAGATTGCCGAGGAACAGGAGCGGCCAGAGGAACCACGCGGCCAGGAACAGGGCCGTGAGCCAGTTGTTTTTTAGCAGAAGGAGAAGCCCCAGCACGGCGGCTATGGCACCGAAGGGGGTCAGGCTGAAAAATGTGACCTGCAAACTGTCGCCCAAAGCCGGGGACAGAAATCCTAAAAAGTTCGGCGTTGTGCTGGCGGCCCAGTACCGTTTCAACTGCCCGAAATACCCATTTTGCGCGGACAGAAGAAAAAGCGGAAGATGAAAAAGGAACGCGGTCACGCCGGCGCCGAGCCAAAGAAAAAAGAATTGGCTTAAGAACCGGCGGCAGGCCGTTTTAACGCCCGGCCGAGAGCCGCCTTCGCCGGACACAAGCGTTCCCAGCAGAATCGAAACGGGCACGGTCATGAGGGCGAATTCCTGAATACGGGAGGCGCCCATGCATCCCAGCCAGAAGGCGCTTAAGGCGAAGCTCCCGGCGGAGCGGGTTTCCTTAAATTGCAGGAGCGATAAAAGGCCCAGATGCAGGAACAATAGGCTGGGGACGTGGCTCATGCCGTAAGTGGATATCCCTAAAAATATGGGGAATACGGACAACAAGAGCGCGCTGGCTATCGCCGCGGTCCGGTCCAGGAGCTTTTGTACGACGAGGTAATGGATGGCCACCGTCACGGAGCTTAAGATCACGCTCATAAGGTTGACGGCCAGGACAGGATCGGTGTTGCCGTAAAGCCGGGTCAGTCCGAAAAACAAGGCGCCCAAGAGAACCGTCAGGGGATAGCCTGTGCCGAAGACGTATTGGGGTTGCAGTAATTGCAGGGTTTTTTCGGCCTGGATCGCCAGCGATAGGCAGTCGCCGTTAAATGGGCCCCGGCTGATCACGGATAGCCGTAACAGCAGGTTCAGCCCTCCGAAGAAAAGAGGGATCAGCGCGGGATGAAAGGGAAGGCGGTTTTTCATTCGTTGACGATCCTGTAAACAGCCACCGGGTAAATGAACTGGTACATCGCGCCCCGGTGCCAGTCTTCATAAAGTTTCTCTCCGACGCAGATGAGCGAGTAGTTTTTCTGGAGAAAATCCGTGAACTGGCGCCGCGGGTTGTGGGCGGTCATGGTGATGTAATTGATATAGACATCCCGCCCGCCGGCGAGCGCCCGGTCGATTTTTTGTTTGGAAGAATCAAGCTCCGCCTCGGAATACGAGGTTCGGATTTTGAGCGGGAGGCGCAGGAGGCCGGGCCCGCTATAATATCGCAGAAAATCCCCTTCGTCTCCGGGAATCATCAGGGCGCCCGGCCCGGCCTGGTCCTTGATCCAGCGGACATAATCGGGCAACAGCGCGTGCCGGTGCCGGAAGTCCAGGACGGGATAAATCCGGTAAAAGCACATCCAGCCCCATAGAAGGATGATCAGGAGAGTCATCGTTTTAAAATAGACTTTGCGCTGCCGGTACAGTTCCGCCAGCACCGTTCCCGCCAGGATGTAGAGCGCCGGCAGGGCGCACAGGAAAAACCGGGGCATAACGATATCCAGGCGGCTGAACACCACAAGCGGAACAGCGTACCAGGCCGTTAAAAACGCGCCTAAAGGTTTATTGATTCTATATATAATAACATGGCCCAGGGCGATAAGCACGAGGCCCAGCGGCAAAAAATTATCGGCCCAATAAATCAGCGACAGGAGAAGATAGCGGAGGGACAGGAGGTCCATCCGGCTGGTGATTTCAAAATTCCAGAACGGGCGCAGGCTTTTTCCCGGAGTCGCCATGACCAGCGGAAGGTAGAATAATCCCGTGATGATGAACGCTAGGGCCAAGGCTGTCACGGCCGTTTGGGCCCGCGTGGTCAGTGGTTTTCCCGTCGGGGCGCCGGACGGGATAACGGGAAGCCTGAAGAGGAGCAGAACCGCGGGTACCAGGGTGAGGAAATCCTGCACGCGGGCCGCGCCCCATAATCCCAGCGCGGCTCCGGCGGCCAGCCGGGTGCCGAAAGAGGGGCGGGTTTTGAGCTTAAGGATAAAGAATACGCTCAACAGGCAGAAGAACAGGCTTAAGACGTGCGTGTTGCCGAACACCGACAGGCTTAAGAAAATCGGGCTGACCGAAAACAAAAGGCTGCTTATGACCGCCGTGGTTTTCCCGGAAAGTTTCTGGATGACGGTAAAGAAAAGCGGGACAGAAAGCGCGCTGACGAACACGCTCATTCCGTTCACCGCGGCCACGGCGTCGGCGCCGAAGCCCCGCGCCAGCCAGGCGCTGAAAGCGGCGAATATGGCGCTCAAGGGGAAGCCGTGGCTGTGGAGGTAATGGAGCGTGCCGGTCTTGACCGTGAGCCCGGCCTGATAGGCCATGGTGATACAGTCCAGATGATAGGGGCCCTTGCTGATTAAAGAGAGGCGCAGCAGAAAGCTGGTGATGAAAAGAAGTGCTGGGATCAGGGCTGCTTTAAGGAATCGCATTGCGGACAGGTTTAAAGGGCGCGTGGCCCGGTTGTTTTCATCGGCGTAGCTTAAGGGATCGTTGAACATGACTCCTTTAAGTTATCATAAAATCATGAGGCCAGGAACCGAAAATTTGGCCAGTTTGTGTGCGGGGGAGATTAAAGAAAAATAGATATAGAAAAAATTCTTAAAATCCCGGTTTTTTATGTCAATTTTTCTAAAGGATTTTGGGAGACATACAGGAACGGAACCCGTCCGGAAAGGGGCCGGGCGGAAGACCCAAGACGGTGGATTTAAGAATTTAGGCCGGTCAAAAGCATGAGATCAACGGGGATAACATAAAAGATAACAGGGGAAAATCCTTCCACCTGTACATCCATTAAAGGTTGTTGCGGCAGGGGAAGAGGAAGGCCGTGTTCGTCACGCCGGATTTGAAGATTCATCAGCTCCGCGTTAAGATTAATACCCCCGAGATCCTGCGAAAGATCGGAAGAAGCCTGAACGGAGGCTTGCGGGACTATCGGTTCTGCGACGCCTGGCCCCGAACTTCTCAGCGGAGAGGAAGCCCGCTCGGCTTGTCCGTCAAAGCGTATTTTCATATAGGCGGCCAAAGGCAGCGCGACACTCCAGGCCTGGGCATCCGTGCCCCTCGGCCGATGGGGATAATTCCCGTCGCGCACTTCAGAGATGCTGCCTACCCCGGCCTGCCCCAGATGCTCATCGAGAGGAGCGAAATACGGCAGAACATGGCGGATGCTCTCCGGCGAAAAATTGTACGCGGTGACGTACGCTAAAGCCCAGTCTCCAAAAAGGTGCGGCCAGACCGTTCCGTTATGATAGGCTTGTTTGCGGCCATCGTCATCGCTGCCTTCATACGTGCCGCGATAGGGGAACTCCTCGCTGGATTGGGTGTCTTCCGAGAGCGTGCGTAGCCCTGTCGGGACCAGTAATTTTTCTGCGACGATGTCTACGACCTTTTGCTGGCGTTCCGGTGATAAAAGCTCATACGCAGAAAGCACCGCGATCAGTTGATTGGGCCGGATCGACAGGTCCTGCCGTCCGGCTTGCGCGCTTACTCCCTGTCCGGCGACGATGGTGTCGGAAAGATAGCCGCTGTGTTCGTTCCAGAAATAAGTGTTGAAATTCTCTTTCACCCGTGCCGCCAGCCGGGCGTAAGACTCGGCTTTTGCCAAATCATTTTCATCTCTCGAAAGTTCGGAAAGCCAACTTAAAACATCAAACCATCGGGCGTTATTTTCAACTGTGTAGCCCTCCCGGGGCGTGGCCGCCGGATAATTCGTATCCATCCAGGTAAAGTGCGGAGGGGAATAAATCAGCCCCGATTCGGCATCCATGCGGATTCCGTTTTTCGTGCCTTCCTGGTACCCTTCCGCGATGGATTCGATGATCGCCCTCACGGTCCGGCCTCCGGTTTCCGTTTCCAAAATGCCGGCGTCGCCCGTGCTTTGAATGTAATTCCGGACAGCCAGCACATACAATAACGGCGCGTCCACCGTGTCCCAGTTGCCGGCTTCCGCTCCGGTGATAATATTGGGCAGCATTCCTTTGTTTCCGTCTTTCCCCTCGAACTTGCCGAACGCCAAAATTAACCCCCGGGCTACGTCGTTCATGCCCGCGGCTAAAATTCCGTCAAACGCGATGAATGTGTCCCGGCCCCAGTCCGAGAACCAGGGATGCCCGGCGATGACGGTGTAAAACTCATCCCGTTCAACAATAAACTCCCACATGGCCAGGACCAGTTTCTGCACAAAGGGATCGGCCTGCGCCATTTTATTTTGGATCAAGGCCAAGCGTTCTTTGATCAGCGCCGTCGTGTCCTGAACCAGGGCCGTGATATCCGGTTCCGCGTACGTCCCAGCCGGAGTGTTGATGTCCTCACTCGAGAGAACCAGACTGGTGCTGTCTCCGGCTTTTAACAGGGCGGAAAAGAACCCCGGGCTGTAAGTGTCGCTGTAATTTTGCTGTCCCCGCTCGGCTTCCAGAGGATTTTCACTATAATGGCGTTCGGGGGATTCCTGATACCGGCCGCGGGTGATCGTCATCCGCACTCCTGTAAAACCCGGATACCATTGACTCCAGGCTTCATCAATGGGGCGCAGCTCAAACCCAACGGATTGGCCGGCCTGGTCCGCCATAACACGGTGTTTCCCGTGCCACCAGCCCAGACTTTCCGGCGTGATCGAAGTGGTTTCATGGTGGGATCGCTGGTCCATATCCGGACGGACGAATAACTCTGCCGCCTCAACGCCGCGGGTCATCGAAACAATGCGGTATTGAAACGCGAAGGTGTTTTCACCCTGTTTAATGACGGCGGTCTTTTCTATGACAATCTGTTCAGGTCCTTTCTTTATAATATAGGTCCAGGAGGGTAACGGATAGCGCTCAAAATGCTGAAAGGTGGCGGTGTCCAGGGGGAATAATTGCGCGCTTCCGTCGGCGAATCGAACACGCACGTCATCCACCGTGCCCCGGAAAACAACCCGCTTGGTCTCATCCGGGGTTCCCCGTTTCATGAGATTCACCAGGAAGCCGTCATATTTACTCACATAGCCGCCCACGCGGATGCCGCCGTCATGCGGGTCACGATTTAACGGACGGACCGGCAGTCTTAAAATTGTGCCGATTCCGTTCGACAGCGTAACCGTGTTATGCGGATACGCGTTTAAATCGTCTTTATTTAAACGAATGGATAATCCGGATTCCCGGCTGGGCAAGGCTTCCGGCAACACTTTAAAATGATAGAAACGGATGCCGTGCTCGCCTTCCCATCCGTCATTCTCTGTTTTTGCCGGCCACCGGAAGGTCAGCGCGTAATCCCCCGCGGGCAAGCCGGATAATTCAACCTGATAAATTCCGCCTGCGGCTTGGCGTTGGGAAGGGATGATCTGCCGGCGGCCTGTGTTTTCCTCAATAAGCTGCAGTTCAAAAAGGGCCTCGTTCTCAATCAACAGGACGTCTCCCGGAGAGACCATCACCGCCTTATTTTTATTCTCCGTCCAGTTCCATCTTTGCGTTACGGGGGAGGACGCGGGCTCCGGTTTCTGCACAGATTCCAGTTTCAGCACGGCCACCTGCCCGGGAGCGAGGGGATAGGTCAGTTTTCCTTGTTCCACCCGGACTTCTTCTTCGGTGGTGAGGACATTTCGAAACATGGCCACATCCTCTGCGGCGATCCTGAATCCCGGAAATTGAGAAACAGGCAATTCCATGGTTTGGGCCTCTTTATAAAAATTTCCGATGAATAATAATTTGTTATCCTGAAACACTTTGGCTACCGATACCATGTTTTGAGGGCTGTTGTTAGAAAGCACCACCATTTCCGAACGGCTCACTTCCGGATTTTCTTCCCTGATCCGGGTGAACTGTTTGAGCCAGGACGATAAATCGACCCGCCCCATCGCCGCAGTGCCCCAGGCCGACCCGATGACCGATTCGCCCTTTTCATCCCGGAACTCCCTTTTGATGGGAGCCTGGGTCGCGTATTCCCCAAGACTGAGCAGGACGGTTTCCAATTTTGGGCCGAGCGTTAAAAGTCCCAGAAAAATCGGCCCGGCCAAGTTCAATATTTTTTCCTGGACGGCCCAGTCATCCGGACGCGTCATCGCGAGCCCCGTGATGTCTTCAAACATGCGGAAATATTCTTCCGCCCAACGGGCGCTGTCATGCGTGTCAACAACGGTGACCGCCAGCCCTCTGGAAATCAAAGCAAGGTCGGAGAGAAAGTCACTCAGATTCTTTCCCTTCAGGTCTAGGATAAAGGCGTTCTGTAAAAGACCCAGCCGTTGAAAATGATAATACGCATGAGCGTCCCCGCCGAGCTGTTCGGCCATTAAAAACAGATCCTGGGCTTTAAAATAACGGGCGAATTCCTCCCACAGGGAGGTGCCCCAAACCAACCTGGCGGCATTGTCTTTAGATGACCCTCGGCCATACATATGAAACGCGTCAATCCTCCAGCCATGAATCCGGGTGCGGCGGTCCAGGAACACCTTATGGAAAAGATTACTCCAATATTCGAACGGGAGCATCCGAGGGTCTTTCTCCCCGTTCTGCACGCGCTGGTCGATCGCCAGTTCATCCCAGGCCGCTAAGTCCCGCACCTTTTTGTTCCCCATAAAACCCGGGTTATCAATGTTGGCTCCGTCATGGGCGAAATTATTCGGCTCATACCGGGTTTCGACTCCCACGATAGAACGGAAAAAGGGCAGGTCCCCGACCACATGATTCCCCTGTTTCTGCTGGTATTTTAAAAGGGCGTAGAGCTGCTCCAGGTTGACAAATTGTTCATAGATGAGATATTCCGAAATTTCTTCTGAATTGAGATACGCGAAGTCTGAATAATTCACTCCGTAGACAGTCACATCCCGGCGGTTTTGAATCCTTTCCCGGAGCAAATCAGCGTATTGCTGAATCGGGAGATTACCATGCCGGAACCGCGCAAACGCTTCCCGGCGGGCTTGTGAGGCATTGTTTTGGAAATCGCGGAATTTCTCAAAAGGATGCTCGCCCCGGTCTTCCACCGCCTGCCAATCGATCAAACGCGGAGAGAGCGCGTAGACCGATACCGGGGCAAACGGGCTTTCCGCCTGGGTCGGGAAAAACGGCGATATCATAAAAAAATTCTTCCCGGTCTCTTCAGCGGTCTGCTTAAGGTAAGCGTTAAGCCCCGTCCAATTGGCAGGAAAATTCCGCAGCTTTACGTCATCCTGGAAAACATACATCGGATGCGTCTGATCCTTTTCAAGCCATGTGGGCAGAAGGTCCACCTGGACGGTTGTGTTTTCTCCCTGCACCCAAACAGGCTGATCCTGCTGACGTGTCCGGGCATTGACTTTAAACGCGTATGCTCCGGTCCGGGTGGGGACAATGTCCACCTTGGCGTTAAAAACGTTGGGAATAATCCGGCCAGCGCTATCTGTCGCCGGGGTAATTTTTTCGGAAGGCACGACGATGTCCCGCCAGGGGAGGGTTCCTTCGTCCGGCCTTATAAAATTATTTTCCTCTTCGGTAAACAGTTCGGTATGAAGCGTGACAATCAAATCATTGATATCCAAGGGCACGGGCGTCTTTTGAATCCGAATGCGCACGTCCACTTCCAAAGGCGCGTTCAGATCGGCCGTGACATGTCCGCCCGCCGGCGGGGTCGTGTCCACGGCTTCGACAATAGGGGACGAGGCGTTTTCTGCCAACCAGGCGTTTAACAAATCCTGATCAGCCCCGGCCAGGACCAGGCCGACAGCCACTTTCTGATTTTCGCCCAAAGGCGACGTAAAGGCCTCCCGGACACGAGGGGGCTGCTGTTGAATCGGCCCGGACAACACAGACAAATTTTTCTCCGTGATGGCGCTGGAACGCACGTCAATACCGCCGGAAAAATATTTCCTGGGTACGCTCTTGCGCTCGACCTGGTCGTAATCTTCCTTAATATAATTGAAGACGCCTTTTTTGAACGCTTCAATATATTGATTATAGATTTTTTGTTTAAGCTCTTTATCCTCGACATCCACGCCTTTTGTTTTCGCCTGATCAACATAGACCTGACCCAGAAGCGAGTCTTTCAGGGCTTTTTTATACCAGGTGGCCAGGATCATGGCGCTGAAAATCTGCCGGAGTTTCGCGAAATTTTTCCCATGGTTGACTTCTTTTTCTATTTCAGGGATAAGCACCTCCCGGACAATATCGGAGGTGGTGTCCTGCAGGACCACCGCGTCTTCTTCCCGGATGTTCTCCATGCCCAGCTGTTTGTTTTCAAGATGGCTTTTAAAGACTTTATAGTCCTCTTCCAGCAACACTTTCAGATGCTGCGTGACGATAAACGCGTTTTCCCCTTTCTCATAGACTTCCGCCTGATCCGGGAGTATCCACACCTTGTTAAAAGTATTAACCGGAACGTTCATGTGCCCGTAGAGGGCATAGACTTTTTTATAAATCCTTGCCCAGAAATCCCGGCCCAGGTCATTTTCAGGATAAATCATCGACGCCGTCAATTGCTTTAAAAGGTAATCCTGGGCCAGCATGTCGACTCCCAACCCGGTGGAGCCGAGATTTTCCGGGATGACCCTGTCTTTTTCCTCCGGGGACAAATTGACCCACATGTCTTCTTCCGGGGTCGTTAAAGAGGCCAGGAAATACGAGATTAAAAGCCGTGATTCAGCCTTGAACGCTTCGCCCTCCAGCCCGGAATTCCCGGTGTTCATGATGAAATCGAATTTAAAAGGGTCGTCCGGATAGATCGTGATGCCTTTGATGGTCATCGGGGTATATTCTGAGGTGGGAAGAACCATCGTGCCCGGGGAGGGCAATCCGACGCTGGTCTTAAGCAGTTCCTGCGCAGAAACCGGACAAACACCCCCCAGGGATGTCAGGGAAAAAATAAGCGCCAGGTTGAGCGTAAAACACCTGCGGATTAATGGGCTGTTTTTATGAAAGATAGCCATAAAGAGTCTTCAACCGTTGACAATAAATGTAAAAAGGAATGCGCTTGATGAAAAGACACCAAGCGTAAGACAGGGACGGGTGAGTGTTACTATAATAAATATACCTAAATGTTGGTGGTCTGTCAAGAAGCGCGGCCGTTTTCATCCAAAATAGCCGGTCTGTCTCCTGGCAGGGACGATTAAGAAATATATTGTTATTGAGGAAATATAAAATTTAGTGCTGGAGGAGGGAGTTGAACCCTCATGAGGTTACCCTCACTGGTTTTTGAGACCAGCGCGTATGCCAATTCCGCCACTCCAGCGGAAAGTCGAGGAAATGTTTACGGCCAAACGTGAAAGATCTTTTTGATGTCTTTCTGTCGCAGGTAATAAATGACAAATCCGTGATAGAAGACGGACATGCCGTTTTTAACCGGGGACGGAACCACGGTTTCCAGGGCTCCATTAAGATGTATGATCCCCAGGAAAATCAGCAATTTGCTTAAGAGCACCACGGAGGCGAAGTAAAGCAGCGCCCGGTAAGCCAGCTTTTTGAACCGGAGAATGCCGACGCCAATGGAAAACGATGTCAAAGCGGCCGTAATAACAAAGAACAGGACATTATTCGGCTTGGTGCTGGACCCCAGGAGCACGGCCCACACCGTCCCCAGGAGTGTCCCCCCGCCAATCAGAATTTCAATAATGCCGATAAATAAAATAACCCGAAAGCTTTTCAATTTTCGGAATTCTTACGTAATGGTGGAGCTGAGGGGGATCGAACCCCTGACCTCTTGAATGCCATTCAAGCGCTCTCCCAGCTGAGCTACAGCCCCGTTAAATTTTTTGTCAATATAGCATTGAGCCGTGTTTTTGTCAATGAAGCGTTCTGGGAACCTCCCGGGCTTGCGCGGGCGCGTGTTTCAGCCCGGGTTCAATGTAAACTTAAAATACAGATTAAGTTGACATTTAAAAAAAATAAGGATAATATTGGTGGTGTTATGAAAGGGTTCCTCTGCCGCAGAATATGATTCTGGAAGAAATCATCCAATATTTAAAATCCAACACTACGTTTGTGTCCGGACAGAAATTAAGCCAGCATCTGAAAATAAGCCGGGCCGCTGTCTGGAAGTATATCCACGAGCTGAGGGATGCCGGTTACCGGATCGAAGCGGTTCCCCGCCGGGGATATCATCTGAAGTCAGCCCCGGACAAGCTGCTTCCCTGGGAAATACGCCCGGGGCTGGGGACACGGTTTCTGGGGCAGGAGGTGTTTTGTTATGAGACCCTGACGTCCACCATGGATGAGGCGTTCCGGCTGGCCGAGGGGCATCACTGTCGGGAAGGAGCCCTGGTCTGCGCGGAAACCCAGAGCCAAGGCCGGGGGCGGATGGGCCGGGCCTGGCTTTCCCCTTCAGGCAAAGGAATTTACGCGTCCATGATTTTGTATCCGCTGCTTTCGCCGCTGGAGGTGAGCTGGATTACGTTCGCCGCGGCGATCGCCGTCTGTGAAGCCGTCCGGCAGACCACGGGCCTCAAGGCGGTCATCAAGTGGCCGAACGACATTTTAATACAAAGGAAAAAAGTGGCCGGGATTTTGACAGAGATGAACGCGGAGGTGGACCGGGTCCATTTTGTGGTCATCGGCTTGGGTCTGAATGTTAATACCGATCAAGCCCGTTTGCCGCCGCAGGCGACTTCTTTAAAAGCGGAGCTGGGCCGTAAAGTGAGCCGTGTAGCATGCCTGCAGGCGGTTTTAAGGCGCATGGAATACTGGTATGATTGCCTTCTGGAGCGCCGTTTTCCTCCGCTCCTGGAGCGGTGGAAGGCGTTGTCCGTGACGCTCGGCCGCCGTGTGCGCATCTCGGATCATCATAAGGCGGTGGAAGGCAGGGCGGTGGACCTGTCGGATGACGGCGGGCTGGTTGTGCTGGACGCCGAGGGGGATTTAATCAAAAAGATGACCGGGGACGTGGAATTTTTGGATTGAGCGCGGGGTGGAGTCGGGTCCGGTCGGGAGTGAAAGGAATATGGCGTTTGAGGCGAGACTGAAAGCGGAGCTGGCCGCTCTGGAAGAAAAGGGATTGCACCGGTCTTTGCGCGGGCTGGACGGCGCGCAGGGCCGCGTTGTCAGAATCGGCGGCCGGGACTGTATTAATTTTTGTTCCAATGATTACCTGGGCCTGGCTGCGGATGTCCGCCTGTGGGACGCGGCGGCCGCGTCGTTTGAGCGGTCGGGATTCGGCGCGGGCGCTTCGCGACTGGTCTGCGGCACCATGCCCGAACACCGCCGACTCGAAGAACGCCTGGCCGCTTTTAAAGGCGCTGAAGGGTGTGTTTTGTTTAACTGCGGGTACATGGCCAACGTCGGGATTATCTCTTCCTTGTTCGGACGGGATGACCTGATCCTTTCGGACCGCCTGAATCATGCGTCCATCATGGACGGGATCGTGTTAAGCCGGGCGGAATTCCGCCGTTACCCGCACTGCGATACAGCGGCGCTGGAGCATCTGCTGCGGGAGGCCGGGGGCCAATACAGGACCATCGTTATTATTACCGAATCTGTTTTCAGCATGGACGGGGACCTGGCGCCGCTGGACCGGA
>JAGOJP010000058.1 GCA_017995055.1 Candidatus Omnitrophota bacterium
AGAGTACCCGTAACGGTTGATTTGAACCCGTTCAAGACCCGGGATAGACCGCACAAAGGCCTCCTGCACTTCAGCCGGCAGACCGGTGGAAATCCCGTTGGGATAATATTCGTCGGTGTCCAGCCCCTCCGGCTCCAGGAAAACATGATGGGAAGATTTCTCCCCGAACTTCTTGAGTTTATCTTCAATCGAAGGGCAATACCGTACACCGGTTGAATGAATCTGCCCCGAATACATGGGCGATAAATGCATATTGGCCCGGATAATGTCATGCGTTTTCTCGCAGGTCCGGGTGATATAACAGGGAAGGAGCCTCTGTTCCGGAGGGATAAACGGCGTCCGGAATGAAAACGGCAACGGCGAAGGATCCGAATGCTGGACCTCCAAAGCAGAGAAGTCGATCGTCTTACCGTCGAGTCTGGGAGGAGTCCCGGTTTTAAACGACAGGACTTCAAACCCGAGATCCGATAAACTGGCGGCCAAAGACACGCAGGCCGGCTCATCAATGCGCCCGCCCGGGATAATAGTCCGGCCGATATGAATGCGTCCGTTTAAAAACGTCCCGCCGGCGATCACAACCGTCGGGGCGCCCAGCATCAGGCCCTGGCGCGTCTTGACTCCGGTGATCCGGGAACCGCGGCTCAGCAACGTACAGGCCTCGTCTTCCAGGACCGTCAGCCGCGCCTGCCGGCGGACAATGCCCTGCATATATTCCCGATATCGTTTACGGTCACTTTGGCACCGGCTGGAACGGACGGCCTGTCCTTTCGAGGCGTTCAGCCTCCTAAACTGGATGCCGGTGCGATCGGCGGCTAAAGCCATTTCCCCGCCCAGGCAGTCGATCTCCTTGACCAGCTGCCCCTTGCCGACGCCCCCCACCGCCGGATTGCAGCTCATCTGCCCTATCGTGGAAAAAGACAACGTCAACAAAAGCGTCTCACAGCCCATACGGCTCGCCGCCAAGGCCGCTTCAACCCCCGCATGGCCTCCCCCCACCACGACACACTGATATTCCCGGTCAAACATAAAGGTCTCTTCCGTTATTTTTTATTCATCGTTAATGCCAGGACAGAATTCATGACCGCAAAAATAAACGACAGGAATGCAATCAGATTTAAATCCTCATATTGAAAATCCTTAAAAGTGGCCGCAAAAACGGCCAGAATCGTCAACCCCCATAAAAAATACATGAAAATTGTTATAGCTTTGTGCATACACAATCCTCACCTTGGGTCTAAGGTTAATTTATTAAGCTAACGCTAAATGATTGATTTGTCAATATTTTCGTTCTGCCCCGCCAGCCCCAACCAGGGTTCGCGCATTTCAGCCGCTCCTCCCAATAAGCTGTTAAAGACTGAGGCAGACCTCGAGGATTCGAAGTGACAACATTTTACTTGGGGGCTCGACAGGAATCACGAACGACAAGCTGCGGGGTTAAAACCATCTGAACCGCGGATTTCTTTTTCCCGGACATAATATTCTGCAGATATTTCACCGCGTATTCGGCCATCTGAAACAGCGACTGCCGGATTGTGGTCAAAGCAACAGGGCCATAAAGGCTGGCCGGATTATCGTCGAATCCAATCACAGATATATCGTCAGGCACCTTCATTCCTCTCTCCTGTATCACAGCCATGACCTCCAAAGCCATATCATCGCTGGCTACAAAGATCGCGGTCGGCGGCTGAGGAAGCGCCAGAAGCTTCTCCGTCGCACTCCGGGCACTGCGGCGGGAATAATCCCCTTCCAGCACATATTCATCCTTCACCGGGATGTTTTCCTTCTGAAGCCCCTGCCGGAAGCCCTCAAAGCGCTGCAACCCGGCCTGCGTCTGCAGAGTACCGGTAACCGTGGCGATGCGCTGGTGCCCCAAGCTGACAAGGTAATCGGCGGCAATGCGGCCGCCTGCCACATTATCGATCCCGATATAATTCACATCCAGGTCATCCACGACATTATTAATGACCATACAAGGGATATGGGCGGCCAAGGTCTCTTCAACCTGCTTCCGGTTCTCAATAATATCGGCAAAAATGACGCCTCCAACGCTATTCGTATTCAGCGGATTAAAACCATTGGTAATATGAAAGACCAAATCCAGACGCATGGTCTCGCAAGCATGCCCCACACCCCGGATAATTTCGATGGCATAAAAAGAATAAAAAATTCCGGGATACCCGGGCATGACCAGCCCGATAGCATTATTCGTGCCGCTGGCCAGACGCTGGGCGCTGACATCCGGCTTGTATTTCAAAGCCGCAATCGCTTCTTCTACTTTAGAACGGTTATGCTGGCTGACGGTGGGAACATTATTAATGACACGCGAAACGGTCGTAATGGAAACCTTAGCGCGGCGGGCGACATCTTCTATGCTGACTTTACGTTGCCTGGTCACGTTATCCTGAATTATCGTACAGCGTCACCCACACGGATGGAGGTGACTTTGTTTTTAATATCCGCGGCGGCAATGTCTTTACGCACCTGGATCACTTCCAGAGCCGCGACATACTCTGCCCCCCGGTAAACACTCATGTTGTCCCCGAGCTTGAGGCCGTCATTCTGGCCTAAATCAACGATAACAAAATTATTTTCATCATTCACGGAAACAATATTGCCGTCAAACCCCGGAGCGGGCAAGACGACTTCCGGGGCTCCCCCGCTCTTTTCTCCAACGCTGGAAACGACAATCGGCGGAAGCTCCACGGCCTTGGAAGACGCTCCTGACATCTGAAAATTTTTCTCCAGGCTATCCTTAATTTGCCATATCTCATCAATGCGGTTTTGAATGACATGCTCGGTTTCCATCAGCTTCCGCTCCACGTCCTTCTTTTCATCCTGCAGGCGCACAATACTCTTCTCCAAGGCGACTTTAGTCGAGCTCAAATCTTTGATCTGCGACCGCAAGTCCATGTTTTCCTCGTTAAGTTTCGCGAAGCGGCCATTTAAAAACTCCTTATCATTTTCCGCCCGGGCCAGGGCCAGAGATAAATTGTCCGCCAAATCTTTCCCGTGTTTGATTTCCCGTTCAATGGAATCTTTGGTGGTAACCAACTCCGAGATTTCCAGCTCCAGGTCTGAATTTGATTTTTTTAAGGCTTCCAGCTCGAGCATATTGGCATCCAGTTTCTGTTTTAAAGCATTCACTTCCAGCTCAAGGGAGGTTTTCTCGCGGATGACCTGCGCCCAATAAGTTTCATTATCCGGCGGCACATCGGGGGTATTGTTCGCCGATATTTTCTGACCGGAAGACGGCAGTTCCGGCTTGTTGTCTGCTACGGGACTGACTGGAGCACCCGTCCCCGGAGGCTCCACCGGCGCGCCGGTTTCCCGGTCCACATATTTATAGACGATTTGCGGTTCGGACTTTTCTTTCGTCTTAGACAACAACGTGGTCCGCTCTTTTTCCAGCGCTGCTATTTTTTCCTGCAAGACATTCCGTTCGCTGGTCAACTCCGAGATCTGTTTGTTAAGGGACTCCACATCACCGTCGAAAGAACTCAAGCGTTCTTCGAGCTCGGCTTTCTTTTTCTCAACATCTTTCAGCTTTTCCTGCAGGTCTTTATTTTCAAGGATGTATTTTTTCTCCCGCTGCTGGAAATCATCGACTTGCTTCTCCAAAGATATTTTTGATTTATCAGACTCTTGTTTCTGAAGGGTAATGTACGTTAGCAATCCGACGGAGACAAAAAGCAATAAGAGCAAAAAAACTAAGATAGACTTTGCAGCTCTCGACATATCATCTCCTTATGATAAGAATATTTATAAGCTTGATATGAATATAACAAAGGATAGGAAGCAGCACAAGAAAAAAAGAAACAAAATGCGGATAGAAATAACCCGGAGAATGATCCTGCAACGACAACGAGGGGCCATCATCACACCAAGAAGGATCCGGAGGAAAGATCGACGAGCTTGCCGCGTCAAACCCGCCGATAACGGCAAACAAAAAAGGGGCCGGTTTCCCGGCCCCTTTTAAAAAAACCATTGCAGGAGATGTTTCTGTTATTGATATTGAATATTATCCAGATAAAACATGCAGGTGTCCGGATTGACGTCCACATTCGTCGACCAAGAAAACCCGCCGCTCACGTAAGATAAATCACGGCCCCGCAAATCGATTGTATATTTGCGCCATTCGTTTGTCAAAATCACCGGCCCGATGATCGCCATATCGGAATCCGGGAAATCTCCGGTAATCCCGCCCATTTTAAATTCCTCAATACGTTCGCCGCCTTTCTCCCCTTTCGCCCAAAAACTCAGTTCCCGTGCGCCGTCAAGGTTAAACCCGCCTTTGCGATTGCCCCAGTTATTCGCCGGGTTCAGCCAATAAATACCCGCCCATTTCTGGTCATCCTTCGAGCAGGCGACGTCATACTCAACACGAATACATGTTTTACCGTCATAGCAATTTTCCTGCCACGCGTCGTTAAAATTGATGCATTTCCCGTTCGGCATAAAACCGGAAGGGACAAAATGATTTCCCCGGGACCCTTTATCTTGGTATACCAGGAACGGCTGAAAACTGGTTTCTTCCTGTGTAACATTTCGGTTAGGCTGCCCCTCTGAACTCACCCGGGAACCTTGGTTGCAGCCCCCGCATACGAGCAGAAAACACAGCCCCCCAAAAAAGACAGTCTTATTCATAAAACATCTCGCCCTTTCATTAAAATCATTTCCCATCATCTAAAATTTAATTCATTGCAGGATAATAAAGAAAAACAGGATCCCCAAGTTGAGGAACACCCTTAAGGATCCTGTTTTAAAAATACGGATCAATCCAGAGGACAAAAAAGAGGATAAATTATTCTTCCTCCAAAGCCTCCAGTTTCTGTTGGGCGCCTTCCGCCGGCTTCCAGAACCAACCCTTGGGGTCCCAGCACTGTGAAAAATAATAGTCATCAACCAGTTTCTTGAAATTCTTCTTGGCTTCCTCTTTGTTACCGGCATTCAAATAAGCTTCGCCTCTGATAAAAAGGCAGGTCCCGACATCATTCAGCGCCCAGTATGAAAAAATCTTGTCTTTCGACTCCCAAGCGTATTCGGTCATGGATTCCTGCATCTCTTTAGCTTTCGCCTCATAAAGCTCCAAACACTTATTCGTGTAAGCGATAACGCTGTCCAAATCCTTATTGGCAAGGGCTTCCCATCCTTTAACGGTCAACGTCATAGACGTATAGTCGCCGAAATCCAGATTGGAGCCGGATTCGATCATGGCGATCTTTTCTTTTGAGGCCTCGGCCGGTTTCCAAAACCACCCCTTCGGGTCCCAGCATTGACCATACGTATACTCGTCCACCACCGTCTGATACGCCTTCACCGCTTCGTCCGTCATTTTAGCTTTACGGTACGCTTCCCCCTGGATAAACAGGCCGGTCGCAATATCGTTCAATGCCCAATATGAAAAAATTTCATCGTTCGTACCTGTCGGATAAGCTGTCAGGCTGGCCTGCATCTTTTTGGCCTGCTCGGCGTATAATTCAACGCATTTATTCGTGTAAGCCAAAACGGCCTCCAAGTCGTTTTCCCCTAAGGCCTGCCAGGCGTTCGTGATCAATGTGACAGAACGGTAATCTCCAAAATTATAGGCAGCGGCGGGCACAGGAATGGCTAAAGACACGCCCACCATGGCCATCATCATGCATAATAAAATCTTTTTGTACATCTCTCATATCCCTCCAGTTGGTTAAACGCGATTTCCTTTCAAATGAATTTCTTATATCAAGACCCCTATGCCTTCCGAGGTAATCTAACGTGAAGGTCAGATACGGGTAATAAAAAAATTAATCAGTTCTCCACACCCCCTCTCCTATTAAGATATATACCCAAAAACAACGCAGTAATTATAGCATTTTTACCCGTTATTTAGCAAATTGAATCTTAACCCAACTCCGGTCTTCAGTTCCAAGCTTCCTTGTAAAACTCATAACTCTTGCGAAGCTGACGCATAAACGGGCTGTGGGTCCCGTTGCCCTGACTTGTAATGCCAAACCATTCCTCATAATAATACCCTCCGGGGAAAGGCCCGATGGCATCCGAGCGGCGGTCATGATAAAACGGCTCGTAATTCTTCCACCATTCATCCGTCCACTCAAAGACAACCCCTCCCAGGGCGTTCCCGGCCCCTTCCGCATGACCCGCCATATTGGCTTCAATATCATGCCAGTTGCCGCGATGATAGTTCATCTGCGCCTCCTCGCCCTCCACTTTCGTGAGATGCTTGGCATAGGCCGGGCAACCGTATTCTGTAATAAAAGCCGCTTTCCCGGTTGCCTCCTGAACCTGTTGCCAAAAAGCGCCAAAACCATAATCCCCCCGGTAAACATTGGCCGAAAAAATATCAATATCCGGCGTGTTTTTCGCGAAAATATCCAAATACAGGGTATCGCCGTTACATAAGGCGACCGGATGATTCGGATCAATGCTCTTGATCATTTTAGCCACCTCGTTGGCAAACTTGTAATACGCTTCCGGTTTTTTGTCCGCGTTAGAGGCGACCCCGTAATTATTCTCGTTTCCCAAAAGCCAAAACAAAAGATACGGCTCGTCCTTATGTTCCATGACCATCTGGCGGACGGATTCCATCATATTCTTCTGATGTTCCGGATTTTCATAATCGGTCCCCTCAAACCAGGATGCCCCGGACCCCAAAGTATATTTTCCGAGGAAGTCGCCTAAAATCACCCGGATACCATGTTCTTCATAAAGCTTACGGAAAACCTCTTTATTCGGTTTAATCGGCTGCTGGTATTCGCGGATCGTGTTGCCGCCCATCTCCTTAATCAGTTGGAAATCCCCGACCACCGGCTCGTCAGGATCCTGCTGATTGTTGCCGTTTCTATCGACCCAGGAATCATAAGGTCCGTCCGGCTTGCCGTTTTTATTCGTGTCTTCATACATCCAGGATACCAAGGTCCCCTTGTCCGGACTCTGGCCGATTTTGGTCGGAGCATAAGTAATCCCTTTAATAACATAGGGGTTGCCATCGACAAGAAGTTGCCAGTGCCCATTATCATACTGAACAAGCGCCACCTTGCCTTCTCCCAAACGCCGGGCAACATTCCGTAACGGCACCTTTTTGGGATCCAGGTTCAGGACTCCCTTCACCTTGTCCCTCCAGCCCCTTTCCTGAACGACTCCCGGATATGTGACAACAACGTCATTGCTCACATCGTTGTCAAAACCGTTTTTAACTTCTATTTTCATCCACTTCACTTTTAAATTCAATTCCGGATGAGAACGCACCAAATAAATAATTTTAGAAACCGCGGCCTGGGCCGGATACCAGGGCGTCTGCCAGTAAGTCCACCCGACCGTTTTTGGAAAATGGACAACAACGGCCTGGTAGGTTTTAATGGCTTCATAATACATCTGCGCTTTTTCAAAAATCATCCCCAGGTAAAAAAGCTTGACCCCACCGGGTTCCGGAGCCGTCGCCCATTTATAAAAAGCTGCCTCCAGGTCATCGCTATGGACAAAATCCCAGTGGCTTCCTTCCAGGCGGCCTTCCTTCTTGGCCTGTTTATATTTCGGGTCCTTAAACACATCGGCGGTATTAGGGTATATCCCTTCTCCAACGGCTTCCTTCAGGCCCTTAAGATCGTTGATCTGATAATGATACCGGTCCGTCCCCACGTCCAGGAACTCGCCGTATTTATGATAATCGACCACTTGGTCTGTCCCCGGGAACGCCAGCGAGGGGAGGGTCTTCAACCGTGTCGGCGGCTCCTCCACCTCCTCCTCAACTTTCCCGGTCATGACATCAATACTCGCCTGGCTCTTTTCCGCCACCGACCAGTACGACCCGCGGGAAGGGTCCCAGGCCTGCGCCCAAGGATATTCATCGATGATCTTCTGGAAGGTCGCGATCGACTCTTCCGTACGTCCATAATTCATCATGGCTTCCGCCTGGACAAAAAAGAGAGTGGCCACCGCATTCAAATAAGAAAAATCCTTTTCCTTGCCGCGCCCGGGGAATCCGGACAAGGACGCCTCCTCTTTGCGGGCCTCGGCGTCAAAAAGCGTTAATGCCACCTCCACCAGCTTATCCAGCTGCTCCAGTTTTCTCTGACTGGACAGTTCCCACGCCTTCCGGACAAAATCATCCGGGGTCGCCCCGGCTTCAAGTTCAATATCCGCGTAAGGGAAATCCCCGTCTGCCGGCAATATAATCATATTCTCTTCCGCAGGAACATCCTGCGCGACATCCCCCTCAGGGCTCCCACTCTCTTCCGCCGCCGCTTCAACCGCCGGAGATTCTGTTTCCGCCGCTGGAACGGCTTCTTCCGGAAGGTTCCCGGCCGCGGCTTCAGAGCCCTGGGCGTCCTGCTGTGCCGTGTCCGGCACAGGCGAGTTCTCCTGCTCCGCCGGCTCTTGCGCCTCGACGGTCGTTTGAACAGCCGGGCTTTCGCCATCCGTTTCCTGAGCATAACCGAATGTCGCCGGGCTTAACAGGCAAATTCCCGCTAAAAGTATTAATAACCGCGACACAGTTTTTTCCCCTTGATTACTTTTTTTCACAATAAAAACCCTCCCAGTTTTGATTATCCAACAACAGCGCCGGATGATAATCCTTTAATAATATGCTTCTGCATCAGAAGATAGACCACAATAATTGGCACGGCAGCGATGGTCAGCCCCGCCATCAAAAGAGGATAGTCCGAAAGGTATGTCCCCTGAAAAACCATAAGCCCCCTTTGGATCGGCATAATGGTGGGATGATTGGGAATGTCATTCAACAACAACATCGCCAGGATATACTCGTTCCAGACATTTAAGGCGTTAAAGATCACGATAACGGCAATAGCCGGCCTGGCCAACGGGATAGCCACGTGCCTCCATATCCCCAGTTTCGAGCAGCCGTCAATACGGGCGGCGTCTTCCAGGTCCGGCGGCATCTTGTCAAAAAACGTCTTTAAAAGCAAAATACTCAAAGACAGGCCCACATTGATCATGCAAAGCACATACCCCAGTTGCCGGATAAAGGGATAAGGCGAATTAATGAATCCCAGCTTTGTCATCAATACCGTTAACGGAACGAAGCTTCCCGGCAGGGGGATCATCATGGCTATGACAAACATGTAAAAGAAAAAATTTTTTCCCGGGAATTCCAGGCGGGAGAAAGCATAAGCGGCCAGGGAGGACACCAGCACGATCCCTATGACGACGGAAACCGTGTAGATAAGGCTGTTGAGCGAATACATGGCGAACTGCCCCTGCGTCCAGGCCTTCACGAAATTATCAAAATGGATCTCCGCCGGAATCAGGGATTTATCCGTAAAAATCGTTTTGTTGCTCATCAGCGCCGAACGTGCCATCCAGAATAACGGAAATAAACAGGTGATCGTCACGGCCAGGAGAAGAACGTGAATCAATGTTGCTTTAACGCCCCGGATCACTTTATATTTATTAATCATGCCCTTTCCTTTTTAAGCCTGTTTCATTCGTTCGGATATTTTCTTGAGGACAAATGACACCGCTATTAAAATCATCCCGAAATTAACGCCCATGGCGCAAGCATAGCCGTACCGGTTCTGCCCGGTCATGGCCGCCAGGATCTTGGTGACCGGGACAGCGGTGTAGTCCCCCAGCCCCGCGCTGCCCGCCAGGGTCAGGATAAGGACAAAGGCCTGCATGGCCCCGAGGATCGTTAATATCATCACCACCACGATAACCGGAAGCATCATCGGAACCGTCACGTTTTTAAAAACACTGAACGAACCGGCGCCGTCCACCCGCGCCGCTTCATAGAGTTGGCGGTCAATCGTCTGCAACCCGGCCAGGAACATAATAAACCCCCAGCCAAATCCCTTCCAGGAATGGACCACGGCGATACAGGTTAAGACCGTCTTGGGATTGGACAGCCAATTGGTAATAAGGTTCGAAAATCCGATTTTGGCCAGGGCAGTGTTAAGCAGACCGATATGCTGGCCGTCCTGCATGCCGGAATAAAGGATCCAGGACCAGATGAGTCCGACCACGACTTCGGAAAGCACCGGCGGGATAAAAAAGATCACCCGGTAAACCCCTTTCATGAAAATTTCCTGGTCGCAGGCCAGGGCCAAAGCGAAAGCCAAAGCGTTCTGGAAGGTCAGGGCGATGAGGGTGATATAAGCGGCGTTCCACATGGATTTCCACCACCCATGGTCCGATATCAGTTCCTTAAAATTCTCAAAACCAATATAAGTTCTGACCAGGCTAATGCCGTCCCATTCCTGCAGGGACAGTTTAAATATTTCATAAAAAGGGACAATATAAAATATACAAAAGATAAGAACGGCAGGCAGGACAAAGGCGAAACTTTCCAGTTGATCCCGGAATTTCGGGAGAGAAAAACTGCTTTGTTGGGACAAAGACATTATGATTGGTTTCGTTTTAAAAAACTATTTATTTGCGTTTTTGTTTCTTCGCCATCTCGCGTTCTTTGACGCTCTGCACTTCCTGGGCGACCTGTTCCGGAGTTTTTTCTCCTATAATAATCGATTGGATCCCCTTGTCAAACGCTTCGATCACCAGAGGATCTTCATTCAGCGGCCATATCGTCGGATGAGTGGTCGCGTCCATCGCCCGGGCGAACTCCGAAAGCACGTCGGGGATATCGGTCAGAGCATACCGGTTAGCCGGCAGATTCAGCGTTTCTTTTGATAAATACGCCTGCTGTTCCTTGGCGGAAAGCCATTTCAGAAAAGCAACCGCTTTATCCTTTTTATCAGAAGAGTTATTGACGACAAAGGATGACCCGGCCCCCCCCCAAATCCGCATGGGAAGATCATGATTATATTTAGGAGGAAGCATAACCCCGTACTCCAACTCCGGGTTCATTTCGTTGTAGACATTCACGCACCAGGACCCGTTAAACGCAAAGGCGGCCCGGCCCAGAGCGAAGTCCTGTTCCGCATACTTATTGGCCTTGGTCACAATCCCTTCCAGCAAAGCGCCTTTTTGCCGCAGCGTATCAAAAACCCGGAACACTTCAACCCACTCGGGGTCGGTATACGGCACTTTCCCCCGGAACGTGTTCATGACCTTGTCTTCCCCCATAATATTAAACGCATAATTAGACGCAAAACAATCCGCCATCCACAACTCACCCCAGCCGGAAACCAGCCCGGAAACGCCCACCCGGTTCAAGGCCTCAGCGGCCGCCAGAAATTCCTCTAACGTCTGTGGCGGGTTTGCCACGCCGGCCTTCTCCAAAAGTTTCTTGTTATAAAGCATCTGAATATTGGTCACATCGATAGGAACGCCGTAAATTCCAGGCTCAACATTATAGACATTGCCTTCTTCAAAACGGTTGGCGGACAAGGCTTTGGGAAACATGCTTTTCTCCCACGCGCCGTCATCCTTCGTGAATTCCTCGCTCAAATCGGCGATAAATCCGCTTTCAATAAACGTCGCAAACACGGCCTTCTTATCCAGGATGCCGA
Organism: Candidatus Omnitrophota bacterium; assembly: GCA_017995055.1. GTDB lineage: Bacteria > Omnitrophota > Gorgyraeia > Zapsychrales > JANLHA01 > JAGOJP01. Next base: position 11,424 of record JAGOJP010000058.1, read on the forward strand.
AAACATCCGGTAAAATATGCGCCTGGGCAGCCGCGATAATTTTCTGGGAATACACGTCAGAAGGGGCATACAGTTCAAAAACCACTTCCACCCCGGTCTCTTCTTTGTAGCGTTTGGCCAGCTCATTTAAAGCATCATGCCGGTCGGTCATCCAGTGCCACACCGTAATCATGTTTTTATTCGGCGCAACCGCCGGACCGCAACTCTGACAACTTCCGATAATGGCCGCTAAAACACAAAGACCGATCACCAACAGCAATTTCCCTTTCATACCCGCTCCTTTAAATGAGGCCCCAATAAAAAAAAATCAAAGTGTAAGAAAATCCTTTAGGCGTGAGATTAAAATCATTGGGACAAAGAAATTAAACACGATATATCTGAAATAAAAACAGATGACGGCGTATTCTATCACGCATGTTTTATTTTGTCAAAAAGCCTTCCTCTCTTATATAATCAAAGGGATGCTCTGTTCTCAATGCCCCGCAGCAGGCTGCGGGGCATATAACCAAGAGCCTTCGACTCGCTGAAGGATCAATTCGCATATTGAGTTTACACTCCCTTGGGAGTGGGGTATTCAATCAGCATCCTTCGGCTCGTTCGCTTGGGCTCACTCGCCTGAAGGATCAATTCGCATGTAGAGTTTACACTCCCTTGGGTCGTGTAAACTCAATGCTCATGGAATAAAAAAGGCGCATGCCCCGCCTCTATCCGAGGACCACCTTAACGCGATGAACCTGACCATCTTTAACGGGCACAACAACATCCCCGTCTATGACTTGCCCGTCTACCGTTATCGTCTTTTCGCCTTTTTCTTTTCCAAGAGGGTTCAAAATTTCTATTTCGTAAATATCCCCCCTGAACGGGCGCCGGACAAAACATTTTTTCCATTGCGGAGGCAGGCACGGGTCAATTTTGAGTCCCTCGAAATCCCGGCGGATCCCGCAAATCCATTCAGTCGCCAGCATAAAATTCCAACCGGCCGTTCCCGTAATCCAGGTAAAAGCGCCTTCCCCATACCGGTAGGGGTTGCCGGGGCCGACCAGATATTCCGCAAACACATAGGGTTCGGTTTTATAAAGCTCCATATTCTTCTGTTTATTGGGCATAATCTTACACACCGCCTCGTAAGCTTTCGCTCCGTACCCGGCCATGGCATAACCGACAGCCATGAAGGTGGCCGCATGGCAAAACACGGCCGCGTTTTCTTTGGTGCCTTCTGAAAACATGCTGATCCGGCCCAGCCTTTTGACCCAATCTGAAAAGGCGGGAGCAAAAAGCGCCAAACCGTGCGGGCCGTTCAAGTGCTTGTCCACGGCCTGTATAATTTTCTTAAGCCGTTCGCCCCCCGCGACGCCGGAAAGAATCGCCCAGGCCTGCGTGTTCAAGAATATTTTACCTTCTTTATCCTGCTTGCTCCCGTAAACCTGCCCCTGATCATCAAACCCTCGGGAATACCATTCCCCATCCCATCCGGCATTATTAATGCGTTCCGTCATGGTTTTAGCCATTTGCAGGTATTCGGATTTTTTTTGTTCTTCGTTCACCAGCTGACAGAGTTCGGCCAGCATCTTCAAGGAACGGACCAGCGCCTGGGCCAGCCACACGCTTTCCCCGCGGTGCTTAATGCCCGCGGCGTCAATCGCGTCGTTCCAGTCGGCGTGTCCGATGCGGGGCAACCCTTTTTCACCGACATCATTAAAACAAAAACTTAAATTCTTTTCCAGGTGCTCCAACAGCGTCCCTTCCCCGTCCGTCTGCGCGCCGCCCTGATAATTCGGATCGACCTCCCAGCCGTTGATCCACTTATCCTTCAAATAAGGGACGTATTCACAGAGGATATCCTTGTCCCCGGTTTCCTTAATATAAGCCGTAACCGTGGTCGTCAGCCAGACCGGATGGTCTTTGTTGGGGAGGAATTTATGCGGCCCCGCTGTTTCCGACCACCCGGGAGCGGAGGTGCCGTCCCGCCGGATCAGGGAGGCCAGCTTCAATATCTTTTGACGGGTCAAAGCCGGGTTAATGGACACGACCGCTTCGGAGTCCTGGGCAGAGTCCCGGTAGCCCCGGCCGCCGGACCCTTCGTGATAAAAACTCGGGGAACGCGACCATAGGTTACAAATATAAAGCTGGTATTTGACCCATACATTAAATAAAGTATTAAAATCCTTGTCCGGCGTTTCCACCACAATATTGTCTGTAACCCGCTTGAGCCACAGTTCTTTCGTCTTCTCCAGTTCGGCTCTGGCCTGCTTCAGATCGCGATACTTGGCGATAAGTTTCCCGATACCCGGGATGTCCGGGGTCTGCCCTAAAACAACAGAAAATTCCTTAGTTTCCCCGGGCTTAAGCGTCACCGTGTGTTTAAAAGCCCCGATGCCGTCTTCCCCGGAGCACAACGGGAAATTCTTGAAACGCCCTTCCAG
>JAGOJP010000166.1 GCA_017995055.1 Candidatus Omnitrophota bacterium
AGCATTCGCATACAGAATGTTGGGGGGGGGTCTGGGAACGGTTCGGGCGGCATTTATTACAGGGTTGTTGTTCCTGGCAATCTTTATTTCATCAAGTACGTTCTTTGTGAGAACCGCGAGAAGTTCTCTCTCGGGGTTTTACCTTAAAGATATAGCGGTGAGTTTCTATACTTTCAGTTATAAAAATTTTATTGTAAAAGTGTTTCCCAAAGAACCTATCAATGAAAAAGTCTTTGAGTTCTATCCTGAGGAGATGGCGCGATAGAACTTAAATCCCGAATAATACGGGCTTCCCGATTTGTCTAAAAAGGATATACGTTAAGGCAAGGAACAGTTTGGGCCCCCGTGAAAGCGTTCCGCCCTGATCCGGGGGAGTTCAGTCAATTGTGGAACAAGCGTCCTTTTGAAATGCATGTTGAATGATTGGGGAGCCGGGAAGAAGTTCTTTGACAGAGAACGGTTGTTGAATCCTTAGCAAGGGAAGTTGGAATATTTTAAGGTTGTCCCCCGGAATGGTCTTGGCGTAGAAAGGGCGAGAAGGGGTCATGAAAGTGTGATGTCGTACGCATTCCGTTAGGCGGGGTTGTCCCGGGGGCAGGAGGGTTTCGTAGGAATGGCTGGTTTTATCCCCGAGGAAATAATTCGGCAGATATTAGACCGGGTCGATATTGTTGATATCATTTCGTCCTGGGTGCCGTTAAAACAAGCCGGGCGGAATTTTAAAGCGCCCTGTCCGTTTCACCATGAGAAGACGCCGTCATTTGTCGTGAATCCGGACAAGCAGATTTTTCATTGTTTCGGCTGCGGGGTGGGGGGGAATGTGATTTCTTTTGTTATGCAGCGGGAACAGGTTAGCTTTCCGGAGGCGCTTCGCTTGCTGGCCGACCGTTGCGGGGTCGTTATCCCCCAAACCCACAGCGTGAATTCTGCCGAAGAGAAGCTGCGGGACCAGGCGATTCAGGCCTGTGGGTTGGCCGCGCGGTTTTATCACGAGCAACTGGTGTCGTCCCGTGAGGCCAGCGCCCGGGAGGCCCGGACGTATCTGAAAGCGAGAGGCATTGATTTAGAGCAGGTTCGGACGTTCCAGCTCGGGTTTGCGCCGGACTGTTGGGACGCCTTGATGGAGTTCCTCCGGACAAAGAATGTTACGCTGTCACAGATGGAGGCGGCGGGGCTCATTATTCCTAGGCAGAATAAATCCGGCTATTATGACCGTTTTCGAAACCGGATCATTTTTCCGATTTTTGATAAAAGGGACCGTTGTATTGCTTTTGGTGCCAGGAGTTTGGAAAAGAACTCCTCAGCAAAATATATCAACTCGCCGGAAACGCTTCTTTACAGGAAAGGCCAGCATTTATATGGATTAAACTGGGCCAAAGAAGCAATTTCCCGGCAGGACTTGGCGGTAGTCGTGGAGGGGTATGTGGATTTTATCACGCCTTTTGCCGCCGGGGTTCAGAATATCGTGGCTTCGCTGGGGACGGCGCTGACCGTGGAGCAGGTCCGCCTTTTGACCCGTTACACGACTAATGTTTTGTTGCTTTTTGATTCTGATAAGGCCGGCGAGCAGGCCATGATACGCAGCCTGGATATGCTCGTGGAAGAGGGCGTGAACGTTCGCATGGTGACGCTTGCGGCCGGGGAAGATCCGGATTCTTTTTTGCGGAAACACTCTCTCGGCGCTTTTCAGGAACGTTTGTCCCAGGCCGAAACGTTATTTGATTTTAAGTTGCGGGTGTTGTGCCTCCGGCATGATTCTGTTTCGATCGAAGGCCGGGCCAAAATTTCCGCCCAGATGCTGGCAACGGTCGCCAGGTTTAAGAATGCGGTGATTCAGGCGGAATATCTTCGGAAATTGGCGGTCGCGCTGCATCTTTCCGAGGAGGCCTTGCGTTTTGAGATGAACAAAATAGCAGGCGGGGCCGCTCATGCCGGGCCGGAGGCGCCATCGCCTCAATCGCCCGTGACAGCGGCGCCGGTACGGCCGGTTGAAAGGGATATGCTCCGTCTTTTGCTCAACGACCAGAGTTTTATCCCGTTGACAAAGGAAGTCCTGAAAGTGACGGATTTTCATAATGAAGCCATTCGGGCCGTTATTACCAAAGTGTTTGAGTTGTATGACAAAAGACAGGAAGTCCGTGTCCCGGATCTATTGTGTTGCTTTGAGGATCAAAAGATTTTGCAAATGATTTCGAATTTAATCGCGGACGAACAGTTTGTGACAGGAGACACGCACCGTTTCCATAAGGATTGCCTGCATCGGCTTCGCCAGGACCGACTGAAGATGATTCGTCAGGATATTTTGAGACAGATGAGACAGGCTGATCAAAGAGGGGATGCGCAAAAATTGGATGAGTTAATGCAGGAGTTTAATCGGATTATTAAACATTGATGAGGTAAATGCATGGAGAAAAAAGATTTAAAAACGGATTTGGAGAAGCTAATCAGCCTGGGGAAGAAGAAGGGGTTTTTGACGTACGATGAAGTGAACTCCACGTTGTCCGAGAATGTCGATTCTTCCGAAGACATCGATCATGTCTTTGAAATTCTTGACGGGAAAAATATCAAAGTCATCGAGTCGGATGACGATTTTGTCCCGCCGGAAGATGAAGAAGAAGAAACCCGTGAACAGCAGCTGCGGCGGTTGCGTGAAGAGCAGACCCGGGACGATGATTACTCGGATAAGTTTATCCCGCTGGACGACCCGGTTAAAATGTATTTAAAACAGATGGGATCGATTCCTCTCTTGATGCGGGACGAGGAAATCAGCTTGGCAAAAAGGATTGAGGAAACAGAGCAGCGGCTCGCCGAGGCCTTGTTTGTCACGGCCTTTGCCCGTAAAGAAGCGCTGGACGTTATTAATAAAGTTCTTCAAGAAGAGATCAATGTGGAGGACGTTATTAAGGATGAACTGGAACTCCGACCGAAATTGATCCGGGATCTTAAACGGATTATGAAAAAAGTAAAGTATTCCCGGGTCGGGACGGAGCAAT
>JAGOJP010000167.1 GCA_017995055.1 Candidatus Omnitrophota bacterium
ATTCTAACCTTCGATTTGCCATACAATATCTCGATCAGGCCCCTCCTGATGCCCGAAAAGCCTTGATAAAAGCCCTCATCAAAGAAATCGTCGTTTACCAAGACTATATCGAAATAAAAATGTACATAGATCAACCGACTGTAGACAGCCTATCATGCAGACTATCTGTTCCGGGGGACCATAAACCGCCCCAAAACGACAAACGCCCTGCAGGGGATGCCTGCAAGGCGCTAGTTACTGCATCGAACGCTCGAAGTTCGCCTGAGCGTCAAGGTTGGCTGCCCCGTCTGGACTCGAACCAGAAATGCTTGATCCAGAGTCAAGTGTGTTACCAATTACACCACAGGGCAAAATTACAATATTAAGGGTGTTTTCTGAAAAACTCTTTACATGTGCTTATGAAGCTCTTCATCCATCCATTTGTCCGTCTTGTTGACCGAATCGCTCGCTGTCTGGCAGCCACTCACCGCTACGCCTAAACAGGCTAAGAAAAGGATAAAGACAAACGTTTTCTTAATCATAGTCACCTCTTTTTAAACAGGCACCTTTTGACTTAACCGTTGCACGGTCTTTTCTTTGCCGATCAGGGCCATGGTTTCAAAAAGGCCGGGCCCGACCGTTTTCCCCGTAAGCAGAATCCGCACCGGATGAACAAGGTCACCGGCGGAGACGCCCAGTTCCGCGACCACGTCGCGAAAGGCGCGTTCCACGGCGCCCTCTGTAAAGTCAGGAACCCCTGACAGCCTTTTCGCTAAAGCGACCAGATGGCTATCCTGTCCACTCTCCTTAAGGCGGCAGAGGGCCTCTTCTTCAAAGACAACCTGGTCTTTAAATAAAAAATCCGCCCGGTCTAAAAAATCACACAAGGTCGGCATGCGACTTTGAAATAATTTTACACTAGTTTCCAGTTTTTTCCTATCATATTTCTCGGCTAAATAACCCTTCTCCTGAAGAAAGGGAACCAGCAACTCCGCGATTTTCGCCGGGTCAGACTGCTTAATATATTGAGAATTAAGCCACGTCAGCTTTTCCAAAGAAAACACCGCCGGAGATTTCTGGACCTGTTTTATGGAAAATTTTTTCACCGCCGCATCAAGAAAAATTTTTTCCTGATTGTTCCCCGGCGACCAGCCTAACAACAATAAATAATTTACCAAAGCTTCGGGCAAAAAACCCTGACGCTTATAATCCGTGACCGCAACCGCCCCTGTCCGTTTGGACAGCCGCCCGCCATCCTCCCCCATGATCAGCGGTAAATGCGCGAACTTGGGCGGCTTCAATCCCAGGGCCTGATACATAACCAGCTGTTTGGGGGTGTTGGAAATATGGTCATCCCCCCGGATAACATGCGTAATGCCCATCAGGGCATCGTCCACGACGCAGGCGAAACTATATGTCGGAGAACCGTCGGATTTAAGCAGGACTTCGTCTTTCAAAAGAGAGGAATCAAACACGATCTCCCCCCGGATCAGGTCAAACAACTTAATTTCCTGTTGCGGCATGGTTAAAATAACCGCCGGGCCGTCTTCATAAGCTTTGCCTTCCTGCACAAGCTTCCGGGCCTGTTCCCGGTAAAGATCAAACCGGTCAGACTGCTTATACAATTCGTCCCACGCTAGCCCCAGCCATGTCATGCTTTGAAGAATTTCTTCCAAATAAATATCCCGTGATCTTTCCTGGTCGGTATCTTCTATGCGCAGGACAAAAATGCCTCCTTGGGCCTTGGCATAAAGCCAATTAAAAAGCGCTGTGCGAGCTCCTCCAATATGAAGGTATCCCGTTGGGCTGGGAGCAAACCTGACTTTCACCATAATAGGTTCCTCAATGGAACACCACACCCGCGGGCGTGGTCTCGATTAACTATTCACTTCGCGGAAATATCCGCCTTCTCACCCTACGCGCGAAAGCGGATATTTTTTCTCCTGCCGGAAAAAAATATGAAGCCCGCTCTACACGGTCATCTTCTGCGCGACCAGTCTTTTAACAATAGCGTTTATACGTTCATACTGTCCCGGAAGCAACTCAACAAACTCAATGCCGATATCAAAAAAAGACGGTTTCTCCTGCTCAAAATCTTTCCTCCGGACCACCCAGACAACCCGCCCTTTGCAGACAATATGCTCATTCAAATCCAGCATATCCAACTCAACCTCAACCGGGGCAAACATCTTGATATTATTTTTCAAAATGACACAAATGCCCCCGATCCCGATATTTTCCGTATGCGTCAAAAAGACTTCCTTTTCCCCCTTATCATGGCGAATCGTCACCAAGCAAGGAAACATAACCCGGGGGAATTTTCGCCGGTTAATTCCGTCCCAAGCGCTCATGGAAGGCTCCTTTGTAACCGTGTCAGATGAATGGCTTTTCCACTTTTAGCGTCTATTTCAACCAGGACCCCGGACAACCACGGGTTTCCCTGGGCGACTTCAAATCGTTCCGGCATTCCGGTTAAAAACCTGCGGATAATTTTCTGCGTGTCCTGCCCAATGACCGAATCATACGGACCCGTCATGCCCAAATCCGTAATATACGCCGTGCCTGGGGGAAGAATGGTGTCATCGGCCGTTTGGATATGCGTGTGCGTGCCGAAAACCAAGGAAGCCTTCCCTGCTGAAAATTTCCCAAAAGCAACTTTCTCGCTCGTCGCTTCCGCATGAAAATCAACAATCACGACCGGCGTTTGCTCCTGGATCATGGACCACAAACGTTCAAAAGCGCGAAACGGGCAGTCCACATTATAACGCATAAATATCCGGCCTAAAAGATTTATTATAGCCGCTTTCTCGCCAGAGGCCGTTTCAACGACGCACCACCCCTTCCCCGGCACTCCTTCCGGGAGATTGGCCGGGCGAAGAATCCTGGGGTTTTCCTGCAGGGATTCCGTAAGCTCAATTCTGTCCCAGACATGATCGCCCAGGGTCAGCACGTCACAGCCGTAAGAAAACAGCTGAGACGCAATGTTAGGCGTCAACCCCGACC
>JAGOJP010000168.1 GCA_017995055.1 Candidatus Omnitrophota bacterium
GAAGTGTTGGAAAGTAAAAAAAGCCGGGTCGGCGGCCGGTTGGGGCATAAATTTGTCTATGTCGGGAAAGTGGAAGGGGTGGATGACCCGAATAAATTTATGCATGTTTGGACGATCATAGGCAACCGGGCCTTTATCATTACTTATATGGCGAAAGAAAGCACTTTTAATAAATATTTAAAGTTTGTCAACACGATGATTGATTCCTTGGGGCCTATCCCGGAGAAGAAGTGATTGAGCTGACTTCAGCGCCGGATTTTATCCGTGGCAGCTCTCCTGAAAGAATTAATAACCCATAACGATGATGTCAAGTCCCTTATCCGTTTCCCCTGAGGCCGGAGAGCCTTTTTCTGCCGGCCCCCTGTGTCCTCTTTTCGGCGTGTGCGGGGGCTGCCAGCATCAGGATGTCAGTTATCAGGAGGAATGCCGGCGGAAAGTTGACATTCTTCAAACGCTTTTGAGAAACACCCTAAATCTTGAGACCCTTCCTTTGTCTCCGCTGGTCCCGTCTCCCCGGGAATACCATTACCGCTGCCGTTTGGACATGAAACTCCTGAAGACCCGGGCCGGGGAAATTTTTATGGGATTTTCCCCGGTTGGGAAAAACCGTGTTGTTGAGGCGGCCGCCTGTCCTATCGCCCTGACGGCGATTTCAGATTTTTTGCCGGAGCTCAAAAAACAGGCCGTCGCCCGTTTGCCGGCCAAATACCGGAACGCTAATCTGGTGGTTAAGTCCGGAGATGACGGCCGGGTTTTTTGGGGAGGCATCGGCCGGCGGTCGTTGAAGATGAAGGAAGAGGATTACCTCTGGACGCTGGTGCGGGGGAGGAAGATTTATTTCTCTTTGGACACGTTTTTCCAGGCGAATTTATCCATCCTGCCGGTTTTGATGGAGCATATCATTGATCTGGGCGTCCTGGGGCCGGATGTCGCCTTGTTTGATTTATACGGGGGGGTGGGGCTGTTCGGCGTTTCCCTGCATGACCTGGTGAAAGAAGTGATCCTGGTGGAGGAGAATGTTTATGCGACACAGTGCGCGGCCTATAACGCCCTGGTGTCGCACTGCAGCCGTTTTAAGATTATGACCGGCCGGGTTGAGAATATGGTCTTATCGCATGCGGCGGGAGGAACGGCTCACCGGCAGGTGGCGATCATCGACCCTCCCCGCCAGGGACTGCATCATCAAGCGGCGGCTTCTCTGGCGCAGGACAAATTTTTTAGCCATCTTATATACCTTTCCTGTCATATGGATTCCCTGGCCCGCGACTTGAAAATTTTCCTGGCGCACCAGTGGCTGGTCGAGAAAATTATCCCGTTTGATTTCTTCCCTAAAACCCGTCATCTCGAAACCTTGGTCCTGTTGTCCAGCCATTAAAGGGGGGCGATCAGAGGAGCCAGGCCTTCCCGGGAGAAGGACGCGCCTCCTTTACGTCCGCAGATTCCGGAGTCCGGTATTGATTTTCCAAGGAAATGTTTTTATACTAATTACGCTGCTTGATCCGCCTTCGCAGCGGCCCGCGGGTATGCCCGTGAATGAATGCGCGGGGTTTTTGCTTCGGGGATATTCGTATGGATAGGAAGAAGGCTGATTATTTTGCGGAGTGAATTGTGAACAGGGCCCGCCCTCCCGGGCGCAGGCCCTGGTGAAAAAGAAAAACATTATGACGGCTTTGAACGCATATTTTAAAAGGGTTAATTTTGTCAGGCAATTCCCCGTCTTCAGCCGTCTCGGCTGGCTGGAACAGCAGCGCATCGCGCTTTTATCAGAGGTGTGTGAGTTCCGGAAAGGCGATATTATCCGGTCACAGGGCGACCCGCCCGACGCGCTTTATTGCCTTATTTCCGGCCGTGTTCAGGGTTTCCTTGTAAAAGAAGGGGGGGGAAAAATTCATGCTGACTTTTTCCGCCGGGGGACATATTTCGGGATCATCTCACTCTTAACCGGACAGCCGCATTCCCTCTCCTTTGAGGCCCTGAATGATTCGATTATCCTGAAGATTGATAAGGACCGTTTTCATGAAATGCTGAAAGGCATTCCTCAACTGGGCCTCGAATTCAGCCAGAGCCTGTCTCAGCGGATCCGGCGGAATATCCTGCACGAAGACAAGGCACGCGAGGCGGGCACGATTATTTCAGTCTACAGCCCGTTTAAAGAAGCCGGAAGTTCAACTTACGCGACACACCTGGCGTTTGCGCTGAAACGGGAATCAGGGCGGAGGGTCATCCTTGTTAATCTCCGTTCTGCCGCGGTTCCCGATGCGCCCGCTGCCCTACCCGTGGGCGCTGCGCCGCAGTGGCGGAAGAGCGGACCTTTGTTGGAAAACATTCTGCTTGAGCCGGACAGGATCAAGTCGTGCATCGATTATCATACCGACGCTATTGATCTTTTAAGCGTGCGTTTTAACCCCCAGGATACGGCCTTAAGTCAACAAATCAGCGCTTTTGTCACGGAGTTGGAAGGCGACTATCATTTTGTCGTAGTCGACCTTCCTAATGAAATGGATGATGTCGTGATTAAGACCCTGAACCAGTCTGATAATATTCATATGATTATCAGCCTGCACCGGCAGGAGAACTTTCAGCTGGCCCGTGAGGTGATTTATAAAATTGAAGAGGAACTGAAAGGGAGTTTTTCCTCCCGGAAGGTTCATGTCATGGTCAGCGGGATCCGCGGCACGGATATATCCTTTGAAGAAATTAATAACCGGCTTGACTATGAGATATCCGCCAAACTCCCCTTTATCGATGTTTCCGATTGCGAAAAGACTTTTGAAAATGATTATTTCCGCACATCCTTTCCGTCTGAAACGTCGCCGTATGGGCGGTTTATTAAAGCCGTGGCCCGGCGGATCAGCGGGGTCCGGGTGGGCCTTGTTCTTGGCGGAGGAGCGGCGTTCGGTTTGGCGCATATAGGGGTTTTGCGCGTCTTGGAAGAGGAGAATATCCCGGTCGATATGGTTGTAGGGAGCAGTATAGGGG
>JAGOJP010000059.1 GCA_017995055.1 Candidatus Omnitrophota bacterium
GCCGGAAGTTCAGCGATTATCTTTCGATCATGCTGATTTGTCCGCTTTTGCTGATTATGTCGAGCAGTATCACTGTCCTGGTGACCAGCCAGGTGAAGTTGGTGGTGGAAAAGATTTCTTTCCTGGGCGTGCTGAGTCCAGCCATTTTTATGATCCTCAGCCTTTTGCCTTATTGCGTGATTTGGGTCCTCTTCACCTACATCTATATTTTTATGCCCAACACATCGGTTTCATTTAAGTCCGGGCTGTTTGGCGGGATGATTGCCGGCACGATTTATCAGATCGTTCAGTGGATTTACATTAATTTTCAGGTGGGGGTGGCTAAGTATGGGGCGGTTTACGGCAGTTTCGCTGCCCTACCCTTATTCCTGGTGTGGCTGCAAATGAGCTGGATTATTGTCTTGTTTGGAGCTGAAATTTCTTTCGCCGAGCAGAATGTGGAAACCTATGAGTTGGAACCCGATTGCCTCAAGGCCAGCCATACATATAAACGGTTGCTGGCTTTGAGAATTGTGCAGTTATCCGTTAAGCGTTTTTGCCTTTCTCAAATACCCTATACGGCCGCGGATATAGTGAAGGAGATAGAAATCCCCACCCGCCTTTTGCAGCAGATCCTTTTTGATTTGACGGAGGCGGGCATTCTGGTGGAAGTCAGGCTTGGGGACGGCCGCCAGATAGGGTATCAGCCGGCTTTCGATATTGAAACCTTGAGCATTTCGAAAGTGAATGAACTCCTGGATGACAAAGGCCTTTCTGAAATGCCGATCATTCGTTCGGAGGAATTGACCCGTATTGAACAGTGTCTCCGGTCTTTCCGGGTTCTGGCCGAACAGTCTTCAGAGAATATATTATTAAAAAATTTATAAATGGGTTCGCGTAACTTTTAGCCCTCCCGGTTTTTGTCCCAGTCTGGCCCGGCCGCTGGAAATAATTGCTTGTCTGCCTGTCCTTTTGTCTTTATAATGCAGCATAATTTAGGCCGCGGGCTTGAAGTCAGGGGGAAGGCGCCTTCGGGACGCCCGTTTTATATCTAAAGGTGAAATATGACTGGAAAAAGCAAGGAATCAGAAGATTCTAAAGGCGGTTTTCATTCGAGAGTCGTTCAGCTTCTGCAGGCGGTCAGGGCGATGCGGGAAGGGGATTTTTCCAGGATGGCCGCCCAGGAAGGGGCGGAGGATGCCCTGGCTGAATTAAGCCGGGAGTTGAAGCATTTGGGGGAGACGCTGCAATCTCGGACAGGAGAGATCCAGACCTTGCTTAAGATAACGGAGCGCATTAACTCCGGATTTTTTTTAAAGGACACCCTGAGCTATGTTTATGATGAGTTTAAGAAAGTGATCCCTTATGACCGGATCGGGGTGTCTTTTATTGAAGAGGATGGCGAGCAGGTCCGCTGCTACTGGGGGCGGGCGGAGGCCATAAAAACTTTGTATTTAAAGGAAGGCTACACAGCCCCGATTGCAGGGAGCAGCCTGGAGCGGATTATCCTCTCCGGGCGGCCGCGTATCCTGAATGACCTGGAACAGTATGCCCGGGAACATCCGGATTCGGAATCGACCCAGCTTATTCTCAAAGAAGGCGTCCGTTCCAGCCTGACCTGCCCCTTGATGGCGGCCGGGAAGCCGATTGGTTTTATATTTTTTTCGAGTTGTCAGCCCTGCGCATACAGCAATCAGCATATTGAAATTTTTCAACAGTTGGCGGGACAGGTGGCCCTTATTACGGAAAAAAGCCGCATGTATCAGCAGGTTCTGGAATTGAATGAAACCAAGAATAGATTTTTAGGAATAGCGGCGCATGACCTGAGGACCCCGTTAACCGTTATAAAAGGGAACCTGGATTTGCTGCGGGAACGTATTTTGGGAGACACCACGGCCGCTCAAGACCAGGCCTTGCGTCAAATGAATTTGTCCTGCCAGTCCATGCTGACTCTTATTAATGATTTTTTAAGTGTTTCCGTGATTGAAGCGGGGAAATTGGAATTGCGGTTGCAGGACACGGATCCTGCCGTGTTTGTAGCCGACCTGTGTGATTTTAACCGGTTTCTGGCCCAAACGAAGAACATTAGCCTTCACCTGGATATGGACAACCAGCTCCCTCATTTTCAGATAGACCCGGAGCGTCTGGCGCAGGCGGTCAATAATTTGATAAGCAACGCGGTCAAGTTTTCGCCTCCGGGAGGGACGATTGTGTTAAGCGTGAAATTATCGGGGGAGAAGATCCAAATCAGCGTGACCGACCAGGGCCCGGGGATTCCGGCCTCGGAAACGTCCCGGTTATTTCATTTTTTTGAAAAAACATCTGTGCGGCCCCGGCATGGAGAGTCCAGCACCGGTTTGGGGCTGGCCATTGTCCGGAAACTTGTTGAAGCCCATGGCGGGGAGGTTTCGGTCGTTAGCCAAGAGGGGAAAGGGGCCACGTTTTCGATCCTGCTGCCGGCGGCTCGGGGTTTTGTCTAAAAAAAAACTTGTTTTTCCCATGAGTTGATATTAACATTGACAGAACATGTCTTCTTTACTTTTTCACAGACTATATATAATGGATGTATTAATATTATTACAAAGAAAGGGTTCCAATGAAAAGAGTTCAAGTCACGATTGATGGTAATGAAGCGGCCGCTTATTCGGCTTTTAAAGTGAGCGAGGTCATCGCGATTTATCCGATTACGCCATCCTCACCTATGGGGGAAAGTTCAGATGAATGGGCCGCGGCCGGGAAAACGAATATTTGGGGGACGGTTCCTCTTGTCCAGGAGATGCAAAGTGAGGGAGGAGCGGCCGGGGCTGTTCATGGGGCTTTGCAGGCCGGGTCTTTGACCACCACGTTTACAGCTTCTCAAGGGCTGTTATTGATGATCCCTAATATGTACAAGATTGCCGGAGAGCTTACGTCTACGGTTTTTCATGTTGCCGCGCGTTCTCTGGCGTGTCAGGCCCTTTCTATTTTCGGCGACCATTCCGATGTTATGGCGGCCCGGTCGACCGGCTTTGCCATGCTGGTTTCCGGGAGTGTTCAGGAAGTCATGGATTTCGCTCTGATCGCCCAGGCCGCCACGCTGGAGTCGAGGGTGCCGTTTCTGCATTTTTTTGACGGATTCCGGACCTCGCATGAAGTCGCCAAGATCGACCGGCTGACCGATGAAGAAATCAGGGACCTCATCAGCGACGAACTGGTTTTAGCGCATCGCCAGCGCGCGCTTTCCCCGGACCGTCCGTCGATGCGGGGGACCGCGCAGAACCCGGATGTTTATTTCCAGGGCAGGGAAGGGGTGAACGCTTTTTATAACCATTGTCCGGCTCTTGTCGAGAAAGCGATGAAACATTTTTCCAAAACGACCGGGCGCACTTACAATCTGTTTGATTATTACGGGGCTCCGGACGCTGAACACGTTGTTGTTTTGATGGGGTCCGGCGCGGAAGCCGCCCAGGTAACGGTGGAAAAGCTGGTCAAGCAGGGACAGAAGGTCGGGGTGGTGAAAGTCCGGTTATACCGCCCGTTTTCTATGGACCATTTCCTGGCTGTTTTGCCGAAGACCGTTAAGGTGATTACTGCGTTGGACCGGACCAAAGAACCCGGATCCATCGGTGAACCGTTATATCAGGATGTCGTCAATACGGTTTTTGAGCGGGGATTGACGCGGTTTGCGTCTTATCCGAAGGTCTTGGGCGGCCGCTACGGGTTGTCATCCAAAGACTTCACACCGGCCATGGTCAAGGCGGTTTTGGATAACGGATTTAAAACGGAACCTAAAAATCATTTCACAGTCGGCATCACGGATGACGTGACCCGCACCAGTTTGGACTGCGATGAATCTTTTACCATAGAAGACGAGGCCGGGGTATGCGCGATATTTTACGGGCTGGGCGCTGACGGGACCGTGGGGGCCAACAAAAGTACGATTAAGATCATCGGGGGCAACACGCCGAATTATGCCCAGGGATATTTTGTTTATGACTCGAAAAAGTCCGGGTCCATGACCGTCAGCCATTTGCGGTTTGGCCCCAATCCCATCCGTGCCACTTACCTGGTTTCTCAGGCGAAATTCGTGGGCTGCCACCAGACTGTTTTTTTGGAGAGATACAATGTCCTGGAAAAAATCGCGCCCCAGGGCGTGTTCCTTTTAAACTCAGCCTTTGGCCCGGATGAGGTCTGGGAGCATCTCCCGAGAGTGATTCAGGAGCAGATTATCGCCAAGAATATCCAGTTTTATGTGATCGACGCTTATCAGGTCGCCAAGGATACCGGCATGGGGTTGCGCATTAATACCATTATGCAAACATGCTTTTTTGCCATCTCCGGCGTGCTTCCCAAAGAGGAAGCGATTGGAAAGATTAAGGAGTCCATCAAGAAGGCATATGGCTCCAAGGGGGAGGAGGTCGTGCGGATGAATTTTAACGCGGTTGACCAGACCCTCGCGCACTTGCACCGCGTGAATGTGCCTTCCCAGGCGACCAGCACCGTGGATTTCCTGCCTCCGGTGTCCGGGGCAGCCCCGGCGTTCGTGAAGAAAGTGACGGCGGAAATTATTGCCGGGCGGGGAGACCAGCTCCCGGTGAGCGCCATGCCGGTTGACGGGACGTTCCCAACGGGAACCACCCAGTGGGAAAAACGGAACATCGCCCTCGAGATCCCTGTATGGGACCCTTCGGTGTGTATTCAGTGCGGGAAATGCGTGCTTGTTTGCCCGCACGCTGTCATCCGGAGTAAAATTTACGACCCTGCAATATCCGGGAAAGCGCCGGCGACATTCAAATCCGCGGACGCCAAGGATAAGGATTTTTCCGGCATGAAATTTTCTATCCAGGTTTCTCCGGAGGACTGTACCGGATGCGGCGTGTGTGTGGAAACGTGTCCGGCTAAAAGCAAGCAGGATCCTAAACTGAAAGCGATCAACATGCACTCTCAACCGCCTTTAAGAGAGGAAGAACGGAAAAACTGGGAATATTTTCTGGATATCCCTGACTTGGACCGCACGCGCGTCAAACAAAATTCTGTCCGCGGCGTTCAGAGTCTCAGCCCTTTGTTTGAGTTTTCCGGGGCCTGCGGCGGCTGCGGGGAGACGCCTTATATCAAGCTGTTGTCCCAGCTGTTCGGCGATCGCGCCCTTATCGCCAACGCGACCGGGTGTTCTTCTATTTACGGCGGGAATTTGCCGACCACGCCCTGGACGTTTAATAAGGAAGGCCGGGGCCCGGCCTGGTCTAACTCCTTGTTCGAGGATAACGCGGAGTTCGGGTTAGGGTTCCGTCTCAGCATCGACAAGCATAATGGGTTTGCCCGTGAATTGCTGAAAAAAATGGAATCCCAGGTGGGGACGGAGCTTGTCAAAGGAATTCTGGAAGCGGATCAGTCGGAAGAGGCCGGTCTTGCGGCCCAGCGCAAGCGGGTGGAAGAATTGAAAAAGAAGCTTAGCGCTGTCAAATCGGTGGAAGCGAAACATCTCTTAAGCCTTGCGGATTATTTAGTGAAGAAAAGCGTCTGGATTGTGGGCGGCGACGGATGGGCCTATGATATCGGGTTCGGCGGGCTGGACCATGTCCTGGCCTCGGGCCGTAACGTCAATGTTCTGGTTTTGGACACGGAAGTGTATTCCAATACCGGTGGCCAGGCCTCCAAGGCGACCCCGCGTGCCGCTGTGGCTAAATTCGCAGCTGCCGGTAAGCCGGTCGCCAAAAAAGATTTGGCCCGGATTGCCATGACATATGGTTCGGTTTATGTGGCGAATGTCGCCCTGGGCGCGCGCGATGAGCATGCCGTTAAGTCTTTTATCGAAGCGGAGAAATATAATGGGCCGTCTTTGATTATCGCGTATTGTCACTGCATCGCCCACGGCATTAATATGCGGACCGGTTTGGAAAATCAGAAGCTGGCCGTGCAGTCCGGGTATTGGCCGTTGTTCCGGTATAATCCCGATTTGCTGAAGGAAGGGAAAAATCCTTTGACCCTGGATTCCACAGCTCCGAAAATTTCGCTTAAGGATTATGCTTACCGGGAGAATCGTTTTGTCATGCTTTCCAAGAGCATGCCGGAACGGGCTCAGGAACTCCTGGAGCAGGCCCAGCAGGATGTTTATAAGCGTTGGGCTGTTTATCAGCATCTGGCTGCGCAGGTGATGGAATCGAAACAGAGCGAAGCCAATTCTTAAAGTGTTGTTATTTTGAAGACGGGGGAGGGGCCGATGAACCTGACGACAGAATATGGGAGATTAAAACTCGAAAATCCTTTAGTCGCAGCGGTCTCGCCTCTGTCCGAAAGACTGGATAACATAAAAATGATGGAAGACTCCGGCATTGACGCCGTGGTCTTCCATTCTCTTTTTGAAGAACAATTGAACTTGGACGCTAAGGCGTCGCAGTATTTCAGCGGCCAGGGAACCGAGAGTTTCGCGGAAGCGCTTAGCCGTTGACGGATTATGTCCTCGGACCGGACGAGTACCTGCGGATGATCGTCAAGGCTAAGGCCGCGGTGGATATCCCCATGATCGGCAGTTTAAACGGGTTTTCGTCAGGGAGTGGGTCAGTACGCGAAGGATGATGTGTTCGGCTTTGTTGTTAAACAGGATAGATCATGCTAGAATTGTATTAGATGATTTAAAGCAAGGGATGGATAAACACAAGTATGCGTCCATCCAGGAGATGCGGGGAATCCTGAGCCGGAAGACTTGTCCGCCCGTGGAAGCGTTTGAGCGGGGGTATTATATGAAGGTCCTGCAAAGTTTTAGATAATCAGAGGGAGGGGAAACGGATGAATGCGGGGTTTTTTTTATCAAGGAGAAAGGTGTTTTGCGCTTTCGTCTTCTTGTCGTTATTGATGCCTACGGTTACCTGGGCAGCGGAAGAAGGGGAGATCCTTATCTTTGAAGAAAGGGAAGTAAGGAAAGGGAGGGTGGCTAAAAAATACAAGCCCGTAACGACCCTTGGCGTGACGAAAATGAATGAAGACGCGCTGAAGCTTGTGGACCAGCGGAAATACGATGAGGCTTTGGCTTTATATTTTGCCGCGATCGACCGGGTCAAACAAAAAAGCATCAAAGACGCGGATTTTGAAGCCGAACTGTTGAACAACACCGCCCGGGCTTTTTATGAAAAAGGTTTTTTCAATTCTTTCAGTTTCTCTGATAATGAAGCCTTCGTCAAAGCCATTGAGTACGCCTCCCAGAGTGTTCTTGTCAAGGAAAGTTACTGGCCAGCGTATGTGACTTTGGCGGATGTCTTTTATAAATTGAAAGATTATGAAAAAGTCGACCAGTTTTTTACGAAAGCGGAAGAATATATCGATAAGGATTCCAGGGAGTATGAAAAGATTTTTAAGAAACATAATCTGGTAAAGAAAATTTTGGAAAAGCAGAAAAAAGAAGAGGAAGCCCCTACCCCGGCTGAATGATCTCCTGTCCTGAAGTGTTTCTTGAGACCGCGCTCGTACCCGCGAGAGGTGGGATTTTTATAAAAAATACGCATAAAAATATTATGGGACGGACTGTTTTCTTGTATTGATCATTAAGGGCGGGGAGTTCCTGTAAGAAAAAGAGTTTAATGACGGAAGATAAAATAAAAATACTGGTTGTCGATGATGATCCTGTCACAAGGCATTTATTGTCTCGTGTCCTTTCTCGCAATAATTTTGAGGTCTCTGTGGCGGTGCATGGGCAGGAAGGATTGGCCGTTTATGAAGAAAAGCGGCCGCATATTATTATTCTTGACATCATGATGCCGGTTATGGATGGGTTTGAATTTGTGGCCCGGTTTAAAGCCCGGTTCGATATCAAGGAAACTCCGATTATTGTTTTATCGTCTCTGTCCAATCAGCAGGATGTCTTCCGGCAGGAGGGGATCAATGATTATATTGTGAAGCCTTTTAAGTCCGCGCACCTGCTCAGGAAAATCAGGCAGCGGTTCCAGCAGCGCACCAAAAAAATTCTCGTGGTGGATGACGAGCCTGATTTTGTTCACAGCCTTTCTTTGAGGTTGAGTAACAGCGGCTACCAGGTTGTCACGGCTTTTGACGGCCTGTCCGCCCTTGAAACCGCGAAGCGCGAAAGACCGGATTTGATGGTCCTGGATATTATGATGCCCAAGCTGGACGGTTTTAATGTCTGCCGGATGTTAAAATTTGATAATAAATACAAAGACATGAACGTCATCCTGCTGACAGCCCGGGCCGGGGAAGAGACCCGCCGGCTGGGTAAGCAGGTCGGGGCTGATGCGTGCCTGACGAAGCCGCATGACGACACCTTCCTTTTGAAGCTCATGAAAGAACTGCTGTGGGACTGAGCCTTTCCCTGTTGTTTATTCCTGTGTATTTTTTTTCTGACTGACTTTCTGTTATCTACCCGCCGGTTATCTGTTTTGACTTGCTTCCAGTGAAAAAATTTTTAAAAGAGTTTACTCGGAGTAAACCCAAGGTATAATATTATGGAAGCTCTTGGAAAATAATACTGTTACAAATACTTAACTAAGAAATTTTATGGTATGGTTTCATGCTTGTATTGATCCTTAATCCGTGAAAAAGAAAACTGCGCGCCAAAAACATTCCCAGATTTTTCGACAGTGTCTTCTGGAAGACTTTGTGAACCATATCCCGGATGCGATTTATTTCAAGGATATTCAGGGCCGTTTTGTTTTTATAAACGCGGCCGGAGCCCAGGGGTTGGGTTTGACTCCTGAAGAAGTCCTTGGGAAAACCGACTTGGACGTCTTGCCGCCCCGTCTGGCGAAAAAAGTTATAAAGGACAGCCAGCGTGTTATTAAATCCGGGAAAGCCATTATTGATCGCGTTGATAAAGTTCCGGAGCATTCGGCCGCCGGAGAGGATTTTTATATTTCAACGACGTTGATTCCGCGCTTTGATCATCGGGGGAAGTGCGTTGGAGTCATGGGAATGGCCCGGGACGTGTCCAAACGGATGCAGTTTGAACATCTGCGTGACAAATGGCTGCCGATGGAAAAGAAATTGCTGATGCTTGAGGAGATGGCCCGGGTGAAATCCGATTTCATTTCCGCGGTTTCGCATGAAATCCGCACCCCCCTGGCCATTATCAAACAGCTTTTTATGCTGATTTATGATGAAACAGCCGGCCCGATCAATAACCAGCAGCGGGAACTCCTGGTTAAGGCCAATAATAATATTGACCGCCTTCAGCATATCATTGAAGAACTTCTGGACATTTCCAGGATCGAAGGGCAGAAGTTCAGCCTCAGCTATTCGTTGATTAAGATGAAAGACTTTTTGCTGGACAGCGCGCCTTTCTTTAAGGAGTTTGCCGCGGAAAAGCAGATTGCCCTCGAATACCGGATGCCCAAGCAGGATGTTGCGGTCTTTGTGGATCCGGAGCGTGTCCAGCAGATTATCACCAATTTAATCAATAACGCGATTAAATTTACTCCCCCGCACGGAAAGATTGTGGTGGAAGTGAAAGTTTTAAAGTCTAAAGTGCGGGTTGGGGTTCTGGATAACGGCCCGGGTATCCCGCGGGAAGACCTGTTCAGGATTTTTGAGCGCTTTGTGCAGGTGTCAACGGGTGACGGCGCGAAACGTAAGGGCATTGGATTGGGCTTGCCGATCGTGAAGGCTCTCGTTGAGAAACATGGCGGTGAAATATGGGTTGAGTCCGAGGAGGGGAAAGGCAGCCGGTTTTTCTTTACCTTGCCCCGTTTTTACACAACGAATATTTTGTCCCCGAAAGTCCGGACCAAAATTAACACGATGCTTGAGAAACGGAAGTCAGTCAGCCTGGTCAATCTGCTCGTTGTTAATTTTGAAGATTTCCGGAAAAGGCTTGATATCGACACGAAGAAGCTGTTCAGGGATATCCATAAAATTGTTTCTCAGGCGGGCCAGGATGCTTTCAACCGGTTCTCGGCGGGGGATTATATTTATGTCACGAATTTGAAAGAAGGGGCCGTCAGCGTTGTTTTTCCCTACGCCGTAAAGGAGGAACCAATTTTTTGTGACCTGATCCGGCAGAGGGTCAAGAATTATTTTCTCAAGAATTCGCTCAATGAAGTTTTCATGGCGCTGGGGTTGGTTTCTTATACCAGCGAATCGGTGCGGGGAGAGTTTGACAGCCAGAATTTTCACATTAAAGAATTATATATCGGCTCGGAGATGAGGCTTTATAAGCGCGTTAAATACCATGTGCGGGTTTGCGTTACCAGGGGGAAGGGGGAGAATCTTGTCGCGGACACCCAGGATTTGTCTTTAGGGGGCGTTTGCCTGATCACGCAAGCCCCGTTAGCCACGGACGAGCAGGTCGGGTTGGTGGTTTCGTTATTAAAAATCCGTAAGGGCATATCGGTTCAGGGGCGTGTCGCGTGGGTCAGCCATGTTGAAGATCACTCCATGACCAAGTTCTTGGATTATTACCGGATTGGCATTGAATTTACAGGATTGGATAAAAAGCAGCGGGAGATGCTGGCGAAAGAGTTGAGGTTGTATTATGAGTAAGAAGGTCTTGATTGTCGATGATGAGCAAGATATGGTGTTTGGCCTGCGGATGATGTTTGAGTCGAACAATTTCGAGGTGATGGTGGCTTTTGACGGCCAGGAGGCTTTGAATATAGCCCGGCAAAGCAAACCGGATATTATGATCCTGGATTTGATGCTGCCGAAGGTGGACGGGTACCGCGTCTGCCGGATGTTGAAATTCGATGAAAAATACAGGAAAATTCCGATTGTCATCCTGACGGCTCGGACTTCCGCCGAGGAGATGAAGATCGGGATGGACGTGGGCGCCGACGCGTATATTGTCAAGCCGTTTGATCAGCAGGTTTTAATGGATAAAGTGAAGGCCCTGCTGAAACAGAGCGGTTCGTCCGCCTTATAATTTCGCAGAGGGCAGAGGACGGGAATTTATGATGCAGACAAAACAAAATTTGCGCCGTTATAGAGAAGTGGTGAACCTCCTGCTCAAAGAAGGGTTGATCACGGAAAAGATGCTCGAGTACGCCCGGCAGGAGGCGCAGATGAGCGGCCTGAATATTGAGAAGGCGCTTATTAAACTTGAGCTGGTGACGGAGGAAGATATTGTTAAGGTGCGCGCGAATGCCCTGGGTATCCCGTACATGGACTTGAGCGACTACATCATTGATCCGGAGATCATCGCCATGGTCCCTAAAGAAGTCTGTTTAAAGTTCAGCCTGGTTCCGCTTTTTAAGATCGGGAACAACATCACCGTCGGGATGGTGGACCCCCAGGACATTGTGGCTTTAGATCAGCTCCGCCGTATCTGTAAGATTGATAATGTGGACCCTGTCCTGGTTTCGGAACGGGGCGTCCGGCGGCTTCTCGATTCGAGCTTCGGCATCGGCAGTTCCATTGATGATATCGTTAAATCGATTGATAATGAAGAAGCGCAGGAGGCGGTCACGGAAATAGGGGCCGGCGCCCCCTTGGTGAGGCTGGTGAACATCGTGATCGCCCAGGCGGTTAAGGACCACGCGTCGGATATCCATATTGAACCGGAAGAGGACGGCGTGCGGATCCGGCTGCGCGAGGACGGGGTCCTGCAGGAACTTAAGATGTTGCCTAAGAAAATTCAGAGCGGGATCATATCCCGGGTCAAGATTATGGCGAAAATGGATATCGCCGAGAGCCGCAAACCCCAGGACGGACGGATCCGGATCAAAATCGAGAATAAGGAGCTGGATCTGCGGGTTTCGAGTTTTCCGACGATACACGGGGAGAATATCGTGTTGCGGGTCCTGGATAAGTCCGCTGTTCTCCTCGGGCTTAAAGAACTCGGGTTTCTTGATGATGAGCTGCAGGCTTTTCAGAAACTCATCAACCGGCCGTACGGAATTGTGCTGGTCACCGGCCCGACAGGCAGCGGGAAGACGTCAACGCTGTATTCGGCGTTAACGCAAATTAATTCCGTCGAGAAGAAAATTGTGACCATCGAAGACCCGGTCGAATATGAGTTGTCTCTCATCCGGCAGACCCAGATCAATCCGAAGGCGGGGCTGACGTTTGCCACCGGCCTGCGCAGCATCTTAAGGCAGGACCCGGACATTATTATGGTGGGGGAAATCCGCGACAGGGAAACGGCTGACATCGCGATTCAGGCGGCTTTGACCGGCCATCTTGTCTTTGCCACGCTCCATACCAATGACGCTCCGTCCACGATCTCCCGGCTGCTCGATATGGGCATCGAACCCTTTCTGTTATCAACATCGCTGATCGGGATTCTGGCCCAGCGGTTGGTGCGGACCATCTGTTATAAGTGCAAGGACAAAGTCGAGGTCAGCGGCGCGCTGTCTTCCGATTTTAATCTGGAAGGGCTCAAACACATTTACCGGGGAAAGGGGTGCCGGGAATGCGACGGCACCGGATTGAAGGGGAGAACCGGGATTTTTGAGTTGTTGCTTATTACGGAGGAGATCCGGCGGAATATTGAAACCCGCACCTCGGCGGATGAAATTCGTAAAATCGCCAGGAAAGCGGGTTTTAAAACATTGAGGGATTCCGGCGTGCAGCTGATCCGGAACGGGGTGACGACTCCGGAAGAGGTTCTCCGGGTCACGATGACGGAATAAACGCCTCTAAAGGAGTTTTGCTATCATGGGGATTTTAAAGAGTGCCCCGCGGGTTAAATTTTCCGACCTTAATATGTTCACCCGGCAGCTTTACACTCTGCAGAGAGCCGGGCTGCCTATGCTGATGAGTCTCCAGGCTATCCGGGATCAGTCGGAAAGCGTTATATTCAGGGATATGATCAGCAGCGTGGCGGGGAAAATCGAGGCCGGCTCCAGCCTGTCTGAATCGTTGGCGATGTTCCCGTCGGTTTTTAATTCGATTTATGTGAATATGATTCATTCCGGAGAAGTGGCCGGAAAGCTGGAACACATTCTTGAGCGATTGACGACCTTGGGGGAGCATGATGAAAAGGTCCGGCTCCACATCAAATCCGCGATGCGTTATCCCCTGATTGTGGTTGCGACATTGATTCTGGGGTTTATTTTCCTCATCCTGTTTGTCGTCCCCAAATTTACCAATATGTTTGCCAAGTTTGATACGGCGTTGCCTCTCCCGACCCAGATGTTGCTGCTGATTTATAACACGATCGTGCATTTTTGGTGGGTGGTTCTGATCATCCTGGGCCTTTGTTCTTTCGCGTTTTTAAAATTTGTGCAAACCCGGAAAGGGCGGTTTATTCGGGATAAGATCCTGTTAAGGCTTCCCGTTTTTGGCCCTATGATTCAGAAGATCAGCCTGTCCCGGTTCTGCCGGATCACATCCACCCTTTTA
>JAGOJP010000060.1 GCA_017995055.1 Candidatus Omnitrophota bacterium
CTTATCGGGTTTATGATCGGCGGGGAGTTAAACCGTCAAACCTTAAAAAAATACGGCAAACAATTTGCGGTGATCCTGCTCTTTGAGGGGATGTTTGCCTTTATACTCGTGACTCTGCTTATTGGAGGAATCGGAAGCCTATTTCTTAAAGACACGAAAATGGCCTGGTCCTTGGCTTTACTTTTAGGCGCCATCTCCTCCGCAACGGCTCCAGCCGCCACCACCGACGTTTTATGGGAATATAAAGCGAAAGGTCCGCTGACAACAACAGTGTTCGGTATTGTGGCTCTTGACGACGTTCTTGCAATCATTTTGTTTGCTGTCGCGTCTAGTTTAGTCACGCATCTTTTGGGCCTTTCTCAAGGGGTTTCTCTGACGGCGTTTCTTCAGCCAATTTACGAAATCGGAGGAGCCGTTTTCGTGGGAGGGATCTCCGGGGTGATCCTTATCGCAATCATCAACCATTATCAGCAGAAAGAGCGCATGCTTGTCTTTTTGATCGGCATGGTCCTGTTTGTGCTCGGATTCTCCGTGGCCATCAACGTCAGCATGCTTTTGGCCGCCATGACGCTGGGGATCATTGTCGCCAACGGCCTTTCTTCGATGAGTAAACAGGTTTTTAACATCATTCAAGATTTCAGCCCGCCGATCTTTATTTTGTTTTTCGTGCTGGTCGGGGCCAGGCTGAACCCGCAATCCTTCACGCCTGCCATGTCGGTTGTCCTTGTCCTGTATCTGATCGGGCGGACAGGAGGGAAAATGAGCGGGGCCTATTGGGGCGCCGGTTTATGCCATGCTGACGAAGCTGTCAAAAAATATCTGCCCTTATGCCTGTTCAGCCAGGCCGGTGTGGCCGTGGGGCTTTCTCTGGTGGCCTCTCAGTCGTTGGATAAGGAGATGGGCAATATGGTCATCGTCATTATAACCATGACCACCTTTGTGGTCCAGCTGCTCGGGCCGCCCTGCGTGAAATACGCGGTTGTTAAAGCCCGGGAGGCCGGAAAAAATATCACCGAAGAGGACATCGTGCGCACCGCATCCGTGCAGGAACTCATGGACAGCCGCTATCCGATCATTCATGAGAACACCCCGGCCGAAAGGATACTGGATATTTTCGCTAAAAGCCCCTATACCCAGTATCCGGTTGTGACCCCCCAGGGAAAACTAAGCGGGGTGATTAACATCGATGGTATTAAAAATTCTCTTTTGTTTGAAAAAGCGGATCAGCTGCTGCTGGCCGCCGATCTCAAAGAACGGTTCCCGCACGAGGTGACACTCAATACGAGTTTATGGGAAGCCAAAAATTATATGGACAATTTCCGGTTGGGTTTTCTGCCCGTCGCTGATAAAGAAGGGGTCATCCTTGGGGGCTTTGACCGGCGGATGTATAAAAAATTTGTATCCACGAAACTCTTGGGATTATAGAAAAATGTAAACCACAAGACAAAAATTATCATGTCTTATGCTTGAAAAACTTATTCAATACTTCGTTAAACGCCCTCTTTTGACGAACCTTATCTTTCTTACCGTCATTATAGGCGGGGTCCTGAGCTGGCGGTCTATTAAGAAAGAGGAGATGCCCGATGTCACTTTTGACAGGGTACGTATTTCTGCGACCTACCCCGGCGCGACAGCCGAGGAAGTCGAACATTTTGTTATCAAACCCATCGAAGATGAAATCCAAGGTCTTGATGGCATTGACCGCGTCACCAGCAGCGCCAGTGAGGGGCAAACTGATATAACCGTTGAGATTGAAAAAAATTATCCCGACAAGGATGAGGTTATTACCGAAATCCGCAATGCGGTCCTTGATGTCGACCAGCCGGATGATGTGCGGGATGACCCGACCGTGCGCGTTTTTAAAACCGCATACGGGTACAAACATATCCCTCTCTTACGAAAACACCCCTGCGATCAGCTCAACAACGGAAAAGTCCCAACTGGATTTCCTGGTTTCCCAGCCGATCGCCGAGAATGCGTTCGGCCATGCCACCCGGCTGCAGGATAAGATTTCCGGCATTGAAATCGACGTCATTCGGTATCAAATTGCCGAGGCATACGAAGACTATTTGGCCAGCCTCATCAATATTTATTATGACTGGTATTCGGCGTGGGAAAATCTCAAAATCGGACAATCCTCCTATGCGCAGAATAAACAATTATTGGACAACATGAACCGCAGGGCCCAAAACAAAATCGCCCTGCCGGTGGATGTCAATAAGGTCCAGCTTTTGGTCATCGCCAAGGAAGAAAACATGATTTCCCTGAAGGAAATATATGAAAATTATACACATCTGGTCAAAAAGACCATCCGGAGCGACAAAAATGCTGCTTGGGTTCCGCAGGGCCCCTCCGGATTCCATGATTTTGAAGTCAATTTCGAAGAACGATACAAGCACTTTACCGATTCGAGCCGGACTTATGCGATCCTGAAGCTGCTAGAAGAAAAAAGTTCCCTGGATGTCAGGAAAAACGCGGATGCTCTTTTGCCATCGACAAACCTGATGTTTGGCTATACGATGGAGGGACCCCGATGGGGATTCAGGAGGAGGCTCATATGGTTTACACGGGGATTTCCATGGAATGGCCCTTCCCGGGACAAAAGGAGCGGGCCAAACATAAGACTGCGGAAATTGATTTTCAAAAAACGCGGCTGACCCATCAGAACAAATATCTTGAACTCTATACCGATTTAAAAAACCTTCAGCTTCAGGTCATGAGAGAGAAAGAACTCATACGGCTGGCGGATGAAAAGATTAAGTTGTCTGAAGCCGTCCTAACGGATGAGACCCGGAACTATTCATTTGGAAAAATTACCTTGAACGATTATATCGACGCAGTCAACACGGTCGACCTCAATCAATTCAATAAGATTCTGCATACTGTCGAGCTCAAGAAACTCCATCTGGAATGGTTCCGGCTGACCGACCGTTTAATTAATAAAACACTTTCAAAGAATAAGGACACACCCCCCGATGGCCATGGGGCCGCAAGCCCTTTAAGACGGGGCCGGCTCTTATTAGGGAAAATTTAAGGAAATGTGTATGCAAAACGGGAAACCGCCTTTATTGGAATTTAATGACCTGACGGTCCTTAAAGGAGGGAGGGTTGTCCTGGACGCCCTGTCTCTAAAAATTTATGAAGGCGAGGATGTGGCCATCCTAGGGCCTAACGGAGCCGGAAAATCCTCGCTCATCAAAGTCATTACCCGGGACTATTATCCCATCCAGCCCAACCATGGCTGCCCGTTCAGGATATGGGGGCAGGATCAGTGGAATATCTTTGAGCTGAGGAAATTATTGGGGATCGTATCCAATGACCTTCAATACACCTGCACGAGAGACACAACCGGGGGGGACGTTGTCCTGTCCGGATTTTTCAGCAGCATCGGCTTGTATAAAGAACGGCTGACGCCTGTTATGAAACGCAAAGCCCAGGAGGTCATTGATTTTCTTGAAATAGGACATCTTCAGCACCGGAATATGAACGCCATGTCCTCCGGCGAAGCCCGCCGTTTCCTGATCGCACGGGCCCTGGTTCATGACCCCAAGGCACTGATCCTTGATGAGCCAACCAACAGTCTTGATCTGCATGCTACCTATAAATTCACGGACATGATCCGGAAAATCACCCAGGCCGGGACAAGCCTGATTCTGGTGACGCAAAACCCTTCTGATATTATTCCCGAAATCAAGCGGGTGATCCTGATGAAGGACGGAAAATTTTATCAAGACGGGACTAAAGAGTCTGTCCTGACGGGAGCGAGCATCAGCCGTCTGTTCGGCTCTTCCGTCCATATTATGAAAAAAGACGGATATTATTACGCCCTGCGGGCGTAAACTGAAAAACTGATTAACACAGGAGAAGGCCATGAATCCAGTTATTGAGAATATTTTTTCCAGAAGATCCGTGAGGAACTATGACGCTAAGCCGATTCCACGGGACACGCTCATGACGATCATCGAAGCCAGCAACATGGCGCCGAGCGGATGTAATGCCCAGGGATGGCGGTATATTATCGTAGAAGACTCGGGGTTCCGGAAAAAACTCGCAGACCTCGCCTTACCGAAGTATCAAAAATGGATGGAGAATATTTCCGGCCCGCTCAAGGACCTGCGGGAAGAAATTGACAGAAAGACACCCGACCCGGTATATTATTCGGCGCCGATTGTTGTGTTCGTTGTCGGTTCAGGGATGACCGCTGATTTTGACTGCTCCATGGTATGCCAAAACATCATGCTCGCGGCCCGTTCCTTCGGCATAGGCAGCTGCTGGGTTTATTTCGGCCAACTGGTCCTAGAGGACGCCGAAGTCAAAAAAATATTTGCCCTAAATCCCGATGAGAAAGTTTACGGGCCGATTTTGCTGGGGTACCCGCTGGAAGGATTCCCGGAAGCGCCCACGAAGAAATCACCGGAAATTCAATGGATATAATACGGCAAAAAAATAACGTGGGGGAGAACACCGTGAAAACAATCCTGTTTTCTTTGTGCTTTCTGCTTCTGCAATCCTTTGTGTTGTACGCTCAGGACATCGACAAGGCCCTTTTAAAGGGATACGAGGCCGCTCTGGTCATTCACAACAGGGCCAGCGGAGAAGTTATCAACCCCAACCCGGCCTTCAGTTCCAGACGGCTGTCGCCCTGTTCGACTTTCAAGATTTATAATACTCTGATCGGATTAGAACTCGGCCTGATCCAAGGGCCGGACGAACCGTGGTATCAATGGGACGGAGTCCACCGCGCCTTCAAGGAATGGAACCGGGATTTGACTCTCCGCGAGGCCTTCCAGGTCTCCTGTGTGCCGGCCTATCAGACTTTAGCGCGCCAAATCGGGGAAGAGAAGATGAAAGGGTATATCGGCCTTCTTGATTACGGGACGAAAAATATAGCCTCCGGGATTGATACCTTTTGGCTCCCCCGTCCGGAGACCACGTCAATCATGATCAGTGCTGAAGAGCAGGTTGCCCTCCTGGATAAACTTTTAGAGGGGGATTTGCCATTCTCCCGCGATACCATATCCGTATTGCGAAGTGTTATGGAAGTGGGCAAGACAGAACAGGGGACGCTTTACGGCAAAACCGGGTCCGGGCTTGATGACGATGGAAAAGCCAATCTGGGATGGTTTGTCGGGTTCCTGGACACTCCTCAAACAACCTATACTTTTGCGTGCAACATTATGGGAGGGGACAATCCTAGCGGCAAGACCGCAAGGGGCATTGTAGAAGATGTCTTAAGATCAATAGGGCTTTTTTAACGTTAATGAATTTTTGCGGTTTGGATTTATGCGTATTCTTGTCGTGAAAGATGAAACAAAACTGGCAGGTTTCATAAAAAGCCCCCCCCCCAAGCAACTTTACGCCATGGATGTCGCTTATGAGGGCAAGAAAGCCTTTTCGTGGCCGAGCGGAACCCGGATGATCCAATCTTATTGGATATTATGGCCCCCCATACCTGCCCTCTAACCTCGCACCGAAATTCCATTGACAAGATAATTTTTTGGAAGTAGCATATGGGTCAATGTGACAGGGTGGCCACATGGAATATCTAACAAGGAAGTCCTTTTGAGAAAAGATATTTTCTGAAAGGACTTATTTTTTTCTTCATAATGAGTCTAAGTATCTCAAATATTTTCAGCCGGAAGACTATGGGGAGTGCAGCGCTGCTCTCATTTCTCATATTAACTCCGGCCGCCGCCTTGGGAGAAGAAGGGGGCATGACTGCGGCATTGCTGAAGGAAATATCCAACAGTCGTACAGAGGAGATATTTCCCCTGCTAAAACCCATCCCCCTGCCCGCGGGCTTATCCGTTCATCTCCTCATGCTTTTTCTGTCCGCGGGCATAATGCTTTCCCTGTTTTCTTACACGAAAAGGAATGCCTGTTTACGCCCCCGGGGGCTGCTCGTTGCCGTTGAGAGTCTTATCCTTTTTGTCCAGGATGACGTTGTTTTTCCGGTCATGGGGGAAGACCGGGGCAAAAAGTGGTTGCCGTTTTTCTGTACGTTATTTGTTTTTCTCTTAATTGTCAATCTCCTGGGCCTTATTCCCGCCTTTAAAACCGCGACCGGGAATATCAACGTGACAACGGCCTTGTCTCTTATGATTTTAGGGCTCATTTTTTGGGAGGGCTTCAAGAATCTCGGGCTAAAACATTTCTTCATTAATCTCTATCCGACAGGGACGCCCTGGCCGGTGGGTTTTTTTGTGGTTTTTTTAGAGTTCAGCGGTTTATTTATTAAAACGGCGGTCTTGAGTCTTCGCCTTTTTGTCAATATGTTTGCCGGACATTTAGCGATCAGCTCATTTTTAGTCCTGATTTTCGTTATCAGTCCCTGGGTCAGCGCTGTGTCCGTTTCGTTTTCGGTTTTTACGTATCTTTTGGAAATCCTGGTGGGATTTATCCAGGCTGTCGTTTTTACACTGCTGAGCTGTATTTTTATCACATTGTCCAGCAGTGGTCACGAATAAGTCAATACTTGAAGGAGGAAGTCAATGGAATTAACTACAATGTCACACGCAATCGCTGTTATTGGCGCGAGTATCGGTATTGTCGGAGGCAGTATAGGGATCGCGATCATCGGCGCCAAGGCCATGGACGCCATCGCGCGGCAGCCGGAAGAGAAAAAGGATATCCGCACGAATATGATCCTGCTGGCAGCCTTAATAGAAGGGTTGGCTTTTTTTGGCGCGATCGTCGCTTTGCTGGCCATCTTCACAAAATAATTTTACTGTTCTTCCGCAGGATTATTTTGATTGTTAAAGAACGTGAATACAATTTATTATGTGAACGAGACATGACGTTTCTCGTATTGCAATTGCAGGAGGCATACGTATGGTATTGTTTCAATTAGATCCTGGGCTGGCCCTCTGGACCTGGGTTGTTTTTGGCGTGACGTTCTTCATTCTTCAGAAATTCGCGTTCCCTCAGATTTTGGGAAATATCCGGGACCGTGAAATGATGATTTCCAAGGCCGTTCATAAAGCCGAACAGATAGAAAAACGCCTTTCCGAGATCGAAAAGGAAAAAGACGATATCCTCAAGGAGGCGAAAAGGCAAGCCAACGAAATATTACAGCAGGCCCGGCTGCACGCCGAATCTCTGAAAAAAGATATCCTGAAGAAAGCGGATGAGGAGGCGAAAGCCCTCCTGAACGAAGCCAAGGTCAAAATTGACGATGAACGGGCGGCCATGTTCGGGTCTCTGAAATCCGAGATTACGGATCTTGTCTGCGACACTTCGGAGAAACTCATCGGCAAATCATTTGTGGAAGAAAAAGACCGCCAATGGGTCAAACAATTGATTGAAACCATATGAACGGGCCAACAGTCACCATCAGGTACGCCAGAGCGCTTTATGAGGTCGCCGTTGAGAAGGGGGTTCTTGACAGGGTTGTCGAAGACCTGTCTCAATTAGACAGGATCATCAACCAGACCCCTCCCATAAGGGCGTATTGCCTGAAGCGCCATAAAGACCGTATTCTTGAGATGAACTTTGTCGAGATCGCTTTCATCCCTTATGTGAGCGACTTAACCGCGGCCGTCTTAAAGACCGCGGTCCGAAACGGGAGGTTGTCCGCCCTGGTGTACCTGCCCGCGGCCTTGAATCAGCTCAGGGCTGAAAAAGCCGGGATCACGGACATAACCCTGGAAACCACGCGGCCGGCGGACCAAACCCTCCAAGAGGCGGTCAGCGCAAGAATGAGTTCACGATTGGGAGGGAAAATAAAACTTACGACCCGTGTCGTTCCCGGACTGCTGGGAGGGGTCAGGATTTTATGGAATAACCGCATGATCGATCTGTCGGCCTCCGGGCGTTTAAAACAAATACGGTCAAAAATCAAGGCCGTCTGACAATAGGAAATTTTTATGCGTAACGAAATAAAACCACAGGAAATTCTGGATGTCTTAAAAAAGAAAATCGCGGATTTTGACGCTCCTTGCGCAGAAACAGAAACGGGCCGTATCATCCAAGCCGGCGACGGGATCGCCCGGGTCTGGGGGTTAAACAAGATTATGGCCGGCGAGCTTGTTGAAATCGAAGCGGATCATGACAAAACAGTCTCCGGCATGGTCATGAACCTGGAAGAAGAAACGGTCGGAATTATTCTGTTCGCTGATTATGAATATGTCAAAGAAGGATGCCTGGTGCGCCGGACCACCCGGGTGGCGGAAGTCCCCGTCGGCGAAGGCCTCTTAGGCCGAATCGTCGACCCATTAGGGAATCCTATCGACGGGAAAGGCCCGGTCAAAGCATCCGCGCGCCAGAAGGTGGAAGTTAAAGGTCCTGGCATCACGGACCGTAAAAATATTGATGAACCGTTGCACACCGGGATTAAGGCGATTGACGCCATGATCCCGATCGGACGCGGACAGAGAGAGCTGATTATCGGCGACCGCAAGACAGGCAAAACGACCATCGCTATCGATACGATCATTAATCAAAAAAATTTAAAAGACCGGGATAAAGTTTATTGTTTTTACGTAGCCATCGGGCAAAAGCGTTCCTCCGTGGTCCAATTGATCGAGACATTAAGAAGACACGGCGTCATGGAGTACACCACCGTTGTCTCCGCGACCGCATCTGACCCGGCTTCTTTGCAGTACCTGGCTCCTTACTCGGCCGCCGCCATGGCGGAATATTTCCGCAATAACGGGATGCACGCGCTGGTTATTTTTGACGATCTGACCAAACATGCCCAGGCTTACCGGGGGTTATCTCTCTTAATGCGCCGCTCGCCGGGCAGGGAAGCCTTCCCCGGAGATATTTTTTACCTTCATTCCCGGCTTTTGGAAAGGGCGGCCAAGATGAGCCAGGAAAAAGGGGGAGGATCCCTGACGGCCCTTCCGATCGTGGAAACACAGGAAGGCGATGTTTCCGCCTATATCCCGACAAACGTCATTTCCATCACCGATGGGCAGATCTTTCTTGAAACCAACCTGTTTAATTCCGGCCTCAGGCCGGCCGTCAACGTGGGCATTTCCGTTTCTCGCGTCGGCGGGGACGCTCAAATCAAGGCTGTTAAGCAGACCGTCAGTTCACTCAGGATCAATCTCGCGCAGTTCCGCGAGTTGGCCGCATTTATGCAATTCTCCTCCGATCTGGACACCGCGACAAAAAACCAGTTGGAGCGGGGCAAGCGGCTCATAGAAGTCCTCAAACAGCCGCCATACTCTCCCATAGACATTTATAAACAGGTCATGATTTTGAAAGCCGGCGTTTCCGGCCGTCTGGACAAATATCCCACCTCCAAGGTGTTAAGTTACCAGAACGAACTGTTCTCCTATCTGGAAACAAACGGCTCATCCTTTATGGCCCGTCTCCGGGAAGAAAAAAATTTTAATGAGGAATTGGAGAAGGAAGCGGTTAATATCTTTGAAACGTTTGAAAAGCAGTTTAATCCCGACCTCGCGGAAAGTGACATCGATTCCGGTTATGGCATTAATATTGCGATGGCGTTAACCCAGCAGACGTCCAGGATTAACAGGGAAATGCTGAAACTGATTGAACAAATTGCCGCATACGATCTGGCGACCCCAACCCTGGAGCAGGAGCTGGAAGAGATCATAAACGGGAAAGAGGTCCAGGAGGAACGGCGGGTCGAGCACCTGCTGGAGACGTGCCGGATATTTGATTATGACAAGTCCGCGAGAATGGATGACCTGTTTAAGAAAGTTTCGGACGCGATGGCCCGGGATCTCGGGGGAATCAGCCGTCAAGAAATATTCGACAAGCTGATCCAACGGGAAAAATCCAGCTCAACGGCGATTTCCCCCTTCTTTGCCCTGCCTCACATTGTCCTGGAAGGGAAAAACAAATTCCAGATGATCATTGTCCGTTCGCTTAAGGGGATAAAATTTAACGACACCATGGCCAAGGTGCACGCCATGTTCTTCCTGGCCGGATCCATGGACCAAAGGCATTTCCATTTGGTTGTTATTTCCAATCTGGCGAGGCTGGTTCAAGACCCGGACTTTGAAAAATTGTGGCTCAGGACCCGGAACCTGAAAGTTCTCAGAAAAACACTGATGACAATGGTCGGGAACAAAAAGAGTTAAATACGATGGCAAACCTTAAAGACTTAAGCGGCAGGATAGCGACGCTTAAAAACATGCAGAAGGTCATGCGGGCCATGAACCTGATCGCCACAATCAAGCTGCGCAAACTTTTTCGCCTGCAGTCGTCTTTAGAGCTCTTTGAATCCCTGCTTGAAAAAATCGCCGGAGATATCCAGACGGCATGCACCCCTCTGTCTCATCCTATAGCAGGAGGAGGGAATAAAATTGAAAAAGTCCATGTCGTCGTTTTCAGTGCCGATAAAGGGCTATGCGGCCCCCATAACACTTCGGTTCACAAAGCGCTCGACCTTTTCATGCTCGGCAAGGCCAGCCAGAATATTGCCGTTGAGGTAACATGTATCGGCAAACGGGGGGCCAGTCATTGCAAAAGGAAAGCCTATACAATTTTTCAGCAAATGGAAATTCATGAGCGCGGTTTCGATGTCTCCTCTGCGGCGCAGCTGGCGTCAACGCTTGTGCAGCGGTTTTTTAACAATGACATCCAGCAAATTCATATTATTGCGAATTATTTTGTGTCCACACTCCAACAAGACACCAGGACAGCACAAGTCCTCCCGTTCCCGTCATGCGACATGAAAGATATAGAACGGATGGCGGGGGACATCTCTTTTGAGCCGGTCCCGGACGAATTCCTTCAGGAAGCCGGGACACTGTATTTTTATTATAAATTGATGTCCGCGCTCTTTAATTCTTATTTAAGCGAACAGTCTTCACGAATGACCGCGATGGAAAACGCGACCAAAAACTCTGAAGATCTCATCAGACATTACGTGAAACTGATGAACCGCGCGCGCCAGGCGAATATCACCAATGATCTTATTGAAATTATTTCCGGGAAAGAGGCTTTGAAAGGATCAATGTCATGAAAAAAGGACAACAAAAAGTGGGAATAATCGAGCAAATTCTTGGACCTATTGTCGACGTCCGGTTTGAAGGCGCTTTGCCGCCGGTGTTTTCGTCTTTAACGGCAACGAATCCCTCCATCAATGACCGGCAGGATAATTTGGTGCTGGAAGTCGCTCAACACATCGGGGACAATACTGTGCGGACCATTGCCATGGACTTGACAGACGGGCTTTCCCGGGGGATGGAAGTGTGCGACACGGGCTCGCAGATCACGGTGCCTGTCGGTGAAAAAACTCTAGGCCGCATTATGAATGTCGTAGGAGATCCGGTGGATGAGCAGGGGCCGATCGACGTTCAAGAACGCTACCCGATCCATAGGCCCGCCCCGGCTTTCCATGACCTGAACACGTCTAACGAAATCCTGGTCACAGGCATTAAAGTCATTGATCTTCTGGCGCCTTACATGAAAGGGGGCAAGATCGGGCTTTTCGGCGGGGCGGGTGTCGGGAAAACTGTTTTGATTATGGAGCTTATAAACAATATCGCCCGGGTTCATGGCGGATATTCCGTTTTTTGCGGCGTCGGGGAAAGAACACGGGAAGGGACACAACTGTTCAGCGAGATGAAAGCATCCGGGGTGATTGATAGGACCGCGCTGATTTTCGGGCAGATGAACGAGCCCCCCGGCGCAAGAGCGCGTGTGGCCCTTTCCGCGTTGAGCGTGGCCGAATACTTCAGGGAAGAACAACAGCAGGATGTCCTGCTGTTTATTGATAATATTTTTCGGTTCGTCCAGGCTGGAGCGGAAGTCTCGGCGCTTCTGGGCCGGATCCCTTCCGCCGTTGGGTACCAGCCGACCCTGGCCACCGAGCTGGGGGAGTTAGAAGAGAGGATCGCCTCAACCAAGCAAGGGTCGATCACCTCGGTCCAGGCTGTCTATATTCCCGCGGATGATTACACCGACCCGGCCCCGGCAACAACCTTCACCCATCTTGACGCGACAACGAATCTCAGCCGGGCGATCGTAGAAATCGGGATATACCCGGCGGTGGACCCTTTGGCGTCATCCTCGCGTATGCTCTCGGCCGATATTATCGGACAGAGGCATTATACGGTCGCACGGAAAACCCAGGAGACCCTGCAGGTTTACAAAAATTTACAAGACATTATCGCGATTATGGGGATGGATGAATTGTCGGAAGAAGACAGAAGAACGGTAGAGCGGGCGCGAAAAATCCAGAAATTCTTATCCCAGCCTTTTTCGGTGGCCGAGCATTTCACCGGCATCAAAGGGGCTTTTGTGCCGCTGGAAGATACAATACGTTCTTTTGAGGAAATTCTTGAAGGAAAACATGACGACCTTCCGGAACAGGCCTTTTACATGGTGGGCACGATCGAAGAAGCGAGGGAAAAAGCGAATAAATTATGAGGAACACCTTTGATCTTATCATAGCCGCCTATAACTCGCTTATCTATAAGGGCCCGGCGGTGTATTGCGGGGTAACGACACCGGCCGGATCACTTGGTCTGGAAGCGCATCATGAGCCTTTTTTAACCGTTCTAAAAGAAAACTCCCTGATCCATTACAGAACCCCATACGCAGAGAAAAAATCCGTACCGGTCCGCAACGGGTTACTCTCGTTCAAAGATAACACATGCGTTATGACCGTTTCCATGACAGCATAAAGAAAATCTTATAGCAAGACCCGGGATTGACCGTGTGATAAAATGAACACAGGAAGGATATCCATTCACCATTGAATAAAAATAATAAAAAATTGATTCTCCTGGGGGCTATATTTTTCCTCACCAGGGCTGTGTTGTTAGGACTGGGTGTCCAATATGATGTGAGCCCCCTGGGATTTTATTCGCAAATTATCGATCCGCAACTTTTAAAAACCCGTTTATTCGAAAGCCTGTATTACCTTCATTTTCAACCGCCCCTTTTTAACATGTTCGTGGGAATCGTCTTAAACCTTTTCCCGGAGCAGTACCCGCTGGTTTTTAACGCGTGTTATTTGTTTTTGGGGTTGCTTTTTACTCTTTCCCTTTTCACGTTCATGGAAAAAATGAAGGTGGATAGGAAGGTTAATTTCTTGCTCACGCTATTATTCATGATGAATCCGGCGGTCATTCTGTATGAAAATTTACTTTTGTACACTTACCCAGCCGCCGCTTTATTGTGCCTGGCGGCGTTACTATTGAACCGGTATTTAGAAACAGAGAAGACCCGGGCTGCCGTCCTGTTTTTTATGCTCCTGGCGACCCTCATCCTCTTGCGGG
>JAGOJP010000169.1 GCA_017995055.1 Candidatus Omnitrophota bacterium
GTGTATATCTCCAGGGATTCAATATAGCGCTCCATGCTGTATTCCGGGAAATCAAACAGATTGTCGATTAAGAGCTCAATCCTGGCCCCCAAGATAAGCCGCAGGGCGTTTTCCATGACCTCATTGGAAACTTTGCGGTTAAGCAGAGTGTACCGCAACGGCGCGTCCCAGGCCTGAATGCCCAGGGAGATGGACCGGCACCCCGCCTCCTTGAGACACGCGACGGCTTCTTGGGTAACGGAAGCAGGATGCATCACGCAGAAAAATTCCCTGGCGATTTTGTGCGAATACTCGCGGGAGAATTCTCTCAGCCACGCGATATCCGTCCCGAAACAGTTGTCCGGGAACATAACTCTTTTGATATTTTTGTGCTTTTGGAGAACCCCGGAAATTTCGTTGATAATGCTTTGTACGCTGCGCAGCCGGATCCGTTTCCCCTTTCCATGGTAAAAATCGTGCAGATAAGACATGGTACAGTAACTGCAGCTGTGCGGGCATCCCCGGGATATCATGGTCACGTAGCTTCTGGTGTCATAGGAACTGCTGGAATAAAAAAGGTCTTGGTCCGGAAACGGAAGGGCGTCAAGGTCAGCGATCAACGGACGGATCTCATTCCGGATGATTTCTCCCTGCGGTGTTTTAAACCATATATTCTTAATGGTATAATCCGGCTGCCCGCGGTCCATGCTGTTGGCTAATTCCAGTATAGGGAACTCCCCTTCTCCGACACAAACCATATCTATGAAATTTTTCTGAATCACGCGTTCCGGCACGGCCGTCGAGTGAACGCCTCCGAAAATAATGGGGATATCCATGCGTTTTTTGATCTTGGCGGCCAGGGTACAGGCCCATTGATAAATCGGGCTGGAGACCGAGAAACCGATTAACCCGGGATTAAACTCAGCGATGTCTTTAAGGATAGCGTCCTGAAAATCAAAAATCCGGTTGAGACTCCGGATCGTTATGTATAAGTCATTGAACAATCGGGGATCGGAGAATGTCCTCACCTCATGCCCATTCGCCTTCAACACCGCCGTGAGGTACTGGATGCCTATGTGTTGATCCGCCTCATTAATAAACGCGATTTTCATAACCTTATCCTTGCTGACCTCCGTCCTTCCTTATTCAACCGTAGGCCTCGCCCTTTTTTAAAAGGGTCATATCGGAAACGGAATCAGACAGCGCCAGGCTGCCGTCCCTGTTAAACACAAACCCCTGCCCGCAGTATCGGGAAATATCAGCATCATATTTATATTTATCGCAGACTGTCCCGAAACTGACCAACAGGATTTTGGGCGGGATTTTCACATTCCGTTTCTGTCCTGGCAGGAGCATGTTGAGCGGCAGGACCTGAACCTTTTCCTTCACGTTGCCCGATAGCATGTTCATGGTAAACTGCAGGAAGAAATACCCCGCCGCCAGGGTCCTGTTCCGGGTCGCCAGATGGCTGAAGCGGTCCAGTTTCTTTTCAAACGCCGCCAAGTCATAGATCGCGTCGAAGGACCGGTATCCCCCCCGTCCGTCCCGGACCAAAGCGAGCTGATGGAAATTATAGCACCGGCGGATGTTAAAAATTGATAACACGGCATAATATAATTTTTGAAATAAATAAAGGCTGCGGCGGTTGATTTTACCTTTTGTCTCGTCTTCAACGAGATCCACCACGTCGTCCGGCATCAGCAGGTCCGCTGAAGAAAAATTCTTTTCCGCGTTCCCCAGGAACGACACCGAAGCGAAACTCACGTCCCGGATAAAGGGTTTACCGACAGCGTAGTCGATAATGGGGTTGATTTCCTTCTCGTTCAGTCCCTTGGCGATCGTGACGTTAAGGCCCGTCGGCATATCCAGCTTTTCAAGGTTCTCCAGGGCTTTCAGCTTAGAATCCAGCAGTTTACGGTTCCGGAGCGCCATATAGACCTGATCGTCAAAGCCGTCAAACTGCAGGCTCACATAATCAAGCCCGGCGTCCTTTAATGACTTAAGATAGTCCATATTATCCAGTTTAATGCCGTTGGTATGAATATTAACCAGGTTGCCGTGCTTTTTTAAAAGGGCGATCCATTCCGGAAGATCGTCACGCAGGGTCGGTTCCGCGCCGTAAAGGTAATAACGGAAGCCGGGGCGCTCGCGGATCAGCTTTTTAAATCGGTCTAGGGAAACATCGGCCGCTTTATCCTGGTTCGGTTCCAGCAGGCAAATCGGGCAATCAAGGTTGCAGCGGTTGCTTAAATAAATATAAAAACGTTTCTGGGGCATCTGGGCCGGCATGACGCGGAAATAATACTCCGTCAGGTTTTTATAATACCAGGCGTGGCGCGAAACCCTGAGTTTAAACGGCCCGTGCACATCGCAGTTTTTTGAGAGGAAAATCCCCTCCCCGGACTCCACCAAGGCCGCCTTGACCTGCTTTTGGCACACCGGGCAAAGACTGGACGTTTCGCGGATAAGGGTTTCAGTTTGTGGGCTCATCGTGTCTCCTCCGGCTCCGCAGGCGCGGAGTCAAATGATACCAGTAGCGTGATAAAGTCCGGCGTTTGAAATACCGCGTGTCCGTGTCAGACGAGAAAAACGTCCGCAAGACCGGAACAAACGCCGGGTTAATAAAGGTCGGGAAATAACGGTAAAGACGTTTATTAATGATAAACCGCGTCCATGTTTTTGGCAACCAATCCAATGAATATAAAAAAAGTTTTTTCTGAATCAGCTGTCTACGGTCCCCACGGCTCGCGGCAGACGGCCCCAGGAAAATCCCTTTCTGATCCTGGCCATCCGTAATGGCGTCATACCGTTGCGCCGAAATGAAGTTTTTTTCACGGGCCTTTTCCGTGATCGGCACCCGCGGGAAATATTTCAGCTGGTTGAACAGGACCCGGT
>JAGOJP010000170.1 GCA_017995055.1 Candidatus Omnitrophota bacterium
CTTCCGCCTTACCGGTTCCGACAATAGTGTGAAGTTCATCGATAAAGAGGACCACCTCGCCGTTACGGTTCTCCACGTCTTTCAATACGGCTTTTAACCGGTCTTCGAATTCTCCCCGGTATTTAGCCCCGGCGATCAACGCCCCCATATCGAGGGTAATCACTTTTTTATTTTTTAAGCCCTCCGGAACGTCCCCGGAAAAAATCCTCTGCGCCAACCCCTCGGCGATAGCGGTCTTACCCACGCCCGGCTCACCAATCAGGACAGGGTTATTCTTCGTTCTCCGGGATAGAACCTGGATCACCCGCCGTATCTCCGCATCACGCCCGATCACCGGGTCTAATTTCCTTTCCCTCGCTAAAGCGGTTAGGTCCCGCCCATAGCGTTCCAATGCCTGATATTTCTCCTCGGGATTGGCATCCGTGACCTGCTGTCCTCCCCGGATCTCCCGCAAAACACGCAGGATATCATCCTCGGACACGCCGTGTTTCCTCAGGACCCGGGACAGGGAATTATTCCCCTCCCGGTACAGCACAAGCAGAATATGCTCCTGAGAAGCGTACTCATCTTTCATCTGCCCCGCGGCCTTAACGGCCTGAGACAGAATTTTGTTCATCTCGGCTGACAAAAAAGGCGGTTGCCCTTCCACCCGGGGCTTTTTGCTTAATTCCTTCTCACAGGTTTCCGACACAGCGTCCGGCGGAACACTCAACCGTTTCAGGATCGCGGGGACGACCCCATCCTTTTCCTGAAGAAAGGCCATAATCAGATGTTCGGCGTCAATCTGCTGATGCTGCAATTCTCCAGCCAGCTCAACCGCCTTTTGTAAAGATTCCTGATTTTTAACCGTGAATTTGTTTAAAGGCAACATGGCCTCCTCATTTCTTTAAAATCAACGGTATCAACCCACCATCCTTCGGCTCGTTCGCTTAGGCTTACTCGCTGAAGGATCAATTCGCATTTCTAGTTTACACTCCCTTGGGTCGTGTATTCAACCACCATCCTTCGGCTCGTTCGCTTTCCCTCTCTCGCTGAAGGATCAATTCGCATTTCTAGTTTACACTCCCTTGGGTCGTGTATTCAACCACCATCCTTCGGCTCGTTCGCTTTCCCTCGCTCGCTGAAGGATCAATTCGCATTTCTAGTTTACACTCCCTTGGGTCGTGTAAACTAAATGCTCATTGAAATACTGCCGGCGGACGGGGAATGACTGAGCCATTCCCCGACTCACCTTTGCGTCAAGATTAACACCTCGTCATTCTTTAATTTCCACGCGCCGCTCTTTAGACTCCTTCGATTTCGGGAGCACAATTTCAAGCACTCCTTCCTTATATTTCGCCTCAACGCCAGCGGCGTCGACATCCGAATCTAAAACAATACGGCGTTCAAAGGCTCCGCAAAAGCGCTCGATTCTCCGGTAGCCTGCCTCTTCCAGAGCCTTTTCCTGTTTTCGCTCTCCGCTGACCGTTAATACATTGCGGTCCAGAAATATCTGGATATCGTCCTTCTTAAGTCCGGGAATATCCGCCTTAACAATGATTTTCTCGTTATTTTTTATGACATCAAAAGCCGGGGATACGCTCCCGTTCCCTGCGTCACCTTCCTTTATTAAAGGGAAAAATGACAGGCCGAAAAACGGGTACTCCCAGTCAAAGACATCAGTTCCGAGTCCTGGTTGTAATTTTCTCCATTTTATAAGTGACATGGCAACCTCCTTTGTTTATTGATCTATTAGCACACCCATGCCGGGAGTGCTATTTTAAAAATAAAAAAAATTATTCTTCTCTATCCATATCTAAAATAATTTGTATTCCGCTTATATTAACTTTTTTAATAAACAATAAATATCGAATATAATTCAATTTTTTTATCTGTTCCTTGGAATAACAGCGGGTCTTTTTTCCAATCCTCTCCGGGCAAACGATTCCTCTTTCATCCAGTTTTCTTAATGTCCATATAGGGATATGAACCATTTCACTGACCACGCTGATGATAAATAACGGCTCGGTGGGATTAATTTCAACATCAAAATTATCAGGATAGCTTTCATCCATTTTTATCCCTCCGTTAATCTCACCCAAAATATAACATGCGATAATTATTTTGTCAAGAAAATATAACTAAAATAATTAGATTTTCTAACTGGCCAGGGCTTCTTATATGGGAAAGGCTGATTTCTATTCTTGACCGGGGATCTGACTATTATAATAAACAGAGGCTATTTGGGAGGGGATAGTCGCGCGAAGATAAATAACTTCATTATAATATTTCACTGCAGAAACCTGGCCTTCG
This sequence comes from Candidatus Omnitrophota bacterium, assembly GCA_017995055.1. GTDB lineage: Bacteria > Omnitrophota > Gorgyraeia > Zapsychrales > JANLHA01 > JAGOJP01. The sequence goes on from JAGOJP010000170.1 coordinate 2,293, forward strand.
GTATAAGCCCGGTGTACCAGGTCCATGCGGGATATAGGCAAAGTGACCTCAACTTCCGTGACAAAATCTCCGAGCAGCCGTTGCACCGTCCTCAACAGTTCCTCCACCTGTTCTCCTGTCCTGGCTGAAATTGCGACAGGATGCTGACAACTGCTCTTCAATTCACTCAACCACGCCCGGTCGTCAATAAGGTCAATCTTATTCAATACCGTTATTATCGGCTTTTGGTCCGCCCCAAGCTCTTTTAAAACTTCTAACACAGCCTGATGCCGGTTCCGGAAATGGACATCGCCAACATCCAGGACCAAAAGAAGCATGTCGGCAAAAACCACCTCTTCAAGCGTGGCCTTAAAAGATTCAATCAAATTGTGCGGCAAATTCTGCATAAACCCAACGGTATCGGAAAGGATCACCTTCTGCCGGTTGGGCAGGACACATTGCCGGGACAACGAATCCAGCGTCGTAAACAACCCCTCCCTGACGACCTGCTGGGCGCCGGTCAATCGGTTTAACAGCGTTGACTTCCCGGCGTTGGTATACCCCACAAGCGATATGAGCGGCACAGACA
>JAGOJP010000171.1 GCA_017995055.1 Candidatus Omnitrophota bacterium
GTTGCGGGGCCCTGGATGGGGACCCCTGTGAGCATCTGGCGGAGGAAGCGCCGGGGCGTTTTTTTTGCCGTATTTATGAAAACCGTTTTGGGCTGAGAACAACGCGAAGCGGGCGCCTTTTCCGCTGCCTTCCGATACGGGACATTTTACATGATGCCTGGCCCGGCCGGGAACGGTGCGTTTATGGGCAGAGATATAAAAAATTATTCATGGAAGGGAGCTGAAAAAAATTCTTTACACGTTGACATCTAAGAGCTTTCCGTATATAACTGAGGTATAGATTGGATATCTTTTTGATTATTAACCAATACAATGGAGGCCCAATATGGTGGAATACGATCTTGAATTGATCAGAACATATTCCAAACGGCTATACTCGCAAGCCAAAGCTACAACGATGCGGCATTTTTTCATAGGCATCTTTTTCGGGATCATTATTTTTGGAGCCGTGAGTGATGCTTTGTTGGGAAGTTATGACGCCCTTATTGTGGCCATCGGTGCGATGATTGGCGGTGTTATGGGATATGGTTCTGGACAAAACCGGGCATTTGAGCTTAGGATGCAGGCCCAGCAGGCTCTTTGCCAGGTCCACATTGAACAAAATACCCGGAAAAGTTGATAATTTCCGGTAACGTATATATGATGTGCATTTAAGTCCTGGCGGCAAGTCAGGACTTTTTTTTTCCTGTGTTTATCCCGTCTGCCCAGGACGTTAATGTCTCTAAGGCCGGTGAACAGAGTCTGGAGGGGTGCACCGTCCTGCGGAGGAATTTCTCATGACACCCTGTATCCTTGCTGCCAGCCATGACCAAGCCTTTCTTCAGCGGCTCGGCCTTTTATTGGAGCAGGCCGGCTACCGGCTCTTGCTGGCGTCCTCCGGAGAGGCCGGGTTTGAGTCTATGAACAGTCAGCCGGTCAATATTTTTCTCATCGATGAAGATTGGGCGGGGGGGGAGGCCTTTGAATTCTGTAAGCGCGTCAAGAATACCAAGAAACTCGCCGTGATCCCCATCGTTCTGTTGTTAAGCCGCCGCCAAAGGGAGGAAGGTTTTCGAGTTCTGGGGGTTGAGCATATCATAAAGAAACCGGTGGATGAATATTTTTTGCTGTCGCTTTTATCCAGCGCCCTTTCCCGGAGCCGGAGCCCCGGGGAAGCTTTGGACCTGAGTGTGCAGCAGCGCCAGTCATACCTTTATCGCCGGAAGGTTTTGCTGGGGGGGCAGGACCGTGATAATGCTGAAATTATGGCCAGGCTTCTCCGGCAGGAAGCCTGCGAAGTGGCCGTTGTCCGCCAAGGCCATGAACTATTGACCCGGGCGTTAGTTTTTCACCCTCATCTGATTATCGTGGATGTCCTTTTAGCGGGATTGGGCGCTCCAGCAGATTATATCCGAGCCTTGCGTATTCTGCCTGATTTTCAGACTGTCCCGGTGTGTGTGTTTAGCTATTACCGGGTGGAAAACCTGGGCAGCGAGGATATACACCAGCAGACTGAAATGATAGACGCGGGCCATGAAGCGTGCCTTTTGTCCGGAGCGAATGTTTACCTGGGACGGTTTTCGGACCGTACTTTTATCCAGCGGCTGAATGCTTTTTTAAATGAATTTTATTTCAGGAAGGCGTGAAGGAATGCGTGTCGCGGTGCTGGGAGCTTCTGATAAAGAGGACCGCTATGCTTATAGGGCGGTCGAGTTATTGTTAAAACACGGACATGAGGTTTATCCGGTCCATCCCCGGATCAAGACCGTGTTGGGGGTGCCTGTTTATCCGCGACTGGCTGCGGTGCCTGATTCCCCGGATACGATTACGCTGTATGTGAGCGCCGGGATTTCTTCCGGGATTCAGGCGGATATTCTTAAGAGCCGCCCCAGGAGAATTATTTTTAACCCTGGCACTGAAAATGAGGCCTTGGAACGCAGGGCGCAGGCAGCGGGGATCATGACCCAGCACGCCTGCACCATCCTCTTATTGAAAAGCGGCCAATTTTAGTCCCCTGGGGAATTCCCCGCCCGTAATCAAGGCAGGGATCAGAGCCGGATTCAGCCATGGAATTCCTGGACAACGATTGGTCCCCGCAGGGCTTGAGACAATAAGGTCCGCGTCTGTGAGGGGGTGGGAATCTCATTGTTTGAAGGAGATGAAAAATATGAATGATCATGCGTTGACCCCTGGCGCGGTAAGCCGTATCCGGGGTATTCATGGTTTATCAAAGACGTATAATCAAAAAGTCGGCTATGACCACAGCCGCCGATTATTGGATTTAATGGCCCACCATGCCGGGGAGATTCAGGATCTTTGGGAAGAGGGGAACCGCCATTTTTTGGTGGAAACAGGAGATTTAATTGTTCTATGCCTGGAATTGCTCCTGGAATACGAGATGTCAATGGATGATATTCTTAGGACATGTTTTGACCGCTATGAGAAAAAATTAACGCAGTTGCTGGCGGACGCCGAACCGTGATTTTAGTTTTTTTCACCTTGGGCCTGGGTTTTTGTATACATCATATTTGACAATATTTGACAAATCAGGCATACTACATTTGAAGTGAATAATAGCGTGAACGTGGTTACTTTTTAGGTGCCCTTCTAGGCTTCGTTTTTTGAGGTCATCTCAATAATTTGCCTAAATCAAGGAGTACGAAAGGTGCCGGTTTCTGCCATTATTTGCTTGCGTGAATAGGAGAAAGGAGGGTAAGTAATGGCACAAGGTAAAGTTAAGTGGTTTAATAATCAAAAGGGGTACGGTTTTATATCCAGAGACGGGGGGGATGATGTTTTTGTCCACCATTCCGCTATTCTCGGGGATGGGTACAAAACCCTGGAG
>JAGOJP010000061.1 GCA_017995055.1 Candidatus Omnitrophota bacterium
CCCCCACCACCACGCTGTCACAAAACGCCAACGCCTCTTCCGGAAGGCAGGACACATGGGAGCCCCCCATCACGACTTTAGCGCCTCTTTTCCTGAACTCCTTCGCTATCTTGTAGGCCGCGTGGATATTGCAGGTATGACTGGTAATGGCGACGAGGACATCCTTCCTGTAATACCGCTTACGCCAAAAAACACGGCGGAATTTTCTGATATGGTACCGCGGCGGAGTTAAAGCCTCCAGAACAAGAAAATTATAGGGATAATACACGATAAACAGCGACGAAAAATCTTCGCGGGAAGACCCTCCGCCAAGGGGATTAACAAAAAAAATCTCTTTCCGCGTTCTCCCTCTGTCCCTTAATTGCGGACTCCTTTGAATATAAACTTTCACTATGAATATAAACAGCAATAAACTTAAATATTTCTCTACCCCGATAAGAGCTCCGGAAAGGTGGGGATTCTTTAATCCCTCCCCCGGGACAAGCACATGCGCCGCCAGCTGAAGACCCCATATCAAAACGATAACAGCGGCATCTGGCAGGGTGATGGCCGGAAAAACCCGCAGCTTGATCCCGCCAGCGGCGGCCTTCCGCCGCAGAAGCCCGAAGGCCAGGGCGCATAAAACAAGCAAATCCAGTCCGAACCCCACAAGCCCGTTTTGCAAATCCAGCCCGGCGGAAAAAAATAAAAACAAGACGGACAGCTTTACCGCCTGGGCCAATAAGTAAAGAAGGCAAACTTCCCTGACATTCCGCATAAAGGACTTCAGGGTGATGTAATATTCTTGTTCCGTACAGAGATCGACCAGGGCTCCCAGAATCCCACTGTAAAGGAAGACCCTGATCAGCGTTCCCGCGATAAAGAAAACGCGGACATTTCTTTGGATAAATGCCCCGCTGAAATAATTATTGATTACCGCCCCTTCACAAAAAAATAATATGAGCACCGAAAAAAGATAGGAGTGCAGAATTTGATAAGACTCCCGGAAACACTTTCCTGTTTCTCTCATAAACCGCCTCCTCCCGGCCGGAGTCCCCGCCTAAAACCGGCCTGGCTGTTTCCAGACGGCGATTAACGTCATCCTTGCGGGCGCGATTCAGGGCGACACAAGGCCGGGGCTCAGCACCGTCCAAAAAATTTTCAAAATCAAAAAAACGGCTATCATCAAAAGCCAGCCGTTTTGAGACGTTGTGAAAAAGAAAAATATTTTCAAAAAGGGGTATAACGTCTTCAGTGTGACATAGTCCATCCGGCGCGGCTGTAAAAGCAGCTGGAAGGTCGTGTACCGCTTCCAGTTCGCGTTCATGACCCGCCCCTCGGACAGCATGTCCTGATAAAGGAGCGTTCCCGGGAGGGGCGTGACAATGCTGAGGACCGTCCACGACGGCAAGATAGACAGGCAAAACCGCCATAAAGCCGGAATGTCCCGAAGACGGTCGGAATCGAATCCGAACATAAAGTGTCCTTTCACGCTTATGCCCGCTTTTTTGATTTTTCGCGTGTATTCAAGATAGCGGTCCGCCATCTTCAGTTTGCCCCCTTGTTTTTTCTCGGTGGAGCTCGGGGCAATTTCATACCCGACCAAAAGCCCTATACAGCCGCTGGCTCTGGCCAGCCGCAAGCAATCCTCATGTGCGGCGATATCAAGGCTGCTACTCCCGGTCCAGATAATTTTTAAAGGAACCAACGCTTCAAACAGCTCCCTCGCATACGCCGGGTCGGAAAAAATATTACTGTCTATAAAACGGAAACACCAGTGCCGGGGCCGGAGTTTTTTTATAAGCTCAACGACTTCCGGTACCGGTTTTTTCCTCATCCGGCCTTCATAAATATTGTAAACCGAACAAAAATGACAATGGAATTTGCACCCGCGGGTGGTTTCCATATACGCCATGACCTCATGCGAAGGAGCGCGCACAAGATATTGATGCACCTGATTATAATGGCTTTCGGAAGGGATGCCATGATACACGGGTTTAAGCCCGCCGGCCTCATAATCCGCCAGGACTGCCGCCCACACGCCTTCCACTTCGCCCACCACCACGCTGTCACAAAACGCCAACGCCTCCTCGGGCAGGCTGGTCACATGCGGCCCCCCCATGACAACCCGGGTTCCCTGTCTCCGGAATTCCTTGGCGATTTTATAAGCCTCAAAACTATTGCACGTGTAGCATGTTATCGCGACCAACACGCCCGGTTTGTAATAACGTTTACGCCAAAGAATCCGGGAGAAAGTTCTGACCGTATACGCCGGCGGCGTCAGCGCCTTGATAACCGTGAAAACCGGCGGATGAGATCTTAAAACAAGCGAGGCCAGACTCTCCCATATTGTCCCTCCTCCCAAAGGATTAACGAGGAACAATTCCGCCCGGGCAGAATAAAAATCCCTGATAGCCGGCAGGCCGTCTAAAATAAATTTTGTGATGAGGATAAAAAGAAGGATATAGAGATACTTAGAGATAAAAACCGCCAGCAGAGCTCCCTCCTTGACCGGGGAAGACGACTGCAAAAAAAAGACAGCCGCCTGGACCGCAAAAACCAGGACAATCGGCCCCATGGTCCTGACCGGGAATGTTCCGGAACGCCAATGAAAACCGACTTGAGCACGATATTTTTTGTGGAGGATTATCCCGCTCAGGAAAAAAAGCAAGGGCAGGTCCAGGCAGGCCCCCAACAGCGCCAGGTGCGCGGTCTGATCCCAAAAATACACAAAAAAAAGGAGGCCGACTTTCAGGATATGCATCAGCATCGTCAGAAGCCAGAAATCACGGACATTCCTCCAGAAGTCATGAATTGTGACGCTGTATTTCTCTCCGGACAATAATTCGGACAGGGTGCCGCAGGCCCCGCTGCCGATAACCAATTTGCCTATATAACATAAAACTGCCAGGAAAAACTTCTGTGAGGCCACAATCCCGGGAGGAATATATGTAGTGACAACAGCTTCGTCAAGAAAAAACAACAGGAAAACTGGAGAGATATACGTATGGAGCAGCTGAAACGCCGAAGTCAAGGAAGGATGGCTTTTTTTCATCAATCAGTTTTTCACCCGAATGGAAGTCCCCCGGGAAAGCCAAAGGGCGTCACCCCCAATTTCCTGTAACCGTTAAGACTTTCCTGTGAGTAATTCCTGAATTTTGCGCAACAGCTCGTTCTGATCAAACGGTTTGGTCATATAAACATCCGCTTTAACCGCCCGTCCGATATCCTTGTCATAATCCCGATTTCGGGCCGTCAGCAAAAGGATGGGAATCCTATAATATTTTTCATCCGTTTTCAACTGCGCGCACACGCTGGAGCCCTGAATATCCGGCAGCATCATGTCAAGGACAATGCAATGCGGCATACACGTTTTGGCTAACCGCAAGGCCTCTGCGCCGTTATAAGCGCATATCACGTCATACCCTGCCCGCACCAGCCTAGCCTGGATCAATTCAACGATATCGGGCTCATCGTCAACCACAAGGATTTTTTTCTTAACCATCAAACCCTCTTTATGGGGTGCAGCGGCATCAACTCTCCGTGGTCCTCCTCGATTTTAAGGGCGGGCACCGCTGTTTTGCCCTGTATAATCGTATTCTATCTCCAGATTCCCTTCCCCGGCGTAAATCTGCCTCTTATACATGAAACCATCCTGATAAAAGTCAACCTGGCGCAAAACCCCCTGTTTGTAATATTTGCACTCCCCGTTCAACTGATTTTGCATATAACTTTCTTCCGCGAGAATCTTCCCGTCCGGCTCATAAATGCTCTTGGTCCCTGTCAGCAAACCGTTGTCCAAAGTGTATGTCTCTTTCAGTTTACCGCTTTTGTAAAACACCTGCACGGTTCCGGTCAATTTGCCCTCAACCCAGGCAGAAACTTGAGACACTTCCCCGGTTGGGTAATACTCCCTGTAAACCCCAGCTTTCTTCCCCTGTTTATATTCCTGTTCAGAAAAAAGCGTACCGTTATCATATATTTTAATAAGACCCTGCAAATCGCCTTCCGCATACTGCCCCTCTTCCAGGAGTTCCCCCTTAGGGTTCAACTTCTTATAAGGCCCTTGCGGCAAACCATTTTTATAAACATATTCTTTGCTTATGGTTCCAACCTCAAAAAAAGTTTGGTTAAGCCCGTCCGGCCGGCCGTTTTTATACTGCACTCGGCTTTCCACCTTACCATTGGGATAATAACTAATCGACAACCCGTGCAAGCGGCCTTCCACGTATTCGTTGACGGCCTTGAGTTTTCCGTTTTCGTATAATGTCTTGGCCTTCCCGCTCACCTTTCCAAAACGTTTTATCCCTTTCTGCCGTAGCCGCCCGTCACGGTCCAGAGATTTATAGACGCATTTCTTCAGATTCTTCTGTTGCTCCAGAGAAAATTTGCTGCAATCCGGGGCGCCACAGGCAAGATGTAAAAAGCCCAGCCCTACGAGTCCTCCCACCTTAATTCCCTTCATAAAAAACTTATTCCAAAACATACGGCCCCTCCTGAAAACACACCCCTATTTGTAACACATCTCCCCCGGAGACGCAACGGGATTTACACTGAACACCCCCACCCCGCTGGCCTGCATGCCGCTTAAGCGTTTCCAGTCCTTTTAAATATCGTGGAATTCATCCCAGGTACCATAAAAATATGACGATATGATAAGGTAATATTTGGTCGGGGAGGAGGGATTCGAACCCTCGACTCCATGCTCCCAAAGCATGTGCGCTAGCCAGCTGCGCTACTCCCCGGTATTGGCAAACGGATTCAAACTCTCCGCTTCAAGGCCTTTGTATGAGTCTGACCCTAAATAGCGGAAAGATCCATACGCAGAAAGGTCGGGAAAAACAAGGTCATTTATAGCAGATTTTCACAACGACGTCCAGAAGGATTTCCAGATACCTCGCGCAGGGATATTTGTGCTTCCCGGTCCGGCGCGAGAGCTCCTCAAAACCCAGGGGCCTCCATCCCCCTCCCCCTTTCCTAGAGAAAATGCTAGATGATGACAGCGTTTCATAATATAATACCTCCACCTTGAAATCATGATGAGATAGTCCGACATCAAAAAGACTGCTTTCCCTGCATTTGAGAGTGATCGGTTAAAAAGTATAGATCTCACGACAACTCGTGTATCGGCTTAAAACACCGGAGAACCTTTGTCATGTATTTGGAAAAAATCAACAGCCCCCAAGACCTCAAAAAATTGGATATCGCCAAACTGTCTGTTCTCGCCCAAGAAATCAGGCAAAAAATCATCGAGGTTGTTTCGGAGAACGGAGGGCACTTGGCTTCCAACCTGGGCACGGTTGAACTGATTATCGCGGTGCACTACGTATTTAATGCCCCTCAGGACAGTATCCTTTTCGATGTCGGGCACCAGGCTTACGCCCATAAAATCCTGACCGGACGGAAAGACCGGATCAATACCATACGGCAATTCGGCGGCATCAGCGGCTATCCGACAAGAGAAGAATCGCCTTACGACCCTTTTACAACCGGCCACGCCTCCAGCTCCATATCCCTGGCGGCCGGGATCGCCGCGGCCCGGGACCTCCTGAAAGGGAACGAAAAAGTCATCGCTATCCTAGGGGACGGCTCCCTGACCGGAGGTTTAGCTTTTGAAGGCCTGAACAATGTCGGCCAGGCTCAAAAAGACTTGATCGTTATTCTGAATTCCAACGACATGAGCATCTCCCCCAACGTAGGGAGCCTCAGTAAATATCTGAACAAACTCATCTCCCAGCCGATTTATAACCGGGTCAAAGACGGCGTTCACCGTTTTGTTGAAACCCGCCTGCAGCGCATGGGACCGAGGATGATGAAAGTCACGGAGCGGTTTGAGGAATTCCTCAAGGGGCTCATCGTTCCCGGTATCTTTTTTGAAGAACTGGGATTCCGGTATTTCGGCCCCCTGGACGGACATAACGTGCAGTCCCTGATAGAAACATTTAAAAACATAGCCACCTTAAAGCTGAAGGAGCCGATATTCATTCATGTAATCACCCAAAAAGGGCATGGCTACGCCCCCTCTGAAAATAATCCCGTCGCATACCACGGGGCGTCCTGTTTTGACCGCACAACAGGAACTTTTACAAAGAAAAAATCTCCGGATAAAATGAGTTATACCGAAGCTTTCGCCGACAAGCTTTTAGAGTTAGCCCAGGAAGACAAAAAAATCGTCGCTATTACCGCCGCCATGTGCGAGGGGACCGGGTTACAGGCTTTCCGGGACAAGCTGCCCGAAAGATTTTTCGATGTCGGGATCGCCGAAGCGCACGCGGTGTGCTTTGCCAGCGGCCTGGCGCTGAAGGGCTTCAAACCCGTTGTGGCCATCTACTCGACTTTTCTACAGAGAGGTTATGACCAAATCCTTTCTGACGTATCCATGCAAAAGCTCCCGGTCATCTTCGTCCTGGACCGGGCCGGGATCGTCGGGGCGGACGGCATGTCCCATCAAGGGCTCTTTGACATCGGGTACCTGCGCCATGTCCCGGAGATGGTCGTCATGGCTCCCAAGGACATCCCGGAATTAAAAGATATGCTGGCCTTCGCCGTTTCTTTAAACCAGGCCGTGGCGATCCGCTACCCGAAGGAGGACATCCCTGTTGAATCCGGCCTGCCTCAAGAAAAACTGACCTTGGGGTATCCCCAGGTGATCAAAGACGGCGACGATATCCTCCTCTTAGCCCTGGGGAGCATGGTCCGGCCCGCCATGCAAGCCGCTCAAGAATTAGCCAAAGACGGTATTTCCGCAAAGGTAGTGAACGCCCGGTTCGCAAAACCGTTAAACCCGGGAATGTTTATGAAAGAAATCTCCAAATTCAAAAAAATTGTCACTCTGGAAGAAGGGGTCGTGGAAGGCGGATTTGGCAGCGCCGTTCTGGAACTGTTGCACACCTATCCGGAGCATAAAAACGCCATTGAAATTAAAATGATCCATCTCCCCTCCGAGTTTATCCAGCACGGCGCCCGGTCTCTTCTGTTAAAACATTGCGGTCTGGATGCAGAAGGATTAACAAAAACCATCAAAGGATTCATGAAGTCTCCTAAAAACGGCAAAATATTCAACTGGATTTCTTCCACCCTTCCGGTCAAAAACTGAACAATTCGATTTTTTTATTGTCAGGAGGCCCCTGTCTGTCGTTTCTGATCACAACCGATAAAAACTTTCCAAAAAAGGGGTGCCATGAAAAAAGCTTTAATAATCGGCTCGGGGTTAGGCGGGTTAGCCACGGCCCTCCGGCTTCTCTCCTCCGGATACGACGTCACGATCCTTGAAAAAAACGCGACGCCGGGCGGGCGGCTGAATCAGATCAAACTCGACGGATTCAAGTTCGACATAGGCCCGTCCTTTATGAGCATGACCTATGAGACCGAAGAACTTTTCCGAAGCTGCGGCCTGGCGCCCACCGTTCAGTTGAAAGAACTCGATCCCCTTTATCAGGTGTTTTTTGAACACCGGCCCCGCCCTTACAAGATATGGAAAAACCTGTCCCGCCTCGAAGAGGAGTTCGCCGCCATCGAGCCGCATCTCAAAACCAAAATCGACCGATACCTGACTCGCGGCCAGAAAATATTCCATGACACCGAAGGCCCGCTCATCAAAAGCAATTTCAACGGCCTCGCGGATTTCCTGGGCAAAATGGCCCGATGGGACACGGCCCTTCCCCCTTATCTTCTTAGGAATATGTGGCAGGAGGTGGAACGGAATTTCACGTCCCAGGAGGTCCGGATCATCTTTTCCCTGGTTGCCTTCTTCCTGGGCGCGACCCCTTTTGAAACGCCGGCCATCTATTCCCTTTTGAACTACATCGAGTTCCGCCATAACGGATACTGGGGCGTCTCCCGGGGGATGTACAGCCTCGTCGAAGACCTGGTGGAAATCATCAAGACAAAAGGCGGCCGTCTTATTTTTGAGTCAGAGGTCCGGGAGGTGCTGAAAAATAATAACCGGGCTGTCGGAGTCGAAGACCAAAACGGGCGCCGCTGGGAGGCCGATGTCTTTGTCTGCAACGCCGACGCCGCCTCTTTTCGCGGACAAATTTTACGAAGACCGGAATACTGCCCCGCCCGGCTGGACAAAATGAACTGGAGTTTCGCCCCCTTCACAATCTATTTGGGAGTCAAGGGAAAAATCGAAAACACCCTGCAGCACAACTATTTTCTCGGCAACAATTTTAAAGGATACGCGAAAAAAACCCTGTCCTCTTCGGTCAGCCCGCAAAGACCGTATTATTATGTCCATGTCGCTTCCAAGGCCTATCCGGATTATGCTCCGCCGGGCTGCGAAAGCATTTTAATCCTCTGCCCTGTCCCGGACCTGCGTTTTAAAAAGGACTGGACGGACCAGGAGCCCTTCGCAGATAATATCATCAATGATTTCTCCAGGAGGACGGATTTCGATGTCAAAAAAAACACGGTCACCCGAAAAATCCTGACCCCGCAAGACTGGGAAGCCCTCTTCTGTCTTTACCGGGGATCGGGGTTAGGATTGTGCCACGGGATATTCCAGATGGGATATTTCCGTCCCAAAAACAAGGATGAAAAATTAAACAACTTTTACTATGTCGGCGCTTCAACCATCCCCGGCACGGGACTCCCGATGGTGATCGTCGGCTCAAAACTCACGTGCGAGAGGATCATGCAGGACCATGGATCTTTATAACGAAACCTGTCACCGGATCAGCCGCCTCCTGACCAACCGCTACAGCACGTCCTTCAGCTGCGGGATCAAAGCTTTTCCCCGCCAGACACAGGAGGCGATCTATGACCTGTACGGATTCGTGCGTGTCGCCGATGAAATCGTCGACACGTTCCATAATTATGACAAAAAAAAATTGTTAAAAGATTTTGAGCAGGACACGTTTGATGCCATCCGCGCGGGCGTGTCGACAAACCCCGTTCTGGAGGCTTTCCAGCATGTCGTGCGCAAATACAATATAAAACGGGACTACATCGAGGCTTTTCTGACCAGCATGGAAATGGACCTCACCTATCAGACGCACAGCCAGGAATCTTATAAAAATTACGTTTATGGGTCCGCCGAAGTCATCGGCCTCATGTGCCTGACAATTTTTTGCGACGGGGATGACGCGTTATTTCAGGAGCTGAAGGCGCCGGCCCAAAAATTCGGTTCCGCGCTCCAGAAAACGAATTTCCTCCGGGATATTAAAGGCGACCTGGATGACCGGGGGCGGATTTATTTACCCGGGGTCGCAGGCCGGCAAGGCATCGATGAAGCGGCCAAGAAAAAAATCGAAACGGAGATCGAAGAGGAATTCCAGGAGGCACTCGCAGGCATTAAGCGAATGCCCCGGGCTTATGTTCTCGCCGTGTATTCCGTATACCTTTATTACACCGCCCTGTTTAAAAAAATCAAAAAACATCCTGTCCGCGTCCTGTTGAAAAGGAGGATCCGCATCCCTGATTTTCAAAAATTCCTGCTCCTGCTCCAGGGATATTTCATCGTCCGCTTCCTGTGGAACCGGCCTTGGAACAAGGCCGGTTTTCCCAAAATCCCTGAAACAGCTTCAGGCAGAGGCGTTTAAAATCCGGCTAATGCCGACTTAAAAACACTCAATTCTTTGGTCTGCTGGGCATTAAGGCGCCGGCTTTGCAGCATAAAATCAACAACCTTTAACTGGAATTCCCGGTCCAAAACAGAGTAGTCTCTTTTTTCCAGAAGGCGGCAGATCATCTGAATATCCTCAGACCGCTTTTTAGGTATATCAAAAAACGGGGGCAAATGATGCAGGGAAGAAAACCGGAGGAAATAGGTTTCCAAATCAGCGCCCGGAGATTGAACAGCCTGATCCAAATACTTTAAACAGACTTTAAGGTAATGCAATTTTTGGGCCGGCAAGGCGGAATATTTTGCTTTAAGACCCTGTAAAGCCCCATAATATGCCATCAGGGCAGGAGAGAAATGCTCCGGGGCGCCGGGAATCTTATGACGCAGATAAGCAAGCAAATCATCCACGAAACATTCTTCTTCCAACGCCTGTTCAAAATTGTTCCGCAAATAAGACCTCACCTCCCTCTCCTGCGCCGGCAACAGCGCCAGCCCGGCACAAACCAGCCTCGGGGTACACAAAAAGAGCCCCAGAAAAAACAACAGGCTGATCCCGCCCGCCCCGGCCGCTTTAAATAAGGCCGCCTCTCCCTTCCTCCGGCCAGGTTGAATCACGCCCGCGCCCCTTTCTCAAGCATGCAGCAGTTCTCTCAAATGACTCGTTGAGGTTTCATCCATTCTCGTGAAATAAATCGCCAGGCCTTCCCCGGCCACAACCCGGGAAACGCGCGCCAGCCCATGAATCATCCGGGAGCCGTCCCCCGAAAGCCGCTCAATACAAAACCCGACTTCATCATTCCTATCCAGATAAACGCTGTTTTTCATCTCGATAAACGCGCTTTTAAAGGATAGGTCTTTCAATCTCCCCTGCAACGAAAGCTGTGACCCGACACTGATCCGGGCCGGCAAGTTGAAGGCGAAACGCGCCTCCCGCCTTCTGTCATGTTGTCTCATTCTCTCTCCCCGTCTCCCCTGTTTTCCTTTTATAATACTACGCCCGCCGAGTCTGTCCACGTAAAATATCCGCCAGGCAAAACCTGGCACGGCCGTGACTCCGTTCGGAAGAAATTTGTGCAGAGGCGCAGTTATGTTATAATAAACCCTATGATCAAAAAACCCATTCTCATTATTGTTATTGTTTTCATGATCGCGTTCACCGGATTCTATTATATAAATAATTTTTTCCTTCCGGTACAGTTTAAAAAAATTGTTTATGAAACCGCCAGAAAATCTCTACGCCGGGAGGTTAATTTTGCCCAGATCCATTACCGGCCGTTCAAAGGTTTTGTCATCAAGGATTTCGTCATTTTCCGGAAAGACGACCCGAATCTTCCTTTTGTGCATATCAAAGAAGCTCAGTTTAAAATCCTTTTCGCTCCGCTTCTCCAGCGCCAGCAAATTATTATTCCAACCCTGTTGATCAAGAATCCTTTTGTCCACGTTATACGTTATCCGAATGGACAGTGGAACTTTTCCGATCTGCTTCGGGCAAAAACCAGTTCAGCCCAAAGCCCTTTTCCCCTGCTGCTCGGCCGAGTCCAGATTACGGGCGGGCAGGCCGAGATCACAAATCTTCAATTAGACCCGGCCCTTAAAATCGCGATGAAAAACATCAACGCCGATTGCCGGCTGTCTTTAAGTAAAGGGATTGACTTTCAGGTCAAATCCGCATTAGCTGCGCCTTCTTCCGGGATTTCCCTGCGGGGCCAGTTTAATCCCGCGCAAAAATCCTGGCAGGTCAATGTTACAGCCGCTAATGTCGACGCCCTCCCTTTTATAAAGAGCTTCGCGCCCTTAAAAAATATCCGGCTGACACAAGCGGGAATAACCACGGCGGATGTGAACCTGGCCGTGACCCCGGGGCAGCCGTGGCAGGCCGGCGGCTCACTGACAGGCCTCCTGGATCTCGGGTTCAACAACAACACGGTCAAAGGAAACCTTGTTCTGAAAAACGCCGATTTCCGATATGACGGAAAAACATTAAACTATCATGGCGGCATCCTTCTCGATAAAGCGGAGGTCTCCCATAACAACATGAAAATAGTTCAGGGGAACATTTCCCTGAACGCCAAACCCCTTGCCTACTCACTGACCGAAGAGGACCTCGTGATCAAAGGGAATCTCCAGCTCGCCCCGGGCTACCTGAACCCCTCCGAGGAGATATCCCTGTCATTCGGATCGGCCCAGATGAAGGAATTCCATTATCAACAGGAACTTTATACCAACATCCTGACCGGAGAAATATCGGCCTCAAAAGTCAAAATTCTCGCACCCGACCTGGCCTTGGACACCGGCAGTCTAGCCTCTCCCATCGTTTTCAGCCGCAAAGGGCAAAGCCTGGAAGTAACGTGTTCCCCCCTGTTGCAGTCTGTTTCAGTGCAATCGAAGATGAAAAATCTTTCGGCAGACACGCTGCAGCTAAAAATGTCCAGATTCCAGGTCGTGGACCGGGATTTCAGTTTAAGCACAATGATCGAAAGCAAAAACCTTGAGGTGGCCTTTATCGATGAAGATGACAACCTCCATTTTATCGGGAACCCGCAGGTCGACCTCACGGTTCAATACTTTCCGGCAGACCCTCAACCCTGGGTCTGCGTGGGGAAAGCCCTGTTGGATAAAGGATCGCTTTCCGGGCTGCCCCAAACCGGTCCGTTAAACAACATCACCGGCGTCATTGAATTCACCCGTGACCGGATGAAAACATCGAAATTGTCTTTAGAAGCGTTCGGGACCGCATTGTCTTTAAGCGGCTCCCTCAGCAATTTTGACAACCCATTTATCGGCGTAGTCATCAGTGCAAAAAATTTCAATTTAGATCTGTTAAACACCTTTTTTAAAAAACAACTCGAAGACTGGAATATTTCCCCGGGAGGGAAAGCCGAGGTTGAAGGCAGCTTTACCGGCCCGGTATCCTCTCCCAAGGAAGCCCAGGTGGAAATTAACGCCCGCCTGGAAGACGCGCAGCTTCAGTCTCCCCGGTGGCCGGAACCGGTAACCGGGATCTCCGGGATTCTGCGGTATAAAGATGGAACGCTGCGCTGGACCGGATTATCCGTAACGTATTCCCAAATGCCTTTCCGCCTCACGGGTCCGTTCACTCTCAATGGAGAACTCAGCCAGTTTGAGCGCCCCTTCATCGCGACCACAATCCTGGCCCCCGACCTGCAGGCCACCCTCAAAATGGATGTCGATAAAAACACCCTCAATATCGATACATTCGCAGGCGTTTATCATCAGTCAAAATTCAATATCAGCGGCCGGGCGTTCCTGAACGACTCCGGCCCGGCCTATGTAAACCTTAAGACGGCCTTTTCTCTGAACCTGGAAGACCTGGCACAGTTTTCCCCGGCGTTACAGGAGAAGACCGCG
>JAGOJP010000172.1 GCA_017995055.1 Candidatus Omnitrophota bacterium
TTGGCCGGATAGGATTTGGTTTTTAAAGTGAAGATCGTTTCTATCAAATAAGCTGTCCGTCCGAAATGGGGGGAACCTGGTAGAGAAAACGGGATTTTTTATCTATTTGAATAAATTATTGAAGAATTTTATGTTTTCTGATATTTTATATGTCTAATTATTGAGCGGAGACAAGAGGGATGCCCTCCGCTTTTATATTTTTTAATATTATTTTTTAACCAGAGGGATACCATGCAAAAATTAAATTCTTGTATGAGTCATCTTAACACAATGTTGGGCAAACACGCTATTATTGAATACTACGGATGTAATCAGGAAAGCCTGAACGATATCCCTCTTTTAAGGTCCGCTATTATCACGGCTGCTGAGCTCGCCGGAGCCACGGTGATCGACTCCCTTTTTCATGAATTTTCCCCGTTCGGGATAACGGGTGTGGTGGTCGTCGCTGAATCCCATTTGAGTATCCATACCTGGCCGGAATATGGTTATGCGGCCGTGGATGTGTTTACCTGCGGGGAAACCATCGATAACCGTAAGGCCTTTGAATTCATCAAGAACGAAATTAGCGCTCAAAAATATGAAATCGTTGAATTCCGGCGGGGAATGCTCTCCAAATGCCTGTCTGCGTCATCCTTGCCCAGCAAAGATTTTAAGAAGTGACTGACCAAAGGGGGGGATTGCTCCCCGGGATCCAGCCGATAGCCAGGCCGAGTGTATAGTCCACGGCGCCTTTCTTGTTCCGCTTTTTATTCCCCATCATAACTTATAGGCTGATTTTGAAAGAGGGGGTTCTCTCTGCCCGCCTTGTATACGCGGGATTTTATCCGGCAAAACGGTGTGAGGGCGTGGATTATTCAAAATTGTCCTTAAAAGTTAAAACGTTCTGTAATATAATAAAAAATATCACTGTTACCAAGGAGAAAATCCGTGCCTGAAGTCAAAAGCAAAAAGACGTCCGTGAAAGTCAAGGTGCTGCCTCGAGTCATCGTGGAGGAAGTTTCTCCTGAAATTAACGGGGGGCAGTTCCCGATTAAACGCGTTCAGGGAGAAAGGGTTGTTGTCCAGGCCAGTGTGTTTGCGGATGGCCATGACGAGATTGCCGTAAGGCTGGCATACCGTCCGGTCAATGACCCCGGATGGCAGTATTCAGACATGCTGCCTTTAGGGAATGACCGTTGGGAAGGGGCTTTCGAAATCGAGCGTATGGTGGATTATGTTTATACGGTGCAGGGGTGCGTTGATATTTTCGGCTCTTGGCAGCGGGACCTGAAAAAGAAATGGGAGGCCGGCGTTAATGTTAGCGTGGATCTGCTCGTTGGGGCTGATTTGCTGGAGCAGGCCCGGGAAAAGGTCGCGGGAGATTCTTCTGACAACATCCGCTCCTGGGCCGGGCGGTTTCGGGACCAAGGCGCGGTTTCGGAAGCCGTGGCTTTGGCCTTGTCCGGGGATGTCCAACGATTCATGCGGGATCTTCTGGAATGGGAGAAGGGGACCCGTTACGCGAAGGAACTCCCCGTTACCGTTGACCGGAAGAAAGCCCTTTTTAGCGCCTGGTATGAATTTTTTCCCCGTTCCTGGGGGCAGGATGGGAAGCACGGGACTTTTCGCGACTGCGAACGCTTGCTGCCGGAGATCGCCCGCATGGGGTTTGATGTGGTTTATTTCCCTCCGATTCATCCTATCGGGGTGACGAACCGGAAAGGGAAAAATAATTCTGTTATCTGTGAGGCCGACGACCCGGGGTGTCCGTGGGCCATCGGTTCTCTGGACGGGGGGCACAAGAGCATCCATCCGTCCCTCGGTACGCTGGAGGATTTAAAGCATTTTATCGAGGAAGCCCATCGTCACGGCATAGAGGTGGCGCTGGACCTGGCTTATCAGTGCTCGCCGGACCATCCGTACGTCAAAGCGCATCCGGACTGGTTTAAATGGCGTCCGGACGGCTCGATTCAATTCGCGGAGAATCCTCCGAAAAAGTATGAAGACGTTTTGCCGATTAATTTTGAAAGCGCCGACTGGAAGAACCTGTGGAATGAGCTCAAGGGCATTGTTGAGTTCTGGGCCGAGCAGGGGATCCGTATTTTCCGTGTGGATAATCCGCACACGAAACCGTTCGCTTTCTGGGACTGGATGATCGCGGATATCAGGAAAAAATATCCGCAGACTATATTTTTGGCCGAGGCTTTTACCCGGCCGCATGTCATGTACCGGTTGGCCAAGGGGGGCTTTACGCAATCTTACACGTATTTTACCTGGCGCAATACCAAACAGGAATTTACCGATTATCTGACCGAGTTAACCCGGACGGATGTGGCCGAGTATTTCAGGCCCAATTTTTGGCCTAACACGCCGGATATCCTGCCGGTACACCTGCAATCCGCTGGCCGGCCGGCTTTCATCATGCGTTTGATCCTCGCCGCGACTTTGTCATCCAACTATGGTATTTATGGGCCGGCCTTTGAATTATGCGTCGACAAAGCGGTCCCCCAAAAAGAAGAATACGCGCAATCGGAAAAATATGAACTTCGCGCATGGACCTGGAACCAGGACGGGCACCTGAAAGACGTGATTGCCCGGATAAACCAGATCCGGCGGGAAAATCCGGCTCTGCAGGAAACGCGTAATATCCGGTTCTGTGAAACCAAAAACGACGCGCTTTTGGCGTATTATAAAATGTCCGGGGACGGCCGTAATATTATTCTTGTCATCGTGAACCTCGACCCCTATCATACGCAATGCGGGATGGTGACTGTTCCTTTGCCGGTCTGGAATATCGGGCCGGACCATCCGTACCTGGCGCATGACCTGTTAAGCAACGA